>NZ_JBEKVH010000294.1:0-3436 GCF_049514155.1 Roseiarcus sp. | reverse complement strand
CCGAGCACGGTCTTGAACGCCATGCCCGAGTGCATGACGTCGGCGACCTTGTGCGGGTCGGTCGAGTTGGCCTTCTCGATCGCCTGCTTGATGATCTGCATCGCGGCGTAGGAGTAGAGCGTGTAGCCTTCGGGCTCGATTCCCTTGGCCTTGAACTCGGCCACGACGTCCTTGGCGGCCGGGTTGTTGCGCGGCTCGGGGCCGAACGACATCAGCGTGCCTTCGACGCCGGGGCCGCCGATCGAGGCGAACTCGGTGTCGGTGATGCCGTCGCCGGAGATCAAGATCGTCGTCATGCCCTGGTCGCGCATCTGGCGCACGATCAAGCCGGCCTCGGTGTGCAGGCCGCCCCACATCAGGTAGTCGGCGCCCGCGGCCTTGATCTTGGAGACGATCGCCGAATAGTCCTTCTCGCCGACGTTGACGCCTTCGTAGAGGACTTCCTTCTTGCCGCCGGCGTTCATGAAGCCGCGCGCGGCGTCGGCGAGGCCCTGGCCGTAGGGGGTCTTGTCGTGAATGATGGCGATCTTCTTGTCCTTGAGATCGCCGAGCGCGAGGTCGGCCCACAGCTTGCCCTGCTGGTCGTCGCGGCCGCAGGTGCGGAAGGCGTCCCACAGCCCGCGTTCAGTGACCTTGGGATTGGTCGCCGAGGGGCTGATGAAGAGAACGTTGTTGTCGACATAGACTTCGGAAGCCGGGATGGTCACGCCGGAGTTGAAGTGGCCGACGACGAATTGGACGCCGTCGCCGACGAACTTGTTGGCGACCGAGACGCCTTGCTTGGGATCGGAAACGTCGTCGCCCTGCTCGACCTCGACCTTCTGGCCGAGAATGCCGCCAGCTTTGTTGAAGTCCTCGGCCGCCTGGCCGACGCCGTTGGTCAACTGTGCGCCGAACGAGGCGTTCGCGCCGGTGATCGGCCCGGCGACGCCGAACTTGATCTGCGCGTCCGCCGCGCTGGCCATGCCCAGGCCGGCGGCGAGCACGAGACCCGTCAACCAGTATTTCTTCATACTACGCTCCTCAAGTTTGGGACGCAGACAGCGCCTTCGAGACGAAAACGATCTCACCCTCGCTCGTTATGCCCATGGCGTCGGCGAGTCTCTGGACTGCGTTGCTTGCTCCCTGCGTCGCGTCGTCGCGGCGCCGCGCAATTGTGCGCTTGGCGCAAACCGGCGCAGGATTCGGGCTTGGCGCCCATTCCCGCTCGCCGAACCGGCGGGCGTAGCGCGGCGACCCCAACCGGGGCGCCGATCATGCGAAAGCGCCCGCTCGCCGCTGTGGCGACTTTGACATGCCTCGCCGCCGCGCCTGCCGCCGCGGCTGAGGACCTGTGCCGTGCGATGGACGCAACCGACCCCGCTCAATATGCGCGCCGCGCCCAACAGTCGCATCATCCAGACGCTGAACAACGGGCTGCTCGTCGCGGTCGTCGACACGCGCGACGACGCCAACGGGAGGTCCCGGGCCTTCATTGTTCGCGCCAAAGACGGCCGGCCGTTCGGCTGGGTGTTCAGAGAATTTATCGTCTGCTTCTGAGCTCGACTTTGCCCCTTTTCGCGCGCCTGTTTCAGACGACGGCCCCTGAGCTCGACTTTGCCCCTTTTCGCGCGCCTGTTTCAGACGACGGCCCAAAAGATCGACGCTTCCGCGATGACGCGCACGGCCTGTTCGACAGGTAACGCCGTGCGTCCAAAGGGGCCGAACGGCGCCCATCGTTCCTTCCACAGCGACCAGTAGAGGATTTCATAAAGATCGTTGCGTCCGAGGGGGCGTAGGCGGGCGATGGGAACCCCGGTTTCGGCATGGATGAGCGTGAAGCCGCGATTGCGCCGCTCCGCCACGACGGGGCCTGCGTCGAAGGCGAAGTTCTCGATGAGTTGGATGATGTCGTCATCGGTCATGACGCCATTGTTGTGGATCGGCGCGGCGCTGTCCTTGTCCTGGTTTCGGGCGGCACCGATTCAAAATGCCGCAATCTGGGCTTGAAAGGCGTCAAGGCGCATTCGCCGCGACTCGATTCTACCGTCGCGATGACCCGACATCGCCCCTCTTCCTCGTTCGCCGCGGCGCCGATGGCGCCGTCGATCATCACCGCGCTGATGGCGCCCTTCCGGAGCTTTTTCACCGCGCCGGTCTGGGACCATGTGCTGGCGCTCGTCACCGGCATGACGCTCGCCCCGGGAAAGCGCACGGTGAGCGCCGCTCTGCGGGTCATTGGCCTCGGCGAAGCCCGCGACTTCGCGCGCTACCACCACGTGCTCAGCCGAGCGCGATGGAACAGCGCCGCCATCGGCCGCAAACTGCTGCTGCTGATCCTCGACAAGTTCGCGCCCGACGGGCCGATCGTGATTGGCATTGACGATACGATCGAACGCCGCTGGGGCCACAAGATCGCGGCGCGCGGCATCTACCGCGATCCCGTGCGCTCCTCGCATGGTCACTTCGTCAAGACGAGCGGCTTGCGCTGGCTGGCGGTGATGGCCATGGTTCCCGTGCCATGGACTCGGCGACGCTGGGCTCTGCCATTTCTCACCATCCTCGCCCCTTCCGAACGCTACGCCGCTGCGCATCGGCGTCGCCACAAGAAGCTGACTGACTGGGCTCGCCAAGCCATTCTCCAGGTTCGGCGATGGGCGCCCAAGCGCAGTATCGTCGTTGTCGCCGACTCCAGCTTCTCGGCGCTCGATCTGATCGCCGCGGTTCGCCGCCATGTTTGTCTCGTCACGCGGCTGCGCCTCGACGCCAATCTGTTCGCGCCGGCGCCGGCGCGAAGCCCCAGACAGCTCGGACGGCCGCCCAAGAAAGGCCGTCCGCTTCCCAAACTCTCCCAGGCGCTCGAAAGCAAAACGACGCGCTGGGCCAAACTGTCGATGCCCTATTGGTATGGCGATCAGCGCTGCATTCTCGAATTCACGACCGGAACGGCGGTCTGGTATCACGCCGGATTGCCGCCGGCGCCGATCCGCTGGGTGCTCACGCGCGATCCAACCGGCGTTCGTGATCCGCAGGCGTTCCTCTGCACCGACTCTGCCGCCACGCCATTCGAAATTCTCGCCTGGTTCGTCCACCGCTGGTCCGTCGAGACGACGTTCCAGGAATGCCGCGCCCATCTGGGCGTTGAAACCGGGCGGCAATGGTCCGATCTCGCCATCGCGCGAATGACGCCGACGCTGTTTGGAATGTTCTCGCTCGTGACGCTCTGGGCGGCCGATCCCACTTTGGTCACCTGCCTTCGTCCCAGATCAGCCGCTTGGTATCGCAAGGATGAACCGACCTTCAGCGATGCGATCGCCGCCGTTCGACGGCTGCTGTGGAGCGCGCCGAATTTATCAATGTCCCGGCTCGACCCGGATCGCGTGGAAATTCCGACCACCCTCTGGAAAAGACTCACCGAGACGCTCTGCTACGCCGCGTAAATGGGCAAAGTCGAGCT
>NZ_JBEKVH010000293.1:0-3050 GCF_049514155.1 Roseiarcus sp. | reverse complement strand
CGCTCAGGGGCGGGGGCGGGGGCGGGGCGCGGCGGCGGGCGAGATAGACGCCGAGCGCGCCGAGCGCCAGCGTCAGCGGCCCGCTCAGCCACAGCAGCACGGTCGAAAGCTCGAACGGCGGCTTCAGCAGGATGAAATTGCCGTAGCGCGAGACGAGGAACGCGCGCACCGAAGCGTTGCTCTCCCCTTGGGCGATGCGCTCGCGGATCAGCCGGCGGATGTCGCCGGCGAGCGGCGCGTCGGAATCGTCGATCGACTGGTTCTGGCAGACGAGGCAGCGCAGCTCGGCCGACAATGTCCGCGCGCGCGCTTCCAGCGCCGGGTCCTTCATCATTTCGTCGGGCTGCACGGCGCCGGCGGCGGCGGCGATCAGCAGGAAGCCGAAGGCGAGAAGCGCGCGCAGCCTGGCCATCGCTTCAGCCCGCTCCGCGCGCCGCGGCGGCGGCCGAACGCGCCGGCGCCGGGGCGCCGAACCGCAGCCGACGGTCGGCGAGCGACAGCGCGCCGCCGAGCGCCATCACGGCGGCGCCGAGCCAGATCAGCGTCACCAGCGGCTTCCAATAGAGCCGCGCCGCGACCGCGCCCTGATCGTTGGGGTCGCCGATCGCCGTATAGACCTGGCCGAGGCGCAAGGTGACGATGCCGGCCTGGGTCGTCGCCGTCTGCCGCGTCGCGAACAGTCGGCGCGCCGGTTCGACCGTGGCGACGACGACGCCGTCGTTGCGGATCGTCATCGCTCCCACCGTCTCGCGGTAGTTGGGGCCGGCGCGGTCGGCAAGCGAATCGAGCGTGATCTGGTAGGGGCCGACCGTCTGCGTCGCGCCGGCCTTCATCATCGCGATCGTCTCGGCGCCGAAGCCGGTCGAAGCCAGGCCGAGCAGGGCGACGCCGGCGCCGAAATGGGCGAGCGCGCCGCCCCAGAACGACAGCGGCAGGCCGGCGAGGCGCGACAGCATGACGCCGAGCGCCGCGCCGCGCCGCCAGGCGCGCGAGACGATCTCGGACAGCGTCCCGAGCATGACGAAGACGGCGAGCGCCGCCGCGATCGGCGCCAGCGCCGGCCCGCCGCGCAGGAAGGCGACCAGCGCGACCAGGACGACGAAGCCGCCGGCGAAGGCGACCGCGAGCCGCTCAGCGACGCCGAGCAGATCGCCGCGCTTCCAGGCGAGCGAGAAGCCGAACGGCGTGGCGAAGGCGATCGCCATCATCAGCGCGCCGGCGGTCAGGTTGAAGAACGGCGCGCCGACCGTGATCTTCTCGCCGGTGACCTGTTCGAGCGCGAGCGGATAGAGCGTGCCGAAGAACACGATCGCGCAGACCGTGGTCAGCAGCAGGTTGTTGAGCACCAGCGCGCCCTCGCGCGAGATCGGCGCGAACAGGCCGCCCTGCCTCAGCTTCGGCGCGCGCCAGGCGAACAGCGCCAGCGGGCCGGCGATGAACGCGGCCAGAATGACGAGGATGAACACGCCGCGACGCGGATCGCTGGCGAAGGCGTGGACGCTGGTCAGCACGCCCGAGCGCACCAGGAAGGTGCCGAGCAGCGAGAAGGAGAAGACCAGGATGGCGAGGAAGATCGTCCACACCTTCAGCGCGTCGCGCTTCTCCATCACCGCCGCCGAATGGATGAAGGCGGTGCCCGCCAGCCACGGCATCAGCGACGCGTTCTCGACCGGATCCCAGAACCAGAAGCCGCCCCAGCCGAGCGTGTAATAGGCCCAGTAGGAGCCGACCGCGATGCCGAGCGTCAGGAAGCACCAGGCGGTCAGCGCGAACGGCCGGACGTAGCGCGCCCAGGCGGCGTCGATGCGGCCCTCGATCAGCGCCGCGGCGGCGAAGGAAAAGACGATCGAGAAGCCGACATAGCCGAGATAGAGCAGCGGCGGATGGATGGCGAGGCCGGGATCCTGGAGGATCGGGTTGAGGTCCTGGCCCTCGAACGGCGCCGGCGACAGGCGCTCGAACGGGTTCGAGGTCAGCAGGATGAAGGCGAGGAAGGCGGCGCTGATCATCCCCTGCACGGCGAGCGCGTCGGCGCGCAGCCGGGCGGGCAGCGAGCGGCCGAATTGCCCCACACGCCGGAGAACTTGTAGATCGCCGGCGCGGCGCTGTGCGAATTCTCGGCGACGTTGAGCACCGAGAAGTCGGAGGCCAGATGCGCCCAGGCGAGCGCGGCGAAGGCCAGCGCGACGAGGACGAACTGGCCGAGCGCGGCGCTCGTCCCGACCGCCATCAGCGCCCGATCGCCGCGCCGCGCGCCGATGAGCGGCGCGCTCGCCTGCGCCAGCGACAGCGCGAAGGCGAGGATCAGCGCGAAATGGCCGGCTTCGACGATCATGGCTTGGCTGCGCCTTCCTGCCAGCGGCCTTGCTTCTTGAGCGCTTCGACCACTTCGCGCGGCATGTAGCGCTCGTCGTGCTTGGCGAGGATCGCCTCGGCGCTGAGCCGCCCGCCCGCCGCCAGCGCGCCCTCGGCCACCACGCCCTGCCCTTCGCGAAACAGGTCGGGCACGTTGGCGAAGCAGGCGCCGGCGCAATCGACGCCGACGCTCTTGGCGTTGTCGGTCACATTGAAGGTCATCGCGTCGGCGCCGCGCTGGACCGAGCCGGCCTCGACCAAGCCGCCGAGCCGGAGCCGCGTTCCCGGCCTCAGCGCCTTGGCCGCGACCTCGCTCGGCGTCAGGAACAGCGCGATGCTGTCGCTCATCGCATAGAGCGCGAGGCCGACCGCGACCCCGACCACGGCGAGCGCGACGCCGATCAGCGTCAATCTGCGGCCCTTGCGCGTCACCTTCAGCCTCCGATCCCAAGTTCGCGCGCCAGCGCGTCCAGTTGTTGTCCGGCCTCGGCGTCGCCGGCGAGCGCCTTGCGCGCCGAAGCGAGCGCCTCCTTCGCCTTGTCGGGCTCGTGCAGCACCGTATAGGCGCGAATCAGGCGCCGCCATTCGTCGGCGTCGCCGCCGCTGGTCGCCAGCCGCGTCGCCAGCCGCTCGACCATGCCGCGGATCATCGCATCCTGCTGGCCGCCCTCCTGCGGCGGCGCGCCGCCGACCAG
>NZ_JBEKVH010000292.1:0-3858 GCF_049514155.1 Roseiarcus sp. | reverse complement strand
GAGGCGCCGGACTTCGTCGCCTCCTGGGTCGACATCGCCCGGCCGGCTTTGCTCGCCGCGGCGGGCGCGGACGAAAATTCGCGGCTGACGGCGATCGAGGCCGCCGTGGTGCGGCTGTCGCTGAACAATCTGATGACCTTTCCCTGGATCGCGGAGGCGGTCGCGGCGGCCCGGCTGACGCTCTACGGCTTCCGCTTCGACATTCACACCGGCGTGCTGCTCGAGGTCGGGGTCGACGGCGAGCGGCCAGTGGAATAAGCCGGCGCTGGCGCGTAAACCCGCCGCGGATTAGGCTTCCACCATGAACGAAACCGCGCGCCCCGTCGCCGCGCCGACGCGCGTGACCGCGCGGGCGCTGATCGTCGGCGAGCGCATCGACACCGTCGGGCTGGAGCGGCCGGACACGATCTCGGCGCTGCCGCTCGCCTTTCGGGTCGGCGCCGGCGGCATGGTGGCCCTCTTCCGCTTCGGCGTCGCGGTGATGGTCGGCCTGACGCCGCTCGAGGAGGAGCACACGCTGGCGAGCCTCGCCGCGCGCGTCTCCGGCATTCGCGCGCGCGGCGACGACGAGACGGCGGTGGTCGAGATCGCGCCCGAAACGGACGGGCCGAGCGAGAGCGGCGGCCCGATCCGCATCAAGGACCTGTCGCCGGCGCGCTTTCTCGTGGTCGCCGACGCGCTGGCCAAGACAGTGGCGCTGGCGCGCGACGAGCGCGAGGTCAACAAGGTCTTCGACGTCATCGAGCCGTTCGCCCGCCAGCTTGCGCAAACCGGCCGACCGCCGTTCCGTCGCCGCGCGATGCTCAAGCTGATCGGCCAGGCGCTGCTCGCCCAGCACCGCGTCACCGGCCGCGTCGCGGTCGAGGAAAAGCCGGACGTGCTGTGGGACCGGCCCGACCTCGAGCGCCTCTATGCGCGGCTCGAAGACGAATACGAGCTGAAGGAGCGCGGCGGCGCGCTGAAGCTCAAGCTCGACGTCATCGTCGAGACCGCGCATGCGATGACCGAGATGATCGACGCCGACCGCGCCACCCGCCTCGAACTCGCCGTCGTCGTGCTGATCGTGCTCGAACTCGTCGCCTCGATCGTCGAAATCGCGCTGTTGTGGCGGACGGGGTAGGGGCGTCCTCCCCCTCCTTGCGGGGACTTGAAAAGCGTAGATGGCGCGCCGACTTTCCCCTATCTTGATCCTCGCGGGACGGCAAAAGCGGTCGCGCGGTCATCGGACGAATCCAGCGGAGCGGCCATGCCAAAGACTCTTGTCATCGTCGGATACGGCACGGGAATCTCAACCGCCGTCGCCGAGAAATTCGGCGCGGAGGGCTTCTCCGTCGCGATCGTCGCGCGAAACGAGCAGCATCTCGCCGCGGGCGCCTCCGCGCTGGCGGCAAAGGGCATCGCCGCGGGCGCCTTCGCAGGCGATGCGAGCGACCCGGCCGCCGTTCGCGCCGTCTTGGCCAAGGTCCGCGCCCTCCTCGCCGCGGTTCAAGAGGCGCTTCCCGATCTGAAGAACGCGGGGGATGGCGCCGTCCTCGTCACAAACGGCGCTTTCGGCGAACTCAGCGAGCAGATGGACGCGTTCGCCGTCAGCATGAAGTCGATGGGCGTGGCGCTCGCCAACGCGGCGAAGCATAAACTCGTCGGCTTGCTCGCGCAGCGGCTGAGGGACGACGGCGTTTATGTCGGCGAGGTCATGGTCGCTGGCATGATAAAGGGCAGTGCGTGGGACAGCGGCGCCAGCGACGCCATCAAGGCGTCGACAGTGGCCGACAAGTTCTGGGAGCTCTACAAGGCTCGCGGCGCGACGCGCGCGAGAGTCGCCGGCTAGCGCGCGACGCCTTTCTCTCGGATCGCGCGGGGCGCACGGAAGCGCGACCGTTTTCTTGCGCGATCCTCCCCTCTTCGTTCCGCGCACCGATCGCATTCGACGGCCCTCGCAGGCGGCGCCGATGTGGAGAGAGGGGACATGGCGGCGCGCTTCACGCTCCCGGCAAAGGCGCGCTAAACTGTGCGTCCTTCGATTCGCGCGGCAATCCCCCCTCATGCGCCATTCCTTGTTGCTTCAGCCCGTTTCGGCGGGTGTCGTCGCCGCCTTTGTCGGCTTCGCCAGTTCGTTCGCGGTGGTCCTCAAGGGGCTCTCGGCGGTCGGCGCCAGCGATGCACAGGCCGCGTCCGGCCTGATGGCGCTGGCGATCGCGGTTTTTACTCGCCGCGAAAGTTTTTGCCCGTCAACAATTCTCCGGGATGGTAACGCAGGATAGCATAGAGCAGCACGGCAATTGTGAATGAGACATTTGGGAACAAGAATCGTAAGTCATCCCTGCGATCAGTTGCGAAGCTCGCAACATAGGAATCACAATAAAGGAAGAAGACAAAAGTCATCGTGAGGACAAGAACTCGCATCCCAACGACGTTCTTTAGAGCGTCCATGCTGTTCAGGTAGCGCCCTACATACCAAGCGCTCAGGAATCCTAAGCAGGACGGAGCTAGGAATCCTGCCACGCCGACCTTCCAAGGGAACGATGTCGATAGGGCGTTGAACACAAGGTCTGGTAGAGAAAAGCCGACCGCCTTCGACGAAATGTACAACAACAATCCGCACGCACAGGCAACTGCACGCATTATGGCCTCGACAGGCCTGTTCCTGCCTATGCCCAATATCATTGCTAGTACCAATACCAGCATACCCAGTGCGGCCAGCAACAAGACAATATGTGTGAGCCAACCGAAAAGGTCTACCATGGAGAAAGGTTTTAGCATTTGAAGACCCCTTTGCGCGGTTCCCGTCGTTTTAGCCGCAGTGCTATCCGCGAGAGCTAGAGGTGAAACGGGGGTACTAGTTTGCTGAATAGTCGGAGCCGTTTGAGGCGCAGCTGCTGTAGTTGTCGCTGGGGCCTTCAGGCCAAACAATTCTCGATAAGCCTCCCTCGGCATCCCGGCGCATAACTTGGCGTAGTAGTCATACTCGGGTAAATCACCGCGCTGGTCGTTACAAACAACGCGCCAGTTACCATCACTCTCTGTCAAAATAACCGAGTACTGATCACTTTCTTTTCGGTGTAAACAGACGTCTTTATCCCAGAACGTCACCCGGGCCCAGTTCGTCCCGGCGATGTACGCGAGGTGAACCGGCTGGGTTCGACAGAATTTCGAGGTCGGAAATTCTGGGGCCAAGATAACAAGAACATCGGACGATCCCAATGGGTCGCCGTCTATCAAAACTAGCGACGACGCTGCAGTTGAACCTGCCATTGCACTCTGCGGATCGAAATGGATGGTCTTCGTTCTCCATTGCTCGAAGTAAGGAGCGTATTTCGGCGGTACGCGGAGCGGATTGCATTTGAGTACTGCACGCACAGCGCTTTGGGCGTTAGACTGCCAAGCGGAATCGGCCGGCGGATTGAGCAGTTCGGGCGGGTGGCTGAGCGAGCCATCGGAATTGAACTCGACGCGCACTTCCGCCACGTAGCGCTCGCTTTTGGGCATCGTCGTCGGAGGAGTCCAGCAATCGAGATAGGTCTTCGTGAGCCAATCATCGAGTGCGCTCGAAAGAGCGGCCGGCGTTCTCCCCACACCTTGGTTCGACACTCCTGGTGGGGTGGCTGCGCCAGTGGGGTCAGAACTCAATTGCGCGGCGATTTCGGCGCGACATTCGGTCAGAAACCTCGTCCAGGTGAGATCGCCTGTCGTTCCTGCCACCTTTGCGGCGGCCCATCTCGCGCCGCACTGCTTCATTATCGAGGGGGTCGACTCTTGAGCGGAAACTGCACCAACCGATACGATCGCAACCATCAAGACGAAATATGAGAGGCGCATTTCTCGGCCCGCCAGTTGAGGCTTTCACTTCCTCCCGCATGT
>NZ_JBEKVH010000291.1:0-2556 GCF_049514155.1 Roseiarcus sp. | reverse complement strand
CGGCGAATTGACCGCCGTATGGGTGCCAGATAGCGCCCACGAGGCGATGCGTGATTTGATCCGGTCGCGCGCCACGGCGGTGCGAGTGCTCGCCAAGGCGCGTCAGCATCTGCAAGGCTTCCCGGAGCGAAGATCGGCGGTCGTCGAACGGCGAGGCTTCCGGCGCGCTGACGCAGCCTCGGCAGGGCGCGCCGCGGCGCGCGCCGGCGCTGCCGCCGCTGGCCAATTCCGCGCTGACCGCCGAACAATCCTTACGGCTGCGCGATCGCCTCATCGCCGAAATCGACCGCCTCGAATCCGGCGACGAGGCGGCCCGCCTGGGCTCGCGACAACTTGTCGGCGAAGGGCGCGTTGACGAAGGCGGACGACGCGGTGGTCGGCCCCGACCTTCTCGCCCAGTTTGGCGGCATTATTTTCATTCGGATCATGTTTCCCTTGCGCATAGTGTCCATTTTGGATAAAATGAATAAATTGGAGATTATGCCATGGAACTAACAAAAGTCACGGCGAGCGAATTTCAGCAAGCCTTCGGGATGCTGAGCGACAAGGCCAGGCATGAGCCGGTCGTCATTACCAAACACGGACGCGACTCCCTCGTGGTCATGGCCGCCGAGGAATGGGCGCGTCTCAAACGGCGCGACCGGCGGGTAGGCCTTGCGGCCGAACTGCCTGAGGAATGGGTCGAGGCTGTCCGCAGCGCCAAGGTGCCGGACGAATTCGCCCGTCTCGACACCGATCTCAAGTGATCGGCCGTGGCGCTTCCCGAACCCGTTCCTGGTCTCATTATCCGCTATAGCTACCTCTGGTATCGCGAGTACCTGGAAGGACGCGACGAAGGCCAAAAAGATCGTCCCTGCGCCATTGTCGCCGCGCTCCGATCAGACGAAAACGGCGACACCCGCGCGCTGGTCCTGCCCATAACCCACAGTCCACCCGACGACCCTACCCTGGCGCTCGAAATTCCGGCCAAGACCAAGGAGCGGCTCCAGCTTGACGATTCGCGCTCCTGGATCGTCCTCTCGGAGTGGAACGAGTTCATATGGCCCGGCCCCGATCTCCGCCGGCTGCCGGGCGCAACAGACGCTTCGGTCGTCTACGGCGTGATCCCGCCGGGATTATTCGTGACAGTTCGCGACCGATTCCTCGCCCTGGTCGGTTCACGAAGCGCCCGTCAGGTCCCCCGCACATAGCGCCGGCGCCCAGCTAATTGAGCCTTCTGCTCAGCCGGGGCGCGCGTCCGCCGGGCTCGTCCTATCGCGCAGACGATGACATTAGACGAATGTCTTCAGTATTTTTTGGTAGGGACGCACGGGTTTATCGATCCGGATCAGGCCCGCGGGAGCGATCGAGCCGACCGTTCGGGTCGGTCTCGTGAAGCCAAAAATTTGATGACGGCGATGGCGTCTCGACAGGGCGCATCGCGTCTTGGCTGTGCGGCTCTGCGCGAACCAACGTCGAGGCGCCGAGCCCATGCCTGGACAGCCCGCGCGCAAGGGACTGCCGGGAAGCGTCACCTTCCCCATCGAAACGATCTTCGGCGCCGGTCCGTCGCGTGGGAGTAGAAACGTGCGATTGCGAAGCTGCGGTGCCGCCGTCGTTCCGATCAGAAAGCTCCAAGAGCCAAAGCGGGCGAATATTTGCATGTTGAGGGTTATATAGAGTATCAATTTGCGAATAAAAGGCATGTCCATCGGCGATTGACGCAATAACCTATTGTATTTATGTCCGCATCAGTTATAGTATTACTACGTTACATATTTTGTATTCGCGTGCACTGTGGATGAACCGAAGATACGTCTAGATACGTGTCTATGGCGCGTTACTTAACCGTTGCGCGGCTCTTGACCGACCCCCTCTTCTCGATCGGAGGACCGATGAACTCGCACCCATCCTCAAACTCACCGGAAAATCGTCGCCAATTCATCGGTGGATCCGACTCGCGGATCATCATGGGTTCGGACGAGGCCGCCCTGCTGCGCCTGTGGCGGGAAAAACGCGGCGAAGTCGAGCCGGCGGATTTCTCCGGCAACCTCGTCGTTCAACTCGGCGTGGCGACCGAGGCGCTCAATCGCAACTGGTACGAGCGCAACACCGGCCGGGTCGTCAAAGACGTGCAACGTCGCGTCCGCCATCCGGTGAACCGGTGGATGGCCGCGACCCTGGACGGCATGGTTGAGGGCCTCGACGCGGTGTTCGAAGCCAAGTTCATGTTGCCGTGGTCGTTTTCCGAAGAGACGGCGGCCGATAAGCACATGGCCCAGCTGCAGCACAATATGTGGGTGACCAACGCCAGGTCGGCGGCGCTGTCGATCGTCACCGGCGGCGGCAAATGGGTCGAGATGACCATCGCCGCCGATTCGCTCTATCAGCACTTGCTGATAACCGCCGAGCGGCGGTTCTGGCGGTGCGTCGAAACGGGCGAGCGCCCCTTTCTCTTCGGCGTCGATCCGACGCGCGCCGCGATCGAAGCCGTGCGCATCGTCGATATGAGCCAATCCAATTCCTGGGCGCAGATGGCGGGCCTGTTCCGCTCGACCCAGCCGGCGTTCATCGAGC
>NZ_JBEKVH010000290.1:0-2559 GCF_049514155.1 Roseiarcus sp. | reverse complement strand
TTCAGGAACTCCAAGCGCTGGCCCCCGAACTCAGCGAGATCGCCGAGACGTGGGCCGATGAACCGAAAACGCATTGCCGCAGCCTTGCGGGCGCGCTCGACGCCCTCGCCTACGAGCTGGACAAACCACCGCTCGTCTCAGTTGCCGACACGGTCCTGGCGCTTAGCGTCACCGACGAGTCACGCTTTGCGGCTGAGCACCGCCGTGTAGTGGCGGCGCTGGCGGCGACAGCGAAGGCGGTTGCGCCGGGGCTCAGCGAAGACATTCGGGCGAAGCTCGATGAGGTCGTCCTCGGTTGGGCTCTCGTCGTCGCGGGCATCGACCCGCCAATCAACACGTCGGCCGCTCAAGCGGCGAGCTTCCTGGCGTCGACCAGGACGCAGTGGATTGCCCGCGTCGGGGCGAAACGATGGCGCCACGAGCACGAGGTCGTGTTGATCGAGGGAGAGCTGCCTATCGAGGCGCCGGCCTCAAATGAGGCACAGCGGCCAGCCGCCGTAGCGGCGCAAGCCGCCGTCCGCGTCTGCGATCTCGCTGAAACGGTCTTTATGAACGCAAAACTGGGGGAACTGGTGGCTGGCCACGAGCACGTCATCGGCTGCGACGTGCCGCTCGCCGCGACGCCGGATATCGCCGCCATCCACAAGACGCTGCTCTTTGAATTCCCCTACGCGGCGGAGACGATCGACCGCCTTCTCGCCGACCTCGTCGGCAGGCCATTCGTCCACCTCACACCGACGATCCTTGTCGGGCCGCCTGGTTGCGGTAAGAGCCGGCTTTCCCGCCGCCTCGCGGAACAGCTCGGCGCGGGGTCCTGGCGGACGGACGCGAGCACCTCAGATGGCGCAGTCTTCGGCGGATCGGCTCGGCGTTGGTATAGCGCCGAACCCTGCCACGCGTTCCTGGCGATTTCGCGGTCGCACTACGCCAATCCGGTCGTCCTGATTGATGAGATCGAGAAGGCGGCGACCAGATCGGACAATGGTCGTTTCTGGGATTCGCTCCTCGGCTTAATGGAGCGCGAGACTGCCTCCCGATATCCTGATCCCGCGCTCCAGGTCCCGATCGACGTCTCCCACGTCAGCTATCTCGCCACGGCCAACAGCGCCGACGCGCTGCCGGCGCCGCTCATCGACCGGATGCGGATCCTCGAATTCCCAGAGCCACGGACGGAGGATCTGGACTCCCTTTTGCCGACTATCATCGACGAACTGGCCCGCGCGCGCGGACTCGACGTGCGCTGGATAGCCCCGCTGACGATTGTCGAACGCGAGACGGTCGGCGCGCATTGGCGCGGCGGTTCGGTCAGGCGCCTCGCGCGGCTGGTTGAGGTCGTCGTAAGGGATAGGGAGCAGAGGACGCAGAAGCAGTAGGAGCACACGCCTGCAACTTTGGAAGAACCTGGCGATTTCAGAGTACGCGGCGGGCGCACTCGTCGACGCCGTGGAACTCACTTTCAGAGAAGCCGCCGATGATCTTTGCCGCCCGACCTGAATTCGGTCCCCTCGTCACCAAAGCCGTTATTCGGAGCGCAGATCGACTGCGGTTGAATGCGCGAACTCTTGTAGCCATCATTGGCGCCAGCGAGGCTAGCGTTTCGTGCATGAAAGGCGCGGCGACCTCGAACTCGACCAGGTACGAAACCTTTCGAGCTCGGCGTCCTACTCGTCCACATGTTTCAATCGCTCGATGCGATGGTCGGTGGTGATGACAACGCGGCAGCGTCCTGGCTCGACAATCCGAACTCCGCTCTCGACGCCCGTCCCATCGAGACAATACAAATCGCTAACGGACTCTTCGATGTCATCGTCTACCTGGATGCCGCCGCGCTCTCTTCTGAGGCCCGAACTTTTCACGGCCCGTGCTGGCGCTTTGTAGAGGCGCATCATCGAAGCGCGGCGCAGGTCGGTGTCTGGCCTCTTCGATCACGAACTTGTAGGTCAACCATCTGCCCCCAACAGTCAATCCGGCCCTTTCCCTGAACGTCTGCCTCGGAGATACCGCGACCTTTGGCTGAACGGCGATGGTGTTCGCGAGAACCGCCATCGTCTTCACGTGAACAGGCAACGCCGCCCGGTATTCCCGAGTCTGGCACGCGAAAGCGTTCAGAGCGCTCACAGCAGCGGAGCCAAGTGTGAAATTCTGCGCGACCCCCGTGGGCTTTCAAGTCCAACCGCGTTCGCGAAACGCGGAGAGATCGATTCCGGGCGGAGCATACCAACCGTTCGAACCATAGCGAGCGCCGAGCTTTCTTGCGATTTCCTTGTTGCCATATGGTATTCGCAGGGGCGTTGTGGACACGGCATCCGATCGCCCGGCCCCGGTTGTTGGGGAGGAACGGCCCTTATTCTTGCTCGTTTGGCGTTTCTTCGTTGCAGCGGGGGCGCCTGCCATCTCGTCCGTGCCTTTGCGACCGCGTCTTGTGTGCGGCGCCCCTTGTTTCGCTTTCAAAGGCGCCAATTTGGCGATTAAATTGACCTTGCCACTGTCGGCGACCTCCGCGTCTTTTCGCTCCTTCAATGACGTTCGAGTTCGCGCGGCGACCTCGGGTTGCCTTGC
>NZ_JBEKVH010000289.1:0-4135 GCF_049514155.1 Roseiarcus sp. | reverse complement strand
CGAAAAGGGACTTTCTCGGCTTCCCGCCCCAGGTGAAGGATGAAATGGGCGTGGCGCTAGGTGTCGCCCAGTTTGGCGGCAAGCATCCTTCCGCCAAGCCGTGGAAAGGGCAGGGCCCGGGCGTTTTCGAGATCGTCGAAGACGATTCGGGCGACACCTATCGGGCGGTCTACGTGGTTCGCTTTCGTGAGGTCGTCTACGTCCTGCACGCGTTTCAGAAGAAGTCGCCCAAAGGGATCAAGACCGCGCGCCCCGACGTCGAACTCGTGGCGCGGCGATTGAGGGTCGCGCAAGAGGATTATGAGGCCCGTTATGGCAAACCGACGCGCAGCTAGTCCGTCCGCCGCGGACGAGACCGTGACCCGCGGCAGCGGCAACGTATTCGCCGACCTCGGCTACGCCGACGCCGAGGAGCGGCAGACCAAACTGCGCCTCGCTTATGCGATCAACGAAATCGTCGCCGCCAAGCGGCTAAGCCAAGGAGAGGCGGCGACTCGGCTCGGCGTCGGTCAGCCGAAGGTCTCTGCGCTCGCCAATTACAAGCTCGACGGTTTCTCGGTCGAGCGCCTGATGATCTTTCTGACCGCGCTCGACCGCGACGTCGAGATCACCATCAAGAAGAAGCCGCGCTCGCGCGGGGCGGGTCGCGTCTCGGTGATCGCAGCGTGATCGGCGGCGGCCTCGGTTCATGAAAGTCGGCGATCTCTTCATCGACGAGGGCGAGATCGTCGAGAATTTCGTGCGGTCGTCCGGCCCCGGCGGGCAGAACGTCAACAAGGTGGCGAGCGCGGTCGAGCTGCGCTTCGACGCGCGCCGGTCGCCGAGCCTGCCCAACGACGTCGCGATCAAGCTGATCAAGCTCGCCGGCGCGCGCGCGACGCAAGACGGCGTGATCGTGATCTTCGCCCAGCGCTTCGCCAGCCAGCCGCGCAACCGCGAGGACGCGCGCGCGCGCCTCGCCGCGCTGATCGTTCAGGCTCAGCATCGCGAAAAACCGCGCCGCCCGACCAAGCCGACCAAGGCGTCGAAGACGCGCCGCCTCGACGAAAAGAGCCGCCGCGGCGTGATCAAGGCGCTGAGGGGCAAGGCGGGGACGGATTAGCTCCTCACCACGTCGCGGAGCCTGCGGCGCGGGCTCGGGCTCGCCGTGGTCGACGAAAACCCGGCGCGAAACGAGAACGTCGCTTGCCAGTCGTCGCCGGTCAGGCCGGCGATGCGCCGGGCCCAAGTCGCGCCTGCGCCGGTCTGGCGTTCGCGGTCGATCATCTCGATCGGCTGGTTGAGCGGCTGCAGCGCCATGCCGCGCAGGGTCGCGTCGAGATGGAGGCGCTGCCAGGCGCGACCGGCGGCGATCGCGCCAGGGCGGTCATAGCGGTCGCGCACGGCGATCAGTCCGGCGACCGGCGCAGTCGGGAGCTGGACGTCGCGGGTCTGGTCGAGCCAGGCCTTATGGCTGGTCTCGGCCGACACCGAAAACAGATGCGCGAAGATCAAGGTGAAGGTCGAGAGGCCGGCGGCGTCGAGCGTCGGCCCGTCGCGATGGACGTCGATCTCGCGCGCGGAGTCGCGGAACCAGCGGTCGCTGTCGGCGATCATCGGCTTGTCGGCGATGATCGCCTCCGTCGCCTCGACGACGGCGGCATCGAAGAGCCGGCGCTGCGGCGAGCCGGCGTCGAACAGCAGCACCTTGACCTCGCCGTCGGCGCCGAGCGCGCGCGCGAAGTCGCGCCATTCGGCGGTCGGCGCCCTCGCGGGATCGTAGGCGTAGCGGTTGGTGTGGCGAAGGGGAATCGCGGCGGCGCGCGGGTCGGGGGCGGCCGCGGCGATCCGCTTCAGCCGCAGCCTCGCCGCGAGGACCGGCTGATTGCGCTCGGTCAGGTCGATGAGCGAACCCGGCGCCGTCTCCAGTTGCGCCGCGTAGCCATTGGCGCCCGCCGCGGTCAGCATGTTCTCGATCGCGCAGCCGAGCCCGAGATGCAGCTCGCGGAGGCAGGCGTCCATTGCGCCGAGATTGCGCGACGCATCGGCATAGATCTCGATCGTGTCGTCGCCGACCGCGAATAGCCACGGCTGCGTATCGTGCGGGTTGGCGGCGATCACGCCGGCGGCGACCAGCGCCAGCGGCGTGTTGCGGATCGACGGGTCGTTCCACAGCGTCCAGGGCGCGTAAGCGTCGCCTTCGGGCAACGGGCGGCCAGCGGCATCGGCGGCGCGCAGCTTTCCTCCTGCAAAAGCGAGAAAGAGCGTGGCGCCGCCGGCGCGCAGGATGTCGCGGCGGTTGGAAGCGAATTGGCTCATTGTCATCTCCATCTGTTCGTCACCGATTGGTGACAAGGCGGGCAAAAAAATCAAACCTCGGGCGCAAGCGCATCACGCTCAGCGTCCGGGCGCGAACGGCGAGATAGTTGATCGCAACGCCAATCAGCATGCTGATCGCTGCGACATCCAGGCCGGGCGGCAGCCGATAGTGTTCGCCGATCCAGGCCGAGGCCTGCAGCGCGCGGCGTTCGCGCACGGCCTCGAGCGCCACCACCAGCGCGGTGCGGTTGGTCAGTTCGGCGGCGAGAACGGCCAAAGTGATCGGCCGCGAACGCAAGGCCTCGGCGTGGCGGCGAAGCATCGTCTTCAACGCTTCCGCCAAGGACGTTCGCGACGGGTCGAGCCCTTCGGTCAGGTCCTCGACCGTCCACCAGAAATCGCTCTTGGCGGCATAGGCGGCATAGACGCCGTCGAGGTCGCCGAAATAGCGGTAGATCAGCACCTTGTCGCAGCCGGCCGCGCGCGCCAGCGCATTGACGCCGACGCCGGCGAGCCCGTCGTGCGCGATGAGCGCGCCGACCGCCGCCAGAATGCGCGCCCGCATCGCGTCGGAGTCCCGGGTCGGGTTGGAGGGCGTTGTCACCATTCGGTGACATATAGCGAAGGAAGCGCAGCTTGTCAAAAGCGGTCACGCCGCTCCGCTGTCCACGTCTGCCCCCCTCGTCCTCGGAAGTCTCGGCGCGTATGAAGGCGTCATGCACGCTCACTTCGTTCTCGCGCACCCTGAACCGCAGTCTTTCAACGCCCATCTCGTCCGCTCCGGATCGGCGGCGCTCGAAGCGGAAGGCTGGACCGTCTCGGCTTCCGACCTTTACGCCATGGGCTTCGATCCGTGCGAGCGCCCCGAGCATTTCGCCGATCGCGGCGATCCCGCGCGCTTCGATCCGCAGTCCGAGCAACGTCACGCCAGCGAAGTCGGCGCTCTGCCGAAGGTCGTGACCGACGAACTGGCGCTGCTGGACCGGGCGGACTTGCTGGTGCTGCAATATCCGATGTGGTGGCATCTGCCGCCGGCGATGATGAAGGGCTGGTTCGACCGCACGCTCGCCTACGGCGAGGCCTACACCAGCAGGAAGCGGTTCGAAAAAGGCCGCTTCGTCGGCAAGCGCGCGATGCTGTCGGTGACGGTCGGCGCCAGCCGCAGCACCTACGAGCACGACGGGCGCTCGGGCGACATCGAGTTGATGCTGTGGCCGGTGAACTTCACGCTGGCCTATCTCGGTTACGAAGTGCTGGCGCCGTTCGTCGCCTATGGCGTCGAGGCGGGCCTGCGCTATTCCGACCCGGCGGCCGTCGAAGCGCGGCTGAAGGCAATCGTCGCCGACTTCCGCGCCACGCTGCCGCGCGTCGCCGAGCGCGCCGTGATCCCGTTCAACCGCATGGCGGAGTGGGGCGAGGACGGCCGCATAATCGCCGGCGCCCCGGTCCATTCGCCGTTCGTCCGCAGAAGACGGCGCCTCGAGTTGGAGTGAGCTGGGCCGCGAGGCGCTTTGTATTGCAGAATGCGCTACAAAGCGCTAGATTGAGTCGCAATGGAGCGTCATGCGATGAGCCGACCCGCGCGCCGAAAAGTCTATCCGCTGTCGATGCGTTTGCCCGAGGCCGACGTCGCCGTGATCGATCGTGCGGCGGCGTTGCGCGGACGTTCGCGCACGGACTTCGTGCGGGAGGCCGCCGTGCGCGCGGCGGAGGCGGCGCTGCTGGAGAATGGTCCGGTGCGCATGAGCGAGAGGGGCTTCGCCGAGTTTCAGGCGGCGATTGCGGCGCCCGCCGAGGCGGCGCCCGAAATGGTCGCGGCGTTGAAGCGCCCGGCGCC
>NZ_JBEKVH010000288.1:0-2569 GCF_049514155.1 Roseiarcus sp. | reverse complement strand
GCACTGTGGTGGCGCCGGGGCGGTTCGTCGCATGCAGGCGCTGGAGCGCTCGTCGTGTCGACCCGGCACCTGGCGCAGGACGTCGGGGTGCTCAGCCGGCTGATCGCCTCAGCGGCGTGGCGTAACCCCGACGGCGCCGCCAGCAACGTCGCAACGGCCGCGATGCGCTCGCTCGACCGCGCGGCGCTCGCGCTCGAACGCGGCGCGGCGGGCGACGGCGACGAAAGCGCCGTCGAGGCGGGAGCGCTCGTCGCGCCGCTCAGGCTGCTTCAAGCCGACGCGGGACGTCTCGTCACACTGGCGGGCGCGCCGCATTCGTAGCGCGCCCCGGGTCGCCGCTCAGTCCGGCAAGAAGACTCGCCTCACGCCGCCGCGGCGCGGGCGCGGGCGAAGCGACGGGCGATCTCGGCGGCGATGACGCTGCTCGAATCGATCGGCTTGTAGGCGAAGCGCTCGATCCGACCGGCGAACCGCCTGATCGCGCCGAGCCGCTCCAGCGCGTCGATCGCCTGGCCGAGCTTGCCCGCTTCTCCGCCGCTCGGCTCGAAGACGTACACCGGCGCGCCGGTGGCGGTCGCCTCGCCGACCATGTTGGCGCTGTCGCCGGTCACCAGAACCGCGTCGGCCAGCGCGAGGATCGAAGCGTAGGGATTTTCCCCGCTTCCGTCCCAGACGAAGCCGGGCGCGTCGCCGAGCCCCTCGCGCACGGCGGCCAGCAGCTCGGGCGGCGTGCGGCGCGATGGCGTCGCCATGATCGAAAAGCCCTGGCCGACGATCGCCCGCACCGCCTCCGTCATCCGCGTCAGGTCGGCGGCGGTGAAATGCTGCGCGCCGCTCGGGCCGCCGAGCACGATTGCGCAGCGCGGCGTCGGCAATTCCGCCAGCCGCGCGTCCGGAGCGGCGCGCGCCGCGGCGAGGCGGCGCGGCGAGAACGGATGCGGCGAGGTCAGCGTCGCGATCACGTTGGGCCCGCGATGGCGATCGTGTTCGGGAACCCAGATCAGGTCCATCGACGCGCGGGCGAAACGCGGGTCCTGGAGAAACACCGCAAACACGCGCGCCCCGCCGGCGCGTTTGAGCGCGCGCAGATAGGGCACGGTGACGCGGCCGCTGGCCAGCACGATATCGGGCAGCGGCGGCCGCAACAGCGCCGCATCGCGCGGATCGACCGGCCCGAACGGCGACATCCACAGGAACGGCTTGCGCGGGTTGACCCGCTTCAGCTCATAGGACGCCCCGAGCGCCTCGGCGACGCCGACCGCGTTGATCTCGTGACCCGCCTTGCCCGACCCAAGCAGAAGGACGCGCACGCCCTCCCCGATCCGCGCATCCTGCATTTCGACTCACAACCCCATCTTGCCCGGCAGCCATTGGGCGAAGCTGAGCGCGAGCGTTTCAACACGGCGGCGCAGAATGTCGGTCTGGTAGGGCGAGTTCTGCAGGCTGTCGGCGCCGAGCGAGCTATAGAGCGGGTATGAGCCGACCACGTGGCCGCGCCCGTCGAGCACCAGGGCGGCGCCTTCGATGCCGTCGGTCGCATCGTTGCTGAGGAAGCCGATCGACATGCGAGAACCCGCCGTGCCGATCGCAACGTCGTCGATGCGCGCCACCAGCACGCCGGCGCTGCGATCGCCCGGCGCGAGATACTTGGCGAAAGTCTGCTTGAGATAACCGGGCAACACCGCCGCGACCCACTGCGCCGCGTCGTCTTCGTCCTTGGCCTTCAACGGCGAGACGTCGACCCGGATCTCGCGGAAGCGGACATCGCCCAGCGGCGCCGCCGAAGCCTTCACGGCCGCCGACGCCGCCGCCAACGTCAGGGCGGTCAGGGCGGCGCGTCGCGTCAATTGCCACTCGCCCATGTCATCATCCTCCCATGGCGGCCCGTCGCGGACCGCCCAACGGCCTCATTTATAGTCCACTTTGACGATCTCGTAGCGCTTGCCGCCGCCCGGCGTGTTCACTTCCACGCTATCGCCGACCTTCTTGCCGATCAGCGCTCGCGCCGTCGGCGAGGTGATCGAGACCCTGCCGGATTTCACGTCCGCCTCGCTCTCGCCGACGATCTGAAACATTTTCTCGGCCTCGGTGTCCTCGTCGATCAACGTCACCGTCGCGCCGAACTTGATCGTCGCTCCCGACAGTTTCGACACGTCGATCACTTCGGCGCGCTGCAGCATGTCCTCGAGCTCGACGATGCGGCCCTCGTTGTGCGATTGCGCCTCTTTGGCGGAATGATATTCCGCGTTCTCCGACAGATCGCCATGCGAGCGCGCCTCGGAGATCGCTTGGACGATGCGTGGACGTTCGACTTGTTGTAGGCGCCGGAACTCCGCCTCGAGGGCGGCGTGGCCGGCGACCGTGATCGGAAACCTCTCCATCGGTGACCCTATCTCGAAATTGTCAAACTTGCCGCTCCGCGCCCGGCGGCTCGCGAACGAGCCGGGTCACGCGAAATAGTCCTGCAACGCTCGGACTTCGAGATCGCCGGCGAGATAGGCCTTGATGCCCTCCGCCGCGGCGATCGCTCCGGAAAGTGTGGTGTAATAGGGCGTTTTTTGCAAGAGGG
>NZ_JBEKVH010000287.1:0-2595 GCF_049514155.1 Roseiarcus sp. | reverse complement strand
GGCCTAACGGCCGACCGCAAAAGGGTAGCCGATGACGGCAGCTAGCAAAGGCTGCGATTCACGCGGCAAAAGTGTGGCAGGGTTTGCGAAGTCCACAAACGCCCTATTGCGTCACGAACGGATTGAACACGCCGACGTCAAAATTCTTGAAATCTCTCCCATTGCGCGTGACGACTTGCAGCCCGTGCAGCTTCGCCGTAGCGGCGATCATGGCGTCCTCGAAGAGCGCGTCGGAGCGTCGGTGAATAAGCTTGGCCCATATGCGGAATGTCGCCGCATCCATCGGGAGAACGTTCCACGTTTCGGCAACCCGGTCCACCCACGCTTCGATTTCTGCCGCCTTGGCGGTGTTTTGCTCGCGCGTCAGCTCGACGCCGGCTTGGAGTTCACCGATCGTCACGGCTGAAACGTAGAGATCGCGCTGGTCGCATGACCTCAGCCACGCCACGACGGCGCCGTGCGGACGCTGTTTTCTCAGTTCGGACACGACATTGGTGTCGAGCAAATACATCGACAGTTACGCGAGGGGACGCGGGGCACGGCGGCGCTTTTTGCCGCGCTGCGGGATTTGCAGGTCAAACCGCCCGATGTCGCTCAACAGAAGGTCCTTGAGCGTCGACACGCCGGCATTCGCCAGCCGGTGCCATTGTGCCATGGGCACCAGAACGGCGGTGTTTTCTCCGCGCCGCGTGACGAGCTGAGGCCCTTCCCTCAAACACGTTTCGAGCAGTTCGCTGAAACGCGACTTGGCGTCTTGCACGGGCCAGGTCTTCATGTGACGAACCTCACGGGTCGCTCAATGGGTAGACTAGTCATTTAACTAGTTTACATGCGTTACGCAACAGCGGGCTCGCAGTTGCCATAAACCGGTCCGGCGATTAGCACTGCGCCGGCATTCCGTAAATTCAAGGTAGTCCAACATGCCCAGCGCAAAAAAGCTCCTCCTCCTCCCCGGCGACGGCATCGGTCCGGAAGTGATGGCCGAGGTGAAGCGGCTCATCGGCTTTTTCGCCGCGAAGGGCATCGCCGATTTCGCCGTCGAGGAGGGTCTCGTCGGCGGCGCGTGCTACGACGCCCATCGGGTCGCCGTCACCGAGGAGACCATGGCCAAGGCGCACGCGGCCGACGCGGTGATTTTCGGCGCCGTCGGCGGGCCGAAATGGGACAAGGTGCCCTACGAGGCGCGTCCCGAGGCCGGGCTGCTGCGGCTCCGTAAGGATCTTGGGCTGTTCGCCAATCTGCGGCCGGCGATCTGTTATCCGGCGCTCGCCGAATCATCGAGCCTCAAGCGCGACGTGGTCGAGGGGCTCGACATCGTCATCGTCCGCGAACTCACCGGCGGCGTCTATTTCGGCGAGCCGAAGACGATCACCGATCTCGGCAACGGCCAAAAGCGCGCCGTCGACACCCAGGTCTACGACACCTACGAGATCGAACGCATCGCGCGCGTTGCGTTCGAGTTGGCGCAGGCGCGGCGCAACAAGGTCACTTCGATGGAGAAGCGCAACGTGATGAAAACCGGCGTGCTGTGGCACGAGGTTGTCGCCGAGGTGCACGCGCGCGAATACAAGAACGTCGAGCTCGAAAACATGCTGGCCGATTCCGGCGGCATGCAGCTGGTGCGTTGGCCGAAGCAGTTCGACGTCATCGTCACCGACAATCTGTTCGGCGACATGCTGTCCGACGTCGCCGCCATGCTGACCGGCTCGCTCGGCATGCTGCCGTCGGCCTCGCTCGGCGAGGTCGACGCCAAGTCCAAGCGGCGCAAGGCGCTGTACGAGCCGGTGCACGGCTCGGCGCCCGACATCGCCGGCAAGGGCCTCGCCAATCCGATCGCGATGATCGGTTCGCTCGGCATGGCGTTGCGCTATTCGTTCGGCCTCAGCGCAGTCGCCGACCGGCTCGACGCCGCGATCGCCAGCGTTCTGGCGGACGGCTTGCGCACGCAAGACATCCGCTCCGAAGGCGGGCGCGTCGTTTCAACAAGCGAGATGGGCGACGCGATCGTCGCCGCTTTCGAGCGCGGCGCGTAACGGCTCAGTCGAGCGGCGTGCGGCAGGCCGCGCGGCGCGCCGCTCCCGGCTTCAGCACTTCGGCGAAACCGGCCTCGCGTCCCGCCTTGGTCAGGCTCAATCGCTCGATCACGCAGGCGAGCGTCGCTTCATCGAGCGTCGCGCCCGACGCGGCGCAGACGACGCCCCTGAGCCCGCCGACGCGCGGGGCGAGCCGAAACGCTGCGCAGCCGCGGTCGCCCCCGCCCGCCAGCGTCAGCGCCGCCCATTCGATCGGCCCTGAGGCGCTGGCGAGCGTCTCCGTTCCGCCGAGCCGTTCGACCACAGCGCCGCCAGCCGCCGCCGTCTCCGCCGCGGCGACGAACAGACTGACCGCCGCCCGTCGCCCGCCGTCGCGCCACGCCTCGACCCGCAGCGCCGGCCCCGCGCCTTCGAGCCGCCCGACGCTCAGCGCGTCGCTGCGGCCGGGACCGGCGCGATCGAGACGGGTTTCGTGGCTGATTTGATCCGCGTTGACGCCTTCGAGCGCGAGCGCCGGCGCGGCCGACAAATCGACGACCTCGCCTGGCGGCGACGCCGCGAC
>NZ_JBEKVH010000286.1:0-2604 GCF_049514155.1 Roseiarcus sp. | reverse complement strand
TCGCGCGTCCCGCCATCAGAGACGCCTCGTTGGGTCCGGTCGTGGTCGACATCGCCAAAGCGGCGGCGACGCTCTCCATCTTGTCGCCGGCGGCGCGCCGCGCGATGGCGAGATCGAGCCAGGCGCCGCCGTTGAGCGGCGTCCGGCTCAACAGCGCGCTGACGGCGGCGATCTTCGCTTTCGTCGCCACTGGCGGCGCGAGGCGCAGGGAATCGCGCAGGGCGAGGTCGCCGACGAGACCGTCGCCGACGAAGGGGGAAAAGCGCGCCTCGGCGTCGCCAGCCTCGGCGCCCCATTCGGCGAGCCCGAGCCGCAGCGCCGTCCAGCCTTGGTCGATCGCGGTCAGCGATAGCAGAACGACGACCAGCGTCGTCCAGAACCGCAAACTCCGCAGGCCGATCATTCGTTATAATACTTCCGGTAGGCGCGGCCGCCGTAATAGTAGGAATAGGCGTAGCGACCGTATTTCTGGGCCTGGGCGTCGACGACATAGTTGAAAACGACGCCCGCCACCTTGTGGTGGCCGCCGAGCTGATCGATCGAATGGGCGGCCATTTCGCGCGCCGTCACCGCCCAGCGCACGACAAAGGCGACCTTGTCGACCACCTGAGCGACGATCAAGGGATCGACCACCGGCCCCATCGGCGGGGTGTCGAGGACGATCAGGTCGAAATCGTTCCTCAGCGTTTCGATCATCGCCTTGAACCGCTCCGAGCCGAGCAGATCGGGCGGGTTCTGGGTCTTGGCCCCCGAGGGCAGCACATACAGACGCAAGCCCTCGTTGAAGACGAGCGCGTCCTTGAGCTCGGCGGCGCCGACGAGATAGTCGACGAGACCAACGCGCTTCTCCGTCTTGAAGTAGCGCGAGGCGGAGGGGTGGCGCAGGTCGGCGTCGACGAGCAGCGTCTTGAGGCCCGACTGAGCGGCCGAGGCCGCGATGGTCATGGCGATGGTCGATTTGCCTTCGCCGGGCAAGGTCGAGGTCAATTGCAGGACCCGCGGCGGATGGTCGACGTCACTCATCGCGACCGCGCTGCGCAAAGAGCGGATCGCTTCAGAAAAGCGCGACAAAGGCTTGGCGAAGGGGTATTGCGGCATGGTGAGCAGGCCGCCCTCGGTGGTCAAATCGCGCGCCTCCATGCGCGAGACCGAGGCGAGTAACGGCAGTCCCAACAATTCCTCGACCTGACGCGGGGTGGTGAAGCCGGCGTTGAGCGATTCGATCAGGTAGGCGCCGCCGATTCCCGCAGCGAGACCGAGCAGCAGAGAGACCAGCAGGATCTGCATGCGCTTGGGCGAACTGGGGACGCCGGGCGGCAGCGCCGGCGTGATCACCCGCGCGTCGCGCGCCTCGAAGGTCGATTGTTCCTCGGTGACGCGCGAGCGCTGGAGAAAATCCTCGAACAGGCTCTTATTGACCGCGGCGTTGCGTTCGAGTTCGCGTAGCGTGATCGCCTTGGAGGCGTCGAGGTCGGTCTGCCCCGTCACTTCGCCCAAGGCCTTCTCGGTCTCCGCCTGGCGGGCGAGGGCGAGGTCGTAATCGTGCTTGACGTCGGCGGCGAGCCGCCCGGCTTCGGCGGCGATCGCGCGATGGACGTCGGCCAATTGCGCCCGCACGTTGACGACGGAGGGATGGCGATCGGAATAGCGAGCGAGCAGATCGGCTTCCTCGCGCTTGAGGTCGTTCTCCTGCTTGCGCAGGTCGGGGATGGCGCCGGCGTTGGCGATATCGGGCAGATCGGCGATGGCGCCGCCGGCGGCCTCAACCTTCTGCAGCAGATCGAGCCGGGCCTTCTTCTCCGCCGTCTCGGCGCGAGCGGCGACGAGGCGGCCGTTGAGCTGGGCAAGCTGCTCCTGGCTCATGGTCACGCCCTGCCCGCCGACGGAAGGGAGATTGTTGTCGGCGCGAAAGCTGGCGACCGCCTCTTCCGAATCATGCAATTGCTGCTTCAGCTCGACCAGGCGGTCGCTGAGCCAGGCGGAAGCGCGCTTGGCCGCCTCGAAGCGCGCGTCGAGCTTGTCGACAACATAGGCGTCGGCGACGGCGTTGGCGAGTTTGGCGGCCTTGTTGGGATCGGCGGAGGTGAAGGAGACGTTGAGCACCAGGGCCTGGCCGGCGCGCTGAACGGCGACCGCCGATTTGACGTTCTCGATCGTGGCGACGAGGTCGGGCGCGAGCGCGGTCAGGTCGCCGCTGTCGCCGGTTGCGGCGGCGCGCGGCCGCGGCGGGGCCGAAGGTGGCGGCGCTTGCGAGAAGAACTCGCGGATCGCGGCGAGCAGGCCGCCGCCGACGACGACCGGCCCCGAGCCGAATTCCGGATCGTCGATCAGCCGCTCCTTGTCGGCGACCCGCTTCAGCAACGCGGTCGAACGGATCACCGCCATCTGACTTTCGATCGCCGGCAGATCAAAGACGGCGTCGGTCAAGACCGTGTCCTGACCTGCCGCCTTCTCCTTATTCGGATCGAGCAACAGCTGGGCGCTGGCGGTGTAGAGCGGGGTCTGGCGGGCGATATAGAGCGCGCCGATCAGCAGCGCCAGCGCGACCACCGCGCCGATGAACTTCCATTGCCGCCAGGCGAAGTTGATCGCTTCGCGCAGGTC
>NZ_JBEKVH010000285.1:0-2618 GCF_049514155.1 Roseiarcus sp. | reverse complement strand
GGGCCGAGCACGATCGCGGCGACCCCCATGCCGACCGCGTGCGCCGTCGTGCCGCCGGGGATCGGCAGATTGAACATCATGACGACGAATGAGAAGGCGGAGACCGCCGCCAGCAGCGGCACCAGGCGGGTCTGCAGCAGCCGCTTCACGCGCTCGAGCGCGACATACCAGAACGGCGCCGCGAAGGCGTAGCCGACGGCGCAGGTCGAAGGACTGAGATAGCCGTCCGGGATGTGCACGACTTGGTCCCCCTTTCGATCGGCCAGCGAGGTGTTCCGCGGCCGCCGCTTAGGGTCCGTATCAGCGCACATGTATGATGTCTAGAGAGAATCATCATACATACATATTTGTCGCAGGCGCCAGTGAGAAGCGATGTTCAACGATCTCGACAAGCCGGCGTTTGGCGAGGAGCCGTCGCATATGAGGTCCAGTCGAACCTGGAATGACGGTGGCGGCGCGTCCACTTTGCCGCCCCGGGGGGGCCGTCTAACTACCGATCTGGATCTGCGCGACGTGGTAGAATTCCTAGCCCGCAGCCTGGGCGCCGCGCGCCGCCATGGCGTAAGCGCGGTATTCGCTTGCGGACATGTCTCTAACCAATTGCAGACCCCGGACCCTCAGATAGGCAGGTCTGTTGCTACTGGATCCCTCAATGCGCGTGCCTCTCGTCCTTCCGGTTAGCCTCCAGCCCGCCGCTCGGTCGCGGCCTTTGCCCTAATTTTCGCTTGTCTTGCCTCATGTCTGCGTGCCGCAGCGGCTAGCGCGCCCGACGCGACGAGCGAAGCCACAAGGCCGGTTCCCCATGGCAACACCGAGGAAAGCGCATAGAGCCAGGTCCCGATCGCCGGGCCGGCGGCGTCCCTGAGATCGTTGACGACGCCGAACGCGGCCTGATAGGTCGCTTGGGCGTTGCGCGGCGCAAGTTCAGTAACGATCGTCTGCAACAGCGGGCCCGACAGCATTTGCGCCAAGGCGAGGAGCGTGACGGCCCCAACGAGAAATGGCAGCGCCGGCGAGGCCAACAAACAAGCGAATGCCAAGGCCTGTACCGCGCCACTCAACATGACGATCGAAAACCCGCTCATGCGGCCGGTTGCCTGCGTGATCGGCATTTGCAGCACGACGCCGAGCGCACCCGCGTAGGTGAAGAGAAGTCCGATGCCGGACGCCGTGAGCGTCCCGGCGGCATCGGCATAGAGCGGCGTGATCGTCGCAATCCAGCTCTCGGCGATCCCCAGGAGCGCAATCGGAATGATCAAGCCAGCGAGATGGGCGTCGCGAAATACCGCCGTGAGCACCAACAGTGACTCTTCGTCCTCCTCTTCGGCCGCAGGACGGCTCGGTCGGGTCTCACGAAGAAAGATCGCGACGACGAGTGCACCAACCAAAAGAGCGACTGCGCCGCCGAGGAACACCAGCCCGAGCGAGTGCAGCGCGAGGAGCGCGCCGAGCGCCGGGCCTACCATGCTGCCGGCATTCGACATCACCCGCCGCGCGGCGAAATGCTCGCGCCGCGCGTCCGCCGGCACGACATCAGCGATGACGGTGGAGGCGGTCGGATGCAGCACGCTCTCGAACACCCCGATGACGATCAGTGCCCCGGCCACTGCGAAGGCTCCGCGAACCATGAAAAGCAAGAGGAACCCGAGGCCGACGCCAGAGGTCGACACGAGCAAAACCGGCCTACGGCCGACTCGGTCGGCGATACCGCCGAAGAACGGCGTCGCCAGCAATTCGCCGCCGGCGTAGCAGCCAAGCAATAGGCCGATGAGTTCGATCGGAATTCCAGCGTCCTTGTGCGCCCACAGCGCGAAGAAGGGCATCAGAATTCCGTCGGACACAGAGGCGGCGAAGAACAGGAACATGCCGACCTGAGCGGCGCGCGGTGCGCGCCCAAAGGTCGTGGCGGCCGAGATGAGGATTTTGAAGAATCGATTCACGTTTTTGCTCCAACAGCGCAGCCCAAACGAATGACCAGCGCGGAGGCGGAGGGCCATCGGTCAGGAGCGCGTTGGCTGACGTGAACGCTTACGGCGCGCCTTATGGCACGCAGTGCGCACCACTAGTGCAAGAGCAGTCTCACTGCAATGTGCACTCTTGAGTTTGGCCAGATACACGCAGGGATCGGAACAAAACAGGTGCCAAAGGGCGCTTGAGCGCCGCGCTCCAACCGAGGCGATCGAATGCGAGCGGTATTCAAGTGTCACGTTTTCGCCGGTAGACTTTGGGATTACGGCGACAGTGCATTCATTCACACGATTCGCGGTGCGGCTGGACGGCCTGCCCCGCCGCGCGGCGCGCGGCGTCGGCTTTCCGTTCTCTTTGAGCGGAGGATGGCGCGCCAAAACAGACGACAATGAGAACTCGCGGCGTTAGATATTCGTCGCGTTGGCCTCGAGACCTCGCCGAAACGTTCGTGACAGGTCGAGCGAATATCCCCTTCGCGAACCCTGTGGTCGTCGCTTGCCCCTTCAACAGGCGCCTTCCGCAGAGTTCGCGCGCTACGTGCGCGACCCGAGATCGAGATCGCGATCCTGGTCGCCTCCTTCGGTGAGCCGGCATAACGGCGACAGGATACGAATTCCCCAATTCAACATCGCCGTAAGCCGCGCCGCCGC
>NZ_JBEKVH010000284.1:0-2621 GCF_049514155.1 Roseiarcus sp. | reverse complement strand
TTGACCGTCGGATCCGAGCCACAGCGGGCCGGCGCAGCCGCCTGACGGCGCCGGGGCGGCGGGACCGCAGGGAGCGCCGCCGCGATCCGAGTCCGCTCGCGCCCTAAGCCGCCCTTGATCTCGACTTGCCCTTTGCCGCCGCGCTCGCCGGCCGCTTCTTCCGCTTCAGCCATTCCTGCAGCGCGGCGTTGATGCGCGATTGCCAGCCGGGGCCGTCGTCGCGGAATGCGGCGACGACGTCCGGATCGAGCCGGATGGTGGTCGAGACCTTCGGCGCCGCCGACGGCCGCCGGCCCCGGCGGACTTTCGCCGCCTTGAACTTCGCCGCCCATTCCGGCGCGCTGAGATCGGGCGCTTCGTCGTCAGAAACGGGGGCGGTAGAGCGCTTGTTCGCGGTCATTGGCTTTCCTCAAAGAAATGATGCGGCGGGCGCCGCGCCGGGCGGTCCAGACGGCGACGACCATGTGCGCGTCGAGAAATCCGACGGTGATGAAGCGATCCTCGCTTAGTCGCGTCGGTCGTCGGAAACCGTCAGCGTCGCGCCGGCGAAAATCTCGTCCGCCCGCGCCATGTCGAGGCCGCGCTCACGCAGAGTCTGCTCGCGCTTGGCCGCGTCGAACTCGATTCTCATTGAATTGTTGTTACTACAAGAATGCGCGAAAGTCCATCAAAACGGCTCGCTGAGGCGCACCCTGCCATCGCCGCGCTCGCCGTCAAGGTCCAGCCGATGCGCGCATCGCTAACGTGAGCTTTGACCGCTCCGCGCGGCGCCGGCTTTTGGTCTGCAAGTCGCGTTGCTGACGAATAGCGGCCGACGGCCGCTTTCGCTCAGCAACGCGACTTGAAAGCCCCCTGCCGCGCCGACCCGGCGCAGTCACCGCGAAGCGGCCGAAGCGCAACGCCGGAGCGGCACAGCCGCTTGACGGCGCCGGGGCGGCGTGGCTGGCGGAGGTTGGAGATTTAGTAAGGCGTCGCCAGAACCCCCAAGCCCCTCACCCAACCTCTCCCCGTGAAGAACGGGGAGAGGAGCGCGCGGCGCCATTTTTCCCCTCTCCCCGCGACTTCGCGGAGAGAGGCAGGGCGAGGGGCGGGGTGAGTTTCCGCGTCGTCGCCGACTTATGCGAATGTCGATGCGCGCGGCCCGTGACAATGTCTTTCTGATAATCAGAATTTATGCTAGTCTTCTCTTTCGTAAAATCCAATCGCCGGCCAAAACCCGCCGCGAGCGCCAAGGAAGCCGCCCCGCCATGAACGCCGCCCTTCAGTCCCCGTCTTCGTCAGTCGCGGGCACCTCGGCGCGGGATCGCGACTTGCGGAGGATTCGCATTCTCGCGCTCGTCCAGGCGGGCTGGGCCTATGCGGCGATCGGGCGCGAGGAGGCGATTTCGTGCGAGCGGGCGCCCCAGATCGTCGCGAGCGCCTTCGCGGCGGGCGAGAACGAGACCAAACTCGTCCACGCGCGGGCGCCGATCGCCCGGCTCGAGCCGGCGCTGCGGCTCGCCGCGCGCTGCGTCGCCGACGGCGAGCTCGCCGCCATCGACCGGCTGCTGCGGGCGCCCGGCCGGCTCGACCGATACGCGGCGATCGACGGCGCCGAGGCGGCTGCCGACGACGGCGGCCGCAAGCGGCTGCTGACCAAGCTCAACGCCATGGCCGAGACCATCAAGCGGCGGCGCGAGCGGCACGGCGAGGCCGCGCCGGCGAAGCCGGTTCGACAGAAGCCGAGGCCGCCCTTGACGCGACGGACAGCCCTGATTTCGTTGACGATCCCGCCGCGCCGTCAAGCGCCGGGCTTGACATCGCTTGACAAAACTTGACGAAACTTGACGCGCGACTTGACGGCGGCGAAGCCGCCGGATGAGGGCAGCCCCTCACGCCCCCGGATAGTCCTCGATCCGGCCGACCGCCGGCTCGCGCGCTTCCCGTAAGCGCTCGCCGACCTGCTCGACCTTGCGCATGACGCGCAGGAGGTTGCGGCAGGCGATTTTCTCGAGGTCGCCCTCGGAGAAGCCGCGGCGGATCAGTTCGGCGAACAGATGGGGGAAGCGGCCGACGTGCTCGAGCCCCTGCGGCTGGAGGCCGCCGTAGAAGTCGGAGCCGATGCCGACGTGATCGACGCCCGCCGTCTCGACCAGATAGACGACATGATCGGCGACCTCGGCCAGCGTCGCGCGCGGCGCCGGGCCCTGGCGCGCTTCGATCGCCGCGATCCGCGCATTAACGTCGACGACCGGCGGCGCCTTGCCGTGGGGGTCGAGCGAGCCTCTGAGCCAATTGCGCAGCGCCTGCGACACGAAGCCCGGCACGAAGGTCGCGAGCGCCGCGCCGCCGTTCGCCTTCAGCCGCTTCAGCACGTCGTCGGGCGCGTTGCGCGGATGGTCGCACAGCGAGAAGGCGTTGGAGTGCGACAGCAAGACCGGCGCCTCGGAAACGTCGAGCAGGCGGCGGATGCCGTCGTGCGACACATGCGCGCCGTCGACGATCATGCCGAGCCGATTGGCCTCGCCGATCACCGCGCGGCCGAAGGCGTTGAAGCCGCCGTGGCGCGGCGCGTCGGTCGCCGAGTCGACCCAATCGAGCGTCTCGTTGTGGCAGGGGATCAGCATCCGCGCCCCCGCCGC
>NZ_JBEKVH010000283.1:0-3766 GCF_049514155.1 Roseiarcus sp. | reverse complement strand
TCGCGTCCGGTTGTCGCCGAACTCGAACCCTGGCTGCGCGCCAAGCTCCCGCTCCTCAGCCAGAAGAGCAAGCTCGCCGAGGCGATCCGCTATGCCCTCTCGCGCTGGGAAGGCCTCAGCCGCTTCCTCGACGACGGCCGGATCGAGATCGATTCCAACACAGTCGAACGTTCGATCCGCCCGATCGCCCTCAATCGCAAGAATGCTCTGTTCGCCGGCTCCGACGGCGGCGGCGATAATTGGGCGGTGATCGCTTCGCTGATCGAATGCTGCAAACTCAACAGCGTCGATCCCCACGTCTATCTCGCCGACGTCCTCGCAAAGATCGTCAACGGCCACCTCAACAGCGCCATCGACGACCTGCTCCCCTGGGCCTACGTCGCGTCGCAGCCGCTCAAAGCCGCGGCCTGAAAACAGCGCTTACGAACCAGCCGCTCGCGCGCCCGATGCATCAGCTTGGCGTCGGTCGGGAACGCCACCGCCTTCGGCTGCACGGTGGTGTCGACGATCACTTTGGAAAAGTCCGCCGGCTTGGCCGCGCCGGTTCGCGTGGCGACGTTCAGGCTCTCCTGAACCAGCGCGACGAGCTTCTCCTCGCCCATGCGCTGGCGCCAGCGCGTCAGCGACGAGCGGTCGAAGGGCGGTGTGTGCTGGAAAAACTCCTCGCCGCAGAACAACTGGAAATACGGGTTCTCAATCCAGCGCTCGCACAGCGCCTCGTCGGAGAGGTCGTGCATGTGCTTGAGGATCGCCAGCCCCGCCATCAGGCGCGTCGGCAGCGGCGGATGGCCGGGCGTGTCCGAATAGACCGCGCCGAACCGCGCCTCCAGAAATCCCCAATCCACCGACCGGGCGAGCTTCGCCAGCGGATGGGTCATGTCGACGATCTGGTCCAGGCGGGCGCGGAAGAGATCCTTCTGTCCGCTGTCCTGAAGCTCCATCGGCCGCATCGCGAATCTCCCAATCGCGCCTCTTGCGATGAGAGAATCACGACCCGACCGTCGTTTCAAATTGCAAGATAATCGCCAGCCGCGCCGATCAAACCGGCGAAATCGAATACTTCGAAACCGTCGGAAAACCCCATCAATCCAGGGCGCTCACGATTCTTCACGGCCGACGAGACAAGGAGACAAGATAGGCGCCCTTTGGCTGCAGCGATCCGCTTCTTGAAAGCCCGACGGCTGAGGATTGGCTCGCCACGCCTTCTCTTTTCGAACCTATTCGACCGCGCAGGCGGCGCTCACGAGATGGGGCAGGCTGAAATGGGCCATCTGCCCGTTGTCTTCCCGCGTGGCGATGATGTCCTTGAAGCCGCTTTGCAGGAGATACGCGACTTCGATCCTGCAGCGATTGTCTTTGTCGATGGATATCGTCGTCATCGTAATGGTCTGGATGCCGACGCCGATGCGGCGCAGCTGTCGATCGCCGAGCACTTTCCAGACGACTTTCTCGTTGTGCTCGTCACCCAAGGCCGCCGAATTGGCGCCCGTGGTCATGACCCGGAAGCTGCCGTCCGGCTTGCGGTAGCTGTTGGCCCAACTCTCGCTGACCGTGTTTTTCCCCGACAAGGTGAAGGTGAATTCGTGCTTGTGCGTGACGCCGAGCAGTTCGTCCGGCGGCAGCCGGTCATGAACCTCGACGATCTCGCCGCGAATGACCGTCGCCTTGTCCGATTGAGCGTGAGCGGCGGCGCTGCTGAAGGCGAGGACAAGCGGCAGCGCGGCCCCGCCGATCAACGCTCGGAACGCGCAGCGACGGGCCGCGCCAAGGCTCGGCCGCCTTGGCAATTGCATTGGCGGCGGCTTGGCCATCGTCCCCCACCCGCGTCGCGCCGTTCATCGGCCCTACGCGAAATTGAGCGCAGCAGCGGCTACCGTCAATGTGCAGCCGCGTCCACGCGCGCGGAACGGCGCCGTCCCGATCGGCCTGACGCCGCCGACACCGGGCTTCGATCTGGAGCGGTTTTCGGTTAGGCTTGCCGTAGCGGTCCGCGACTTTGGACAGGTTCCCGCCTCGACCGCGCAAGCAAAAGAAGGCTGGACGCCGTCGCGGCGGGCCGGCTCGACGTATTCCTCGCCATCCAGGGAGCGAAGACATGCGCCGCATTGCAATCTCGACTATCGCCGCCGTCGCTTGGGCGACCTCGGCAAGCATTCCGGCCCGCGCCGAGACCATCGACGTCTACGACGATCACGGCGGCCACGTCAGGCAATACGACGCGCGCTGGGCCGCCGCTGCGGCGCGCGGCGTCGACGTCAGGATCGTCGGCCCGTGCCAATCGGCCTGCACAGTTTTGCTGGCCCATATCCCCTACGACCGCATCTGCGTGACGCCGCAAGCCTCGTTCGGCTTCCATCTTGCCGAGCACCCCCGAGCCACCGCCATGCTTTGGGCGGGCTACAGCGACGGCATTCGCGAATGGATCAATGCGCGCGGCGGACTAACGCCGGACTTCAAATGGATGGGGGCGCCGGACACGTATCGCTTCTTCCACAAGTGCTGAGGCGGAACTCGGCGCCGTCGTGGCCGCGCGACGACGGTCGTTTGCTTCGGTCGGTGGCGGCAGCGCCGAGCGCCCTGAGCCGTCGCAACTCGCCGTCGATCTCTTGATCGCGAAAGTTCCGATTGAGATGGGCGGTCAAGGGTCTCGACCGCCGGAGGCGGCGCGCTTCGTGCGCTCTTGACGGCCCATCTCAATCGGAAACGGTCGTTTCCAAGAGATCGACGGCGAGTTGCGGCGGCCTCGACGGTTCGAGCTGAAGGCAGGCGCCGGCGGTCGGCGCCCGAACGCCATTGGCCAAAACCCCAACCGCGTCATGGCTGGGCTTGTCCACGCGATGAGGCTGGCGCAACGCTTCAGGAAGACGCTGAGAAACGGGCGGCGTTTCGTTTTGCAGGGCGACGACGTGGATGGCCGGGTCAAGCCCGGCCATGACGCGTTTGTGGAACCGGGCGGCGTTCGGTTCGCGGTGACGGTTTGCTGTTCCGCTCGGCGACCGAGAAGGCGCGGCCGCCGGCCGCGCCTACAAACGCCTTTCGTTCGCCCTCAATACCGGTACATTTCCGCCTTGAACGGGCCGTCCTGGGGGACGCTGAGATAGGCGGCCTGCGCGGACGTCAGCCTGGTCAGCTTGGCGCCGACCTTGGCGAGATGGAGCGAGGCGACCTTTTCGTCGAGGTGCTTGGGCAGCGTGTAGACCTGCTTGGCGTATTGGCCGGGCTTGGTGAACAGCTCGATCTGCGCCAGCGTCTGGTTGGTGAACGAGGCCGACATGACGAACGACGGGTGGCCGGTGGCGTTGCCGAGGTTCACCAGCCGGCCTTCGGACAGCAGGATGATGCGACGGCCGCCGGGGAACTCGATCTCGTCGACCTGCGGCTTGACGTTGTTCCACTTGAGGTTGCGCAGCGCGCCGACCTGGATCTCCGAGTCGAAATGGCCGATGTTGCAGACGATCGCGCGGTCCTTCATCTTGCGCATGTGGTCGAGGGTGATGACGTCGACGTTGCCGGTGCAGGTGACGAAGATGTCGGCGCGCGGCGCGGCGTCGTCCATCGTCACGACCTCGTAGCCTTCCATCGCCGCCTGCAGCGCGCAGATCGGATCGACCTCGGACACCATCACCCGGCAGCCGGCGTTGCGTAAGGATGCGGCCGAACCCTTGCCGACGTCGCCGAAGCCGGCGACCATCGCCACCTTGCCCGCCATCATCACGTCGGTGCCGCGGCGGATGCCGTCGACCAGCGACTCGCGGCAGCCGTAGAG
>NZ_JBEKVH010000282.1:0-2648 GCF_049514155.1 Roseiarcus sp. | reverse complement strand
GGACCCAAAAGATCGACATGTCGCAGCGGCCACTATTGAATGCAACCCATCGCAATTAATCACGTGGAATTTGAAGCACTTCGACAAGAGCGAACTCGCCGCGTTCAACGTTTTCGTCAGTAATCCGGACGAGTTCTTGTGTGAGATCTACGATGCCGATCCCGAACTCGCGTTCGCGGCAACCATCAAGTCGTATGGCTATGTCAAGAAGCGCGACGGCAGGCCAAGCTGGAATGACTACCTGGAGATGATCGAAACTTCCTGCAGTCCGAATAGCCTGCGATTATTCGCGCAGAAATTGAAAAGTCGCGACTTTGGCGATTTGTTTTCGACGTCGCCTCCAATTCCGCCTAGCAATGACCTACCGGATGGGTCTGATGGCCCCAATTAGACCGCGTCTGCTACGGCGCAACGCCAGGCGTGACGTCAGTCAAATCGCGCCGATTACCGCTTGCAGCAGTTGCCGAGGCGAGGGCGGCGGCCGCCGCTCCAGCCGCAGCATGACAAGATAGTTGGCAGGTATTTCGTCGAGACGCCGTGCAGGCGTCTGTTGACCAGCGTCTTCATCGTCTCGTGGTGGGCGTTGACCCGCCAGAGGTCGAGCGCGCCCTTGCGGCGCGGCGCATGGCCGATCGCCTTCTTCAGCCAGTCGTCCTTCGGCGGCTCGAAGATGCGGTGCTCGGCGCCGATCCTTTCGGCCAGCTTCTCATAGGCGGAGAAGGCGTCGGTACAGAGGACGGACTCCGGCTCGACGACGTCGCCGAGGCTGTCGATGACGTGATCCTTGGAGCGCCGCCCAAGCATGGCATCGATGTGGCGTCCGTTCCAATCGATGCCGGTCAGGACCCCGGGACCTGCTGACGCGACAGACCCGGCAGGAGAGCGCCCGAGCCGTGGTAGCGCGGCGGACGGTTCTCAGGCGACCTGCGCCGCGCTTCCAGCCGCGATGGCCCTTGAAGCTGCGCAGGAAGCCGTGGTAGGCGGGCGAGCGGGAGGCGATCAAACCCCACCCGGATCGCGGACCGGCCGTGCGAACGGGGGGAGGATCGAGCTCTCGCAGCCGCCGCAGGCGCCCCCTGGCCCGGCCTTTGGCACAGACCATCCGCTTGCGCGATAAGTACTATCGCCAATTTGTCGCTGCGCAGCCTTGCCTCGTTCGCGGCCGGTCGCCGGCCGATCCCATCATTTGCGCTTCGCCCAGCCGCGCGCGTTGGCGCGCAAGGCCCGCGACGAATTCACCGTTCCGTTGTGCCGGGCGCGTCACGACGCGCTGCATCAGCGCGGCGACGAGGCGGCGTGGTGGAAGAGCGTCAATATCGACCCGGTTCCCGTCGCGTTGGCGCTTTGGCGCGGCACGCGCTCGGGCGCGACGCCAGATCCGTCGTCCGAGGCCGCCGCCAGAGCGGAAAATGATGAACTGTCCTGAGGCGGCGCGCCACGGCCGACGAAAATGGGCAATATTGTTTCGCCGTGGCGCAATGGCGCCGCAGCCCGCTACGCGCGCCAAACGGCAGACCTGCGACGGCCTGCGATCTTGCGCTATGCCGATAGGTGGGTGGCCGCCTTCCGTGGTATAGGGCAATGCCCTTGTTCCCGATTTGGGAACATGCTAGGCTGAGGCATGCGGGTCATCGCTCGAAACGTGCTTGCTAGCTTCTCGGGCAAGCACCCGGAAGCGAAGGTCTCGCTTGAACGATGGCACGCGATCGTGAGAGCCGCGCAATGGACATCAACCGATGAGGTCCAGATGGCGGCTCCGAAGGCCAAGGTGCTGAACCGCGAGCGTGTGAGGTTTGAGGTCGCGGGAGGAAATTATCGCTTGGTGGCCGCCTTCGATTTCCGTCGGCAGATCGCCTTCGTGAAGTTCATCGGCGCCCACGCGGAATATGATCGCATCGATGCATTGAAGGTGTCGCAGTTCTAAGAGGACGACATGGACATCCAGCCCATTCGCACCGACCAGGATCACCGCGCAGCGCTCGCAGCGATCGAGGCCTGTTGGGGCGCACCGGAGGGTACGGAGGAGGGCGACAAGCTTGATGTGCTCCTCGCGCTCGTCGAAATCTACGAGGCAAAGCGATGGCCGATCGAGATCGACGAGACCTTCGATCCTATCGATGCGCTCCGCTATGCCATAGATGAACTCGGCCATACCCAGGCCGAGCTGGCAGAACTTCTGGGTTCGCGCTCGCGTGCGTCGGAGGTTCTTTCGCGTCGGCGAGCGCTCACGGTCGAGATGATTCACAAGGTCGGCGAAGCGTGGAAAATTCCGGCTGACCTTCTAGTTCGTCCCTACAAGACCGAACGAGCCGCCTGACCCGCACCTCCAGCATCATCGTAGAGCGGCTTCGCGCGGCTGGATACCATGCGACCGTCATGGCGTGTTCTGGCGTAAGTGGCGCGGCGCCTCCGCGGGCGCTGTGTCGCCGCGAAGTCGAAGCGCGGTCGGTCGAAGAACGCGCGCTGTCAAATAAGGGGAGCGAGCGACGCTGGCGGCCCCACCAGGCCAGTCAAAGAAGCGCGACCGACGTGCGGCGCGGTCTTGCAATCCAGGCCGGTCTTCCGTATCTTACGGATAATCAAGCGAGGTGGAAAATGCTCGCGGTAGCAGCTGCGGATATCGCCAAGAATTTTGGCCAATGGCACGA
>NZ_JBEKVH010000281.1:0-2694 GCF_049514155.1 Roseiarcus sp. | reverse complement strand
GCCCTTCCGCCGCCCGCCGAAACGCGGTTTGGCGCCTTTCGACGCTGGTGGGGCGAGTACGCCTTCGCGCAAGCGGCGACGCTGGCGGTGCTGACGGCGTTTGCCGTCTTTCTCGCCGCCAACGTGCTTTCCAGCATGCATCGGCTCGGCATGGAGCCGAACCTCGCCTATTTGAGCCAGCCGGCCAACTTCGACATTTCCGAGTCTCTCATCGCTTATCGCGCCGGAGATCCCTATTGGCGCGCGATCGTCGTGGGCGTGCTCAACACCCTGAAACTCGCGGCGAGCGGGTGCGCGCTGGCGACGGCGCTCGGCCTCGCTTTGGGGCTGGCGCGCGTCGGCGGCAACGCTCTGCTGTCACGGCTCGTCGAGGCCTACGTCGAGGTCGTGCGCAACACGCCGCTGATGCTTCAACTCTTCTTCTGGATCGCCTCGACCCACGCTCTGCCGCCGGTGCGGCAGGCGCTTCAGCCGCTGCCTTCGACGTTTCTCTCGGTGCGCGGCGTCTTTCTGCCCTGGGTCAACGTCGAGAGCGGCGAGATCTGGCCCATTTTTGCATTGCTGGCGGCTCTCGCGCTTGCCGCGCGCTACGTTCACAAGCGCCTGCGACGTCCACTGACAGCCAACGAGTGGGCGCTCATCGCGCTGATCGCTGTCGGCGGTTCCATCGCGTGGATTGCCTCCCAGGACATCCGCATCTCGCTCGATCTGCCGCGGCTCAAGGGTTTCAATATCGTCGGCGGCATTGGGCTGACGCCCGAGTTCGCGGCGATGCTGGCGGGGCTTTCGGTCTACTACGCCGCCAGCGTGTCCGAGATCGTGCGCGCCGGCTTGCAATCGGTAACCAAGGGACAATGGGAGGCCGGCCGCACGCTGGGGTTTTCACGCGGACGCATCCTGCAACTCATCGTGCTGCCGCAGGCGATGCGCGTCATCACGCCGCTGATGACGTCAACTTATCTCGATCTCACCAAGGACACCACGCTTGGCGTGCTGATCGGCTTCACCGAAATGACCGCGGTGATCAAGACCAGCGCCAACAACACGGGCAATGCGGTGGAGACGCTTCTGGTGCTGGTTGTCGTATTTCTCTCAATCAGTCTGCCGGTTTCGGCGGCGATCAACGCCTACAATAGAGCTTTGGCGCGACGCGGAGTGGCGACGTCATGACACTGCGACTCGAAGCGGGAGCGCGGCCCACGGACGACACGGCTTCGCTGCGCGATCGTCTGGCGGCCATCGTCGGCTCGCCGAGCAACGCCGTGGTTACCGCGCTCGTCGCGCTCATCTTTGCCGCGGGCGTCCGGCTGTTCCTGCGCTGGGCGATATTCGACGCCGCCTGGAGCGGCGGCCCGGAGGCCTGCAAGACGCACGCCGGCGCTTGCTGGCCCTTCGTTGCCGCCAACGCCCGGCTGATGTTCTTTGGCGTCTATCCACAGGCGGTGCTTTGGCGCGCGGTCGCAAGCCTTGTGCTGATGATCGCGGTGATCGCGGCCAGCATGATCCCGCGATTCTGGGGCTGGCCGCTCGCTCTGGGTTGGGTGGTCGCGCCGACCGCAACGTGTCTGTTGTTGTCGGGCGCGTTTACGGCGACGCCGGTCTCGACCAACGATTGGGGCGGGCTGCCGCTAACGCTGCTGGTTTGGATGATTGCATTCGGGGGCGCCTTCGTCATCGCGGTTCCCCTTGCGCTGGCGCGCCGCTCGCAACTCGGCGGATTGCGCACGGCCGCGATCGCGACAATCGAACTTGTCCGCGCCGTGCCGATGCTGGTGGCGCTCTATGTCAGCCGTTTCATCGTGCCGATGATGGCGCCGGCGTTCGACATCAATCTATTTGTCAGCGTCGAGGCTGCGCTGATTCTGTTCGTCGCCTCCTATCTCGCCGAGATTCTTCGCGCCGGCCTGCAATCGTTGCCTCCGGGCCAGACAGAGGCGGCGCGCGCGCTGGGCTTGGGCTACGCGCGCACGATGCAGCTCATCCTGCTGCCGCAAGCTTTGCGCGCGGTCATCCCGGCGCTTGTCAATCTCGGCATTGGCGTCCTGTTGAGCACGCCGCTCGTCGCCGTCATCGGCATGACCGATTTCCTGAGCGCGGTGCGCGAAGCCGCCAGCCATGAGCAGGACTGGCCAGGCTGCTACAACGTCGCCTATTTCGTCGCTGGCGCCGTCTTCTTCTCGATCTGCTTCGTCGCCTCGCGCTACAGCCGCTGGCTGGAAAAACACTTGCGTGCGTCGGGCCCCTCGTGAACCGAGAAAGCGTTTCGTCATGAGCCAACACCAATCTCCCTCGGCGCTTCCTGCGGCGGCGCATCGCCCGGCGGTGGAGTTCGTCGGCGTCAACAAGTGGTTCGGCGGCTTTCACGTGCTCAAGAACATTCATCTTCAAGTGCGCGTCGGCGAACGCGTCGTCGTCTGCGGACCGTCGGGATCGGGCAAGTCGACGCTGATCCGCTGCGTCAACCGGCTGGAGGAGCATCAGCGCGGCACGATCACGGTCGACGGGATCGAACTGACCGCTGATCTCAAGCGGATCGACGCGATCCGCCGCGACGTCGGCATGGTGTTCCAGCAGTTCAACCTGTTCCCGCACCTGACGATCCTGGACAATTGCACGCTGGCGCCGATCTGGGTCCGGAAAATGCCGCGCCGCGACGCCGAGGCGCTCGCCATGCGGCTGCTGACCCGCGTCAAG
>NZ_JBEKVH010000280.1:0-2777 GCF_049514155.1 Roseiarcus sp. | reverse complement strand
AGCTCCGCTCCAGTGTAAATGTGAATGCCTGCGGCTACGGGACCGTCGCAGTTGGGGAATGCGACGCCCCAAAAATCTCCGACCAGCCAACCGGCAAGCGCTCCAAGCGCGCTCCCGACGAGCGGCACGGGAATCGCCGTTCCAATCGCTGTCCCAATAGCCGCACCGACCTCTGAGGCGTCGTTAGCGAGCGCCTGCACTGCAACGTCCGCTAGTTTCCCTAGCGTCTGCTGAAGATACGCTGTCGCGGAAGCCTCACCACTGGAGTTATTGACTATATGATATGCAATGACCACTTTGTCGTCATCCCACACCTCTTCATCGGAAAAGATAAGGTCGACCCCGTAGACGCCGTTGCTAAGGTCCCCCATTGACTTGACCAGCGTTTTGGTGGGTCTGTTATTGACAGTCAAGCTGATCTTCAACAGTGGCGGCCGATTTTCGCCCTGTAAGCCATTGATATTGCTTGTTTGGGCAGAGAGTTTTGCGACAATGTAGTGCCACGTTGATGGCGATTTAAGTAGACTTTTCGTGCGTTGTACAGAATCCTGTGCGCACCCTGATTGAGTCGCTCCACGGAACGGCGCCATGTATTTCCGCAAGAAAACCTCCGGCGGCCGCGCCTACCTCCAGATCGTCGAAAGCCGTCGCGAAGGCGCTGCGGTTCGCCAGCAGGTCATCGCAACGCTCGGCCGCGTCGAGGATTTGCGCGAGAGCGGGCAACTGCAGCGCCTGCTGCGTTCGGGCGCCCGCTTTGCCGCCAAGGCCATTGTCGTGGACGCCTTCGCCGCTGGCGAGGTGACGACGAGTTCGACGCGACGCCTCGGACCGGCGCTCGTCTTCGAGCGATTGTGGGAGGAGACAGGCTGCGGGGAAGTCATCGAGAGCCTGGCCCGCGCGCGACACCATGATTTCGCGTTGGAGCGCTCGGTTTTCCTCACCGTTCTGCATCGCCTGTTTGCGGGCGGCTCTGATCGAGCGGCTGACCGCTGGAGACGGGACTACCGGATCGAGGGCGTCGAGGGGCTCGATCTGCATCACTTTTATCGCGCGATGGCCTGGCTCGGCGAGGAACTGGCTGTGGATCAACAGGACGGCGCCACGCCGTTCGCGCCGCGATGCCTGAAAGACGTTGTCGAGGAAACCCTGTTCGCGAGTCGGCGCGATCTGTTCAGCACGCTCGATCTCGTGTTCATGGACACCACCAGCCTTTACTTCGAAGGCGCGGGCGGCCAGACGCTGGGGCGCCGCGGCTTCTCGAAGGACCATCGGCCCGATCTCAACCAGATGATCCTGGCGGTGCTGCTCGACGGCGACGGCCGACCGGTGTGCACCGAGATGTGGCCGGGGAACACCGCCGATACGGGCAGTCTGATCCCGGTGGTCGACCGGTTGCGCAAGCGCTTTTCTGTTCGCCGGGTTTGCGTCGTCGCCGATCGCGGCATGATCAGCGCCGAGACGATCGCCGAACTGGAGGCGCGCGGGCTCCTCTATATCCTCGGCGTTCGCGAGCGCACCGACAAGCTGGTGCGCGACCTCGTCCTCGACGATCCCGCTCCTTTCATTCCCTTCGTTCTGACCAAACGGAAGAAGGATATCGAATACGAGGCCAAGGCCGTGACGCTGGCCGGCCGGCGCTACATCGTCTGCCGGAATCGCGACGAGATGAGGAAGGACGCTGCGGCCCGCGCCGCGATCCTGGCCGCGCTGGAGCGGCAGTTGAAGAAGGGCGACAAGAGCCTCATCGGCAACAAGGGCTATCGTCGCTTCCTCGCCACGCCCGGCGACGACCGTTTCGCCATCGATCGGGCCAAGGTGGAAGAGGACGCCAAGTTCGACGGCGTGTTCGTGTTGCGAACCAATGCCGACATCTCGCCGCTCGAGGCGATGCTCTGCTACAAAAATCTCTGGAGAGTGGAACGAGCGTTCCGAACATCGAAGAGCCTGTTCGCGACGCGACCGATCTTTCATAAGCTCGACGAAACTATTCGCGGCCACGTCTCATGCAGCTTCCTCGCTCTGGTGCTGAAAAAAGAGTTGGAGGATCGCATCGCCAATCTGGGCAAGGCCTCCGGCGAAGGAGATGAGGAAAGCGGTTCCTGGCCCGACATCCTCGCCGACCTCGACTCGTTGACCGAGACCCAGGTTGAGCAAGACGGCAAACGCTTTCTCCTGCGCTCGGCGCCGCGCCCCGCCGCGAGTCTTGCGCTTCGCGCCGCCGGCGTCGCTCTGCCGCCCACCGTCCGGCAACTCGGCGAAGACTGATCCCGCCGACAATCAGCAAAATGTAGTGCCAAGGCGCTTTTTCAGCGCCGATCGGCGTTTGCAGTCAATGGCTTGGTATTTCGAGGTGTAGAAGATCAGTTCAACCTTGCCCGCGACACGCCGGACAACATCGCGCAGACGATCACCGGCAACGTGACCGAAAACAAAGCGCGACAGATTTACGCTGCGCTCAATCGAGCCATCAAGGCGAAATGGGACAAGAAACACGCGGGGTAGTTCTCCGAAGATTCGGAGAGTTTCAGCGCCCGCGCCGGATCGGAATCACCTGGGCGCTGGTCGGGAGAAAGTGCCGCGCCCACGCGTTCATCAGATCGCGCCGCTTGTCGAGCGCGTCCGACCTTCGATAAGCCTGCTCGGTCGCGTCGCCGACCTTATGAGCAAGCGCCGCCTCGGCAAGCTCGCGCGGAAAGGTCGTCTCGTTGCCAGGCCAATCTCTGAACGCCGACCGGAACCCGTGCACGGTGACGTCCTTGCGCCCGGCGCGCTGCAAC
>NZ_JBEKVH010000279.1:0-2787 GCF_049514155.1 Roseiarcus sp. | reverse complement strand
GCCCCTCAGTTCCCTTGCCGCAGCCCCTCCGCCCCCGGCGCGTCCTCGCGCACTTGCACCACCGCGAACGTATCGGCGTAGAGGCGGCGCCAGCCGGGTTCGCGGTCGATGACGGCGACGATCGGCTCGCTCGGCGGGAAGATCGTCCAGGCGATGCGCCAGCGCGTCAGCGCGTCGTCGAGCGCTTGTCGGTCGCCCGCGGCGATTTTGCCGTAGAGGTCGAGGAAGGCGTCGCCGTACAGGTCGGCGCGGCCGTCGACGAACGGCCTGACGCCGGCGCCGATCAGATAGCCGCCGAAACCGTAGCCGTTCAGCACGGGCTCGCCGCGCAACGGCGGCGGCACGGCGCTGAGCGCCGCGATCGGCGACGACGCCGAGTCGTGGCGCACGATCGGCGCGGCGAGCCGCGCGCCGGCGAGCACCAGCGCCACCGCCGCCGCAGCAAGGACCACTGCGCTCGAGGCGGGCGTCAGCCTCCGCGGCGCGGTCTGGCCGAGCGCGGGGCGGATCGCCGGGGCGAGCAGCATCGGCGCGAGCATCGCCAGCAGCGTCTGGTGGCGGCCGTGCTGCAGCGCCATGTGGATGAGCCCGACCAGCAGCACGACGCGCAGCCAGGGCAGGCGGGTCGGCCGCAGCAGCGCGAAGGCGACCAGCGCCAGCAGCGCCAGCTCCATCGGACCGGGATGGGCGAAGTTCTCCGGCCGCCATTCGCCGATCTCGCTCAAGTGCGCGAGGCCGATGAGCCGCACGGGGAACAGGAGCCCCTCGACGCCGAACGGCGTCAGCGCCGCCGCGGCGATGCTGGCGAGAGCGAACAGGCCCCAGTCGCGGATCACGCTCAGCCGCGCCTCGGGCGCGGCGGCGAGCAGCGCCTCGAGCGCGAAGGGCGCGATCAACGCCAGGCCGAAGGCGAAGCCGCCGTGCAGATTGGCCCACAGCGCCATCGGCGCGACGAGGACGATCGGCGGCGCGCGGTCCGCCTCGCGCGCGGCGAACAGCGCGTCGGCCCACAGCGCCAGCAGCGGCAGCGCCAGGATATGCGGCCGCGCCAGCAGGCTCGGCGCGACCAGCAGCGCCGCGAGCGCGACGAGGGCGAGCAGGGCGATTCCGGAGAGATCGCGGGCGGCGCGCCGCGCCATGACGAAGATCGCCGTCGCCGCCGCAGCGCCGGTCAGCAGCGCGACGCCGCTCCAGCCGGCGGCGCGATAGGCGAGCGCCATCAGGACTTCGGAGAGCCACTCATGCGCGATCCACGGCTGGCCGGCGAAGGTGTAGGAGAACGGATCGACGCGCGGGATCGCGCCATGGGCGAGGATCCACTGGCCGGTCGCGACATGGGTCCAGGTGTCGCCGTCGTTGAGCGCCGCCGGCGAGAAGGCGGCGAGCGCCAGCACGGCGAAGGCGATCAGCAACGGCGCCGGCTCGAACGGACGCGCCGCCGCGTCGGCCGGCGCAGCGGCGGAGGAAAGGGCGATCGACATGCGCCTGAGCTTGCCAAAGCCGCGATAACGTCTGGTTAAGGATCGCTTGACGCCTGCCGCTTCGGCCGCGTCAAGTCGCTGAGCGTCGCGGGAGCGATCATGCCGCAAATCACCGCCGCGCCCTGCAGAGGGGTCTCAGCACGGAGGCTGGAGAAATTGGCGGAGACGGAGGCCGACATACTTTCGTGTCAGCGCGTGTCAGCCTGACACGCTGACACGAATGTTTCTCGGCGTTTCCGCGTTTTCTGTCTTTACAAGTCTCACGGTGTGCCTCACAATCTCGTCTCTAACTGTGGACTGATTTGTGGACGGCTGACATGGGACAACTGACAGCGCGCAAAGTCGAAACCGCCAAGTCAGGCAAGTACGGCGACGGCGGCGGCCTGCAGCTCGCGGTCTCGCTGACCGGCGCGAAGAAGTGGGTTCTCCGCTTCATCTGGGAAGGACGACCGCGCGAAATGGGCCTTGGCAGCTACCCCGAGGTCGAGCTCGCCGAGGCGCGCGAAAAGGCAATCGCCGGCCGCCGGCTCGCCCGCGGCGGCGTCGATCCGATTTCCGAACGCCGAAAGGACCGCGGCATCCCGACGTTCGGCGAGCTTGCCGATGAGATCGCCGAGCAGCTCAGCGAAGGCTTCCGCAACGAGAAGCATCGGGCGCAATGGAAGTCGACGCTCAAGACCTATGCTGAACCGCTGCGCGCGAAGCCGGTCGACAAGATCGAGACCACCGACGTCCTGGCCGCGCTTCGGCCAATCTGGAACACGAAGCCCGAAACAGCCTCAAGGGTGCGCGGGCGTATCGAGCGCGTCCTCAACGCCGCGAAGGCCAAGGGCTACCGGACAGGCGAAAATCCCGCCGCTTGGCGCGGCCACCTTGAGAACCTTCTCGCCAAGCAATCGCGCTTGTCGCGCGGGCACCATGCGGCAATGCCCTACAAAGACCTGCCGGCGTTCCTGGCGCGGCTGCGCGAACGCGACGCCGTCGCCGCTTCCGCCCTAGAATTCGCGATCCTGACCGCGGCGCGGTCGGGCGAAGTGCTCGGCGCCCGCTGGTCTGAAATCGACGTCGACGCAAAGGTTTGGACGCTCGCCGCCGATCGTATGAAGTCCGCGCGGCCACATAGCGTCCCGCTCAGCGACGGCGCCCTTGCAGTCGTGGCGAAGTTGGCGAAGGCGAAAGTCTCCGAATTTGTCTTTCCCGGCCAGCGCGCCAATAAGCCGCTGTCTGTGATGGCGCTCGACATGGTTTTGCGTCGCATGGGCGTCGACAACGCGACCGTGCATGGCTTCCGCTCATCGTTCCGGGA
>NZ_JBEKVH010000278.1:0-2836 GCF_049514155.1 Roseiarcus sp. | reverse complement strand
CCCTTCGAAAATACTTCCCCGACGCCAGGCCTCGAGTGGCTCGGTGAATCCTTCCCCGAGACATTCAACGAGCAACTCAATTCGCCGGTCCTGTACGTAGCCAGCCGTGACGAGCGCCTGCGAGCTTACGATCGCCAGGGCGTTCCCGCGGGCGTTCACGCTTCGCGCGCCACCCTCTACCGCATCGCCGAGCAGATGGATGTCGATTACGCCGTCCTCGGTTCGTATCGGTACGACGGCACCCGCCTGACTGCTACCGCGCAATTGCTCGACATGCGCTCTCAGAAACTCTTGCCCCCCGTAACCGAATCCGCGCCCCTCGCCGATTTCGGCACCCTGCAGTCTGCGCTGGCGTGGGACTTGCTGCGCTCGATCCGCACCGACTTCTCCGTGCCCAAGGACAGATACATCGCGAGTGTTTCCGCCATCCGTCTCGACGCCTTGGAAAACTACGTGCGCGGCATGCTCGCGACGACTGCCGAAGAAAAACTGCAGTATTATCGCGAAGCCGTTCGCCTGAGTCCGGATTATGCCAAGGCTTGGCTCGAACTGGGCAAGACCTACTACGCGCAGCGCGCGTACGAACCGGCGATTGCCGCGCTCGGCCATGTCCCGCAGTCTTCGCCGGTAGCACGCGAAGCCAATTTCTATCTTGGTCTCGCCGCCTACGCTCACGGAGACTTCGCGAAATCCGAAAGCGCCTTTGAGTTCGTCGCCACGCGCTTGCCGCTCGCCGAGGTCTACAACAATCTGGGAGTGGTCGCCGCCCGGCGCGGCCACAACTCCAAGACGATTACCGACTATTTCGAGCGCGCCATTCAGGACGACCCGAGCGATGCCGACTATCACTTCAACCTCGCCGTCGCCCTTATGCGAACCGGCGACCGTGCGGGCGCGGCCCGCGAACTGCATGCAACCCTCGACCATCGCCCGAATGACGCCGAGGCGACCGTGTTGCTTGACTCCCTGTCGCCTTCGCCGGGAACCGTTGTTCCGAGCAGTGTTACCTCGAAAACTCCGGCCGAGCGCATCAAGCGTAACTACGAGGAAACCGCCTTCCGCCAGATGACCATGCAAATGGAAAGCTGGGCGGAGCAGCAGTTTGCGCGATCCGATCCCCGCACCCATGCGCGTTATCACCTCGAACTCGGCAAAGAACTCATGGCCCACGGATTCACCTCCGAAGCCGAAACCGAATTTCGTCACGCCGCTGCGGTCGATCCCTCGAGCGCCGCGCCGCTCACCGCGCTCGCCGAAGATTACGACGCTCGCGGCGATGCCCACGAAGCCCGCGCCGAAGCCGAGGCTGCTCTCCGCATTCGCGAGTCGGCGGATGCCTACTTGATTCTTGCCCGCCTCGATCTGAGAGAAAATAGAATGGAAGCCGCCGCCCAGAACATCAACCGGGCGCTGCAGCTGGAGCCCGGCAATTCCGCCGGTCAAGACCTGAAACGCACCCTCGCAGCCAAGCTCGCGGAGAAAGCGCAGCCGCTGTCACCGCCATGAGTCTCATAAAAACAAAATCAGCTCTCAGCTCTCGGCTCTCAGCTCTCAGAAATAGCCTGACAGCGCGTTTTTGCTTCGCCATTGTTGCCACTGTATTTCTGGTGGCGCCCTGCTCCGCCGACGTCCTGCGCATCACGCTCGACGACGCTATTCAGCCCGTCACCGCCGAGTACATTGGCCGCGCGCTCGCCGTGGCCGCTGCCAATCACGATCAGGCGGTTGTGATCGAGATCAACACTCCCGGAGGGCTAGTCGATTCCACCCGCGAAATTATCGAGAAGATCGTCGCCTCGCCGATCCCCGTCATTATTTATGTGACGCCCAGCGGCAGCCGCGCCGCATCGGCCGGCTTCTTCATTCTCGAGTCGGCCGACGTCGCGGCCATGGCTCCGGGAACCAATACTGGCGCGGCCCATCCCGTCATCCTCGGCGGCGAAAAAATGGATGACGTCATGAAAATGAAAATGGAGAACGACGCCGCGGCCCTGATGCGTTCCGTCGTCGCCAAGCGCGGACGCAACGTCGAACTGGCCGAGAGCGCCGTGCGCGAGTCCAAATCCTTTACCGAGCAAGAGGCGCTCGACAAAAAGCTGATCGAATACATTGCTCCAAACGAGCGAGATCTATTTCATCAACTCACCGGCAAGAGCTTCAAGCGATTCGACGGCACAACCGTCACCCTCAACCTCGAAAACGAACCCCTGCGCGACTACCGCATGACGCTCAAGGAGCGCATCCTCTCCTACATCATGGACCCGAACGTCGCCTTCATTCTGCTGGCCATCGGTGCGCTCGCCCTCTACGCCGAATTCAATCATCCCGGCGCGGTCATTCCCGGAACCGTCGGCGTGGTCTTTATTCTTCTGGCGGCGTTTGCCTTGAACCTGCTGCCGGTGCGCTTCGCGGCCATTGCCATGATCATCGGAGCCTTCGCCCTCTTCGCCGCCGAAGCCAAATTCGCGAGCCACGGTGTGCTCACCACGGGAGGGATTGTCCTGTTGACGCTGGGCGGCCTCTTTCTGGTCGATGCGCCCATCCCGGAAATGCGCGTTCACCTCGTGACCGCGCTTGCCGTCAGCATTCCGCTAGGAATCATCACGGCTTTCCTGATGAGCATCGCCGTGCGCGCTCGCCGCAACAAGATTGTCACCGGCAAACAAGGCTTGATCGGCGAAATCGGAGTTGCGCAAAGCCTGCTCGCGCCTGCCGGAAAAGTTTTCGTCCACGGCGAGCTTTGGGACGCCGTCTCTACCGTCCCAGTTCCCGCCGGAGAACAAATCGTCGTGCGCCAGATCGATGGACTTACGCTAAGAGTCGATCCCGTGGCGGC
>NZ_JBEKVH010000277.1:0-2902 GCF_049514155.1 Roseiarcus sp. | reverse complement strand
TCTCCCCGCGCGCGGTGAGAGGGTTAGGGCAAGGGGCAGGGAGAGTGGCTGCGCTGACGCGGCTCGTCGCCCAGCCCCTCAACCTAGCCTTCTCCCCGTAAACGGGGAGAGGGGACGCGGTGCGTCAGTCGCCTTGCAGGCCCCGCGCCGACCTCGGCGCCAGCTCTTCATTGATTGCTTGGAGGCGATTATGCGCGAGAGGAATTCGAACTCAAGGATGGCCCGGAGGGCCGCCGCCGGAGGCGGTGCTTCGCATCCTTGACTTCGAATTTCTCTCGCGCTTCGCTCCGCCAAGCAACCAATGAAGGACTCCGCCTTCCTCGCTTAGCCTCAAACTCCGTGAGCGTGGACAATCGGCATGGCGAACCATCGAAAGCGCGACAAGGACGAGCAGCGCTCCGCTGAGGAACCGATATTGGGCGCCGGCAATCCAGTCGACGCGTGAACACGCGTCAGCGAATTCGCTGCCCCGGGGCGGCCGCGCAAACCGATTGACGCGAAAGCGCTGAGCCGTTTGACCGACGGCACGCATAAGCAGAGCGAACCAGCCGGCGATTTTGTTCGGCGCGCGCGAGACGACAGCCGCTATTGATCCGTTGCCTCGACGCGTCCGTTCCGGGCGCGTTTCATACTTTGGGCGCGCGCGAAGAATCGTGCTAACCGGTTCGGTCGTCCCCTGCCCGGCGCCGCATGACCCCGCAAGATTTCATCCACAAGTGGAAGCCCGTCGCGCTGACCGAACGCGCGACCGCGCAGGAGCACTTTCTCGATCTTTGCCGCCTGCTCGAACACCCGACCCCGGCCGAGGACGACCCTGTCGGCGACCACTTCACCTTCGAGAAGGGCGTCCCCAAGACCGGCGGCGGCGACGGCTTCGCCGACGTGTGGAAGAAGGGCTTCTTCGCCTGGGAATACAAGAAGAAGAAGCGCGATCTCGACAAGGCGCTGGAGCAGCTCACCCGCTACGCCGCGGCGCTGGAGAACCCGCCGCTGCACGTCGCCTGCGACACCCATCTCTTCCGGGTCGAGACGCGCTGGACCAACGAGGTCCCCGCCAAATACGAATTCGAACTCGACGACCTCGCCGAGCCGGAGAATCTCGCGATCCTTCACGCGGTGTTCTTCGATCCCGACAAGCTGCGCTCGGGGCGCACGCGCGCCAAGCTGACCAAGGACGCCGCCGACAAGTTCCAGACGATCTCCGACTCGCTGCAGCACCGCAATCCCGACCGCGAGGCGGTGGCGCATTTCGTCAACCAGCTGGTGTTCTGCTTCTTCGCCGACAGCGTCGGCCTGCTGCCGCACGGCGTCTGGCGCAAGCTCATCGAGGCCTGCTCGCGCAAGCCCGAGAAGAGCCGGGAATGGCTCGAGCAATTGTTCGCCGACATGAAGGACGGCGGCGACTTCAATCTCGAGGACATCGCCCAGTTCAACGGCGGCCTGTTCGACGGCCGCCCGCCGCTCAGGCTCGAACACACCGAGATCGGCCTGCTGTTCGCCGCGGCGAGCCTCGACTGGAGCCTGATCGACCCGACCATCTTCGGCACGTTGTTCGAGCGCTTCCTCGACCCCGACAAGCGCGCCCAGATCGGCGCCCATTACACCGATCCCGACAAGATCATGATGATCGTCGAGCCGGTCGTCGCGCGCCCGCTCAGGCGCGAATGGGAGACGGCGAAAGCCGAGATCGAGGCGATCATGGCGCCGGCGCTGGCCGCCTCCGCGGGCGCCGGCAAGGCGGCGAGCCAGAACCTCGCCAAGCGCTTCGAGGCCGCGCGCGCCAAGGCCGAGGCGAGGCGCGACGCCTTCATCGACCGGCTGTGCGCCCTGCGCATTCTCGATCCGGCCTGCGGCTCCGGCAATTTCCTCTATCTCGCGCTACAGGCGGTCAAGGACATCGAATATCGCGCCATCCTCGAATGCGAGACGCTCGGCCTCGGCATGATCGTGCCGCGTGTCGGTCCCGAAATCCTGCATGGCGTCGAGATCAACCCGTTCGCCGCCGAACTCGCGCGCACGACGATCTGGATCGGCGACATCCAGTGGCGGGTGAAGAACGCCATCACCCACCACCCCCGCCCGATCCTGCGCAAGCTCGATTCGATCGAATGCCGCGACGCGCTGCTGACGGCGGTGGGAGAGGCAGCGGCGGGAACCGCCAATCCGCCTCGCCGCGTCATGGCCGGGCTTGACCCGGCCATGACGGCGAGAGACGACAAAACTAAATCGCCCTCGCGCTTCGTCGAGGCGTCGTGGCCAGAAGCGGATTTCATCGTCGGCAACCCGCCGTTTCTCGGCGGCAAGTTGCTGCGCCGCGGTCTCGGCGACGACAACGTGGAGACGCTGTTTCGCGTCTATGAAGGGCGCGTGCCGGCCGAAGCCGATCTGGTCTGCTACTGGTTCGCCAAGGCGTGGCAGGCGGTGCAGACCGGCCGCGCCAAGCGCGTCGGGCTGGTGTCGACGAACTCGATCCGCGGCGGCGCCAATCGCAAGGTTCTCGAACCGATCGCAGAGGCGGGCGCGGTCTTCGAAGCGTGGAGCGACGAGGCGTGGACAGTCGATGGCGCCGCGGTAAGGGTGAGCTTGGTGTGCTTCCAAAGCGGCGCGGTTCCTCACGATAGCCCTCATCCTGAGCCGCCTGCGTCAGCGGGCGAGTCGAAGGACGAGGGCGGCCCCGCCGCGCTGGCGCCGGCGCGCCATGCGCCCTCGCCCTTCGAGACGGCGGCTGCGCCGCCTCCTCAGGGTGAGGGCGTTCTGGGCTTGGGCGCGGTCGAAGTCCGCCGGGACTGTCAGGAATCTTGTGTGCGGGGCCCGGGTTGACCATCACGCTTTGACGAACCTGTCGTCGAACATGATGGCGAATTGGGTCTTTGCCTCGCACCATTCGCGCGGCGGCATTTTC
>NZ_JBEKVH010000276.1:0-2907 GCF_049514155.1 Roseiarcus sp. | reverse complement strand
GGCGGCCGAACAGGCCGGCGATCAAGAAACCGAGCAGCGGCAGGAAGACGATCAGATCGTACATGGCGCCTTCAGCCCTTGAGCGCGTTGATGTCGTCGACCGCGATCGAGCCGCGGTTGCGATAATAGGCGACGAGCACGGCGAGGCCGATCGCCGCCTCCGCCGCCGCGACGGTCAGGATCAGCAGCGCGAACACCTGCCCGGTCAGGTCGCCGCTATGGGTCGAGAAGGCGACGAGGTTGATGTTGACCGCGAGCAGGATCAGCTCGACCGACATCAGGATGACGATGATGTTCTTGTGGTTGAGAATGATGCCGGCGACGCCGATGGTGAACAGGATCGCCGCCAGCGTCAGGTAATGGGTGAGACCGATGACCATGGACGAACCCTTCACAATCCGGCGCGCGAGGCGACCTTGCGCAGCTCCACCGACGACGCCGGCGTGCGAGCGACCTGCGCGGCGACGTTCTGACGCTTAACCCCCGGCTTGTGGCGCAGCGTCAGTACGATCGCGCCGACCATCGCGGTGAGCAGAATCATTCCCGCCGCCTGGAAGAAGTAGAAGTAGTGGGTGTAGAGGACGCGGCCGAGCGCCGCGGTGTTCGACAGGCCGCCGACCGGCGAAGCGGCCGCCGCCGGCTCGGGCGAGACGTTCCAGCCAAACGCGACATAGCCGAGTTCGCCGGCGACGAACAGCGCGATCAGCGCGCCGATCGGCAGATAGCGCACGAAGCCTTGCTTGAGCTCGGCGAAATCGACGTCGAGCAGCAAGACGACGAACAGGAACAGCACCGCGACCGCGCCGACATAGACGACGACCAGGATCATGCCGAGGAACTCGGCCCCCATCAGCAGGAACAGACCGGCGGCGCTGACGAAGGCGAGGATGAGGAACAGCACCGAATGGACGGGATTGCGCGCGCTGATGACGGCGAGCGCCGAGGCCACCAGCACGGCGGAAAAGATCCAGAAGAACACCGCTTCGGCCTGCATTGTCGTTACCCCTGCCCCCGTCCTGTCCTCTGCTTCCCGGCCCTCCCGTCTCCCACTTGCGGAAGAAGGCGGCGGCGAAGCCGACGGATGAGAATTGTTCGACTTCCCCTCACCCCTGCCCTCTCCTCTCCCGCGAGCGGGAGAGGGGCTCTTACTTATACGGCGCGTCGAGCGCGATGTTGCGCGCCAGTTCCCGCTCCCAACGCGCGCCGTTGTCGAGCAGGCGTTCCTTGTCGTAGAAGAGTTCTTCGCGCGTCTCGACCGCGAATTCGAAATTCGGCCCCTCGACGATCGCGTCGACCGGGCACGCCTCCTGGCACATGCCGCAGTAGATGCACTTCGTCATGTCGATGTCGTAGCGCGTGGTGCGGCGGGCGCCGTCGTTGCGGCGCGGTCCGGCCTCGATGGTGATCGCCTGCGCCGGGCAGATCGCTTCGCACAGCTTGCAGGCGATGCAGCGCTCTTCGCCGTTCGGGTAGCGACGCAGCGCGTGCTCGCCGCGGAAGCGGGGCGAAAGCGGCGACTTCTCGTGCGGATAGTTGAGCGTCGCCTTCGGCTTGAACATGTAGCGCACGGTCAGGGCGAACGCTGCGAAGAACTCGGTCAAGAAGACCGAGCGTGCGGCGGCGTCGAGTTTAAGCGCCATGACCGTTCTCCATGGTCGTTCCGATTGCTCCCGCTCGCGCGCTTGTCCACGTCATGGCCGGGCTTGACCCGGCCATCCAGGCGACGCGGTCGCCGATTGCGGCCGAAGCTCGTTGCGCCTTTTCATTCATCCGACCGACGCTCACCCGTTTCTCTCCAATCCGACCTAGCTGGATGGCCGGGTCAAGCCCGGCCATGACGCTGACGACGGATGAGGGCTTCATTGGTGAACGCCCCACCCCGTCGCTTCCAGCACGCCGGCGACCAGCACCACCATGAACAGCGAAATCGGCAGGAACACCTTCCAGCCGAGGCGCATCAATTGGTCGTAACGGTAGCGCGGCACGAAGGCCTTGACGAAGCTGAACATGAACACGACGCACCACGCCTTGGCCAGGAACCACACAACCCCCGGGATCCAGGTGAACGGCGCGAACGGCAGCGGCGACAGCCAGCCGCCGAGGAAGAAGATCGTCGTCATCGACGACATCGTCAGGATGGCGACGAGCTCGGTGAGGAACTGCAGCAGGAACAGCGAGGCCGAATATTCGACCATATAGCCGGCGACGAGCTCCGACTCCGCCTCGGCGAGGTCGAACGGCGGTCGGTTGGTCTCGGCCAGAGCCGAGACGAAGAAGATGACGAACATCGGCAGCAGCGGCAGCCAATACCAGCCGAGCAAGCCGTAGCGCGTGTCCTGGGCGTGGACGATATCGGTCAAGTTCAGCGAGCCGGCGCACAGCAGCACAGTGACGATGACGAAGCCGATCGACACTTCGTAGGAGATCATCTGCGCCGCGGCGCGCAGGGCCGACATCAGCGGGTATTTCGAGTTCGACGCCCAGCCGGCCATGATCACGCCGTAGACGCCGAGCGACGACACGGCGAAGAGATAGAGGACGCCGACGTTGATGTTGGAAATCGCCCAGCCGTCGGCGACCGGGATCACCGCCCAGGCGGCGAGCGCCAGCGTCACTGAGACCAGCGGCGCGAAGATGAACACGCCCTTGTTGGCGCCGGCCGGGATGATCGGCTCCTTGAGGATGAACTTGAGGAAGTCGGCGAAGGGCTGCAGCACGCCCCACGGCCCGACCACGTTCGGCCCGCGGCGCAGGTGGATCGAACCCCAGATCTTGCGCTCGGCGTAAATCAGCACCGCAGTCGAAAGCAGGATGCAGACCAGCAGCAACAAGCCTTCGAGCACGTAACGAACGAAGGCGCCGAGCGCGGAGGCGTACATCCAGCGGCCGAAGGCAGCCGCCCCGCCG
>NZ_JBEKVH010000275.1:0-3022 GCF_049514155.1 Roseiarcus sp. | reverse complement strand
TCGGCGAACTCGCTCGACAGCTTCGTGCCGAGGGCCGACAGAGCGCCGATGAGGAAGACGGCGATCAGCGAGGCGATAAGCGCGTATTCGATCGCGGTCGCGCCGGACTCGTTGGCGACGAAAGACTTGAGGGACTTGATCATTACCTTGCTCCTGCTCCAGAAAACATGCCGTCCGGCGCGTTGACTTCGTCGCTCGGAGTACCGGCAATCTAGGCGGAGCCACTTGCGGCCAGGTTAATTCGACAGTGCGGAATTCAACCGACAGCCGCTCGCTGTTCGACTGGTAAAGGCCGCCTAAACCGAGATCCTTCAGAAGGAGACCTCGGTCAGGCTAAGATTGCGTCCGCTAGCGGCCAGAAGCGGGCTGGCGGCTTTCGGCGAGCGAAATGTCGAAGCGACATGCGCTGCCGCATCGCGTCGCGGCCGCTGTCGGTCCTTAAGCCGAAGATCGTCTTTGGGCCTTCCATTCAGTCGCTCATTCCGGCGCGTGGATCACCTCCAAATCCGGAAGCCCCCACGACTGAAGGCCCATGTCGGCGGCCATGATCCCGAGCCCCTCGGACTCGAGCTGATCCATCCAGCGCCGCATCCGGGCGACTTCGCCCCACATTTGACCCAGGTTGACGCCGAACACCCCCTTATTGGCGTTCATCAGAGAGAGCGGATTGAACTGGACCCAAGGCTGTTGATTTCCGCCGAGAACTGACCCAGGCGGCGTTTTGTAACGCTTCGCGTCCTTTAGCCAAGTCCGCATCAGGGGTAGCTTCTTCGCCGCGTATCCGCGCCGAGGGAGGCAGTCTTGAAGCGGGGAGTCTTGACCGCAGCGATCTTGCTGTCGCCGATCTTCGCTCTTGCAGAAAGCAAAAATTACGATGAGCAAGTCTTTTTGGACCGATTCGACGAATCGAGCCATACGTACTCGGGACGCATCATCGTTAAATATACGCTGTGCGACAGCGATCGTTATGGCCCTATCGCCACCTTTGACAAGGTGACGGCGATTGTCGTGTTCGACAAGGCCAAGAGCCCGGAAGACGCAAAAGCGCAAAAACAGGCCGACGTCGACAAGATCATTACGAACTTAGCCGGAGGCGCGCCATTATGTCCTGACCGGTGAACGCGTTCACCGACAATCCGCGCGGTTGGATTGCCGCGCCGGCGCGCATGGGCGGCGCTCTTGGTTGGCGTTGGCGCGGCTTCGCCTTGTCGGAGCGTCAAACGACTGCGATCCGCGCATGCGTAACCGTCAAGCCGATCGCTCGCAACCGTTAAACCGACCTGCGGCGGGCGACCGATACGACCGGCGCCCCATGACCCGAAGCGGTCCGCTGGCTTGCCGCGCGAGCCTCGCCTCGCGAGGCGGAACTCGCCGGAATTGACGACAGCGACTCCGAGCGGGCGCCAACCAGGCTGGCGTCTTGCCGCTCAGCGCCGTCCGGCGATGCGGCGCCGACCCGTGCGCGGGCGGAATTCCAAGATCGCTCGTCCGCTCGATTGATGAGGTTACGTTCCGCCGCAGGGTTGCCGCGGCGCGGATGGACGGACATGCCGGTCGAGCGGCGGAGCCGTCGACCCTCGCGGCGTTAGCCTCGCCGAACGCGTGCGATAACGTCCGTCAGCGCGCATCCGCCCAGCCAAGCGACGGTCGCCTGCTTGAAAATCGACTCGCCACTCGCAACAGCCGCGCCATTTGCCGGCGCCGCTTGAGCCACGCATCTTCGACGTGAAGCGCTCCGCTTTCCAACCTTGCTAACCCTCGCCTGCCCACTTTTCGTCACAGCATTGGCGCGCCAAACGCTCGCCTTGGCGACGCGTTTCCGGCAATTTCCTCGCGGAGGCCAGGATCGTCATCGCCAAATGGCGGCCTCATTGCAACGCCCGACGGCCACGCGCCGCGCCGAGCGACAAGCCCCCGATTCGGAGGTCTTCAACCGCCGGTCAGCTAAATCCCGCGATCTTCAGACCTTCCGTGTAACGTTGGACGAAGTCCTTGTTGCGACAGGGCGCCATCGCCATCCACGACCGAAGATCGAAGTTGGGGTTGAAGTTCATCGACGCCTTCATCACGCGCCGCGCCCCGGCGAGGTCGCCAATCAGGGCGCGCGCGGCGGCGGAGATGCGGAACGCCGGCGCCGGATTGCTCATCTGCTTGATCTGCAGCAACGTCGCTCCATAGTCCTCGCGGGCGAAATGGGCGCCGGCGAGCACCCAACGGACGTAATCGCCGCCGGGATCGAAGGAGCGGACCAGCTCGTCGAGCATGGCGATCGCTTCGCGCGATTGACCATTGAAAACCAGCGCGTCGGCGAGGTCGGCGCAAACGCCCTTGTCTTCGGGACACAGGCTCGCCGCGCGGTTGAGACACTCGATGCCTTCGTCGAGCCGCCGTCGATAGACGCGCACCAGTCCGAGCTCGTGATAGCCGCGGTGGTCGTCGGGACTGATCGCGATCGCCTGCTTGGCCAACTGCTCGGCGTACTCCAACGGCGCAACTTCAAAAGGCGCCCGCACCAGCCATTCCATGACGTGCGATCGCGCTAGCGCGGCGATGGTCGGCACGAAGTCGGGAGCGATGGTCTGCGCCGACTTCAGCAGGCGGCGCGCGCGCCGGATCGACGGCAGGTCGATCGCGTTGAGCAGCCGCTGCGCCTCCAAGGTGAACCGATAGGCGACGCGCAAACCGTCGCCGCCATCGCGCTGCGAGATCTCGCGATCCTCGATATGGCGCAGAATCGTGTTCAGCGTGATCGCCACCCGCTCGAAATACTGGCCGCTGTCGGCGAACGACGCGGCCCAAAGAATCTGGCGCTCCGGCAGATTGAGCAGGCGCAGCTGAATGGCGCTGACCCGACCTTGGCCGAGCCGGACCTCGACCAGGTAGTCGCCCGCTTTCTGCGCCTCGTTTTCGCTCGGCGCGTCGACCGCGAGCACGGTCAGCGCGCGGGTCTGCGCCAGACGGGTGGCGATGTCGGCGCCCAATTCGGCGACCAGCTCGCGCCCGGTCGCGGGCGCATAGCTCG
>NZ_JBEKVH010000274.1:0-3047 GCF_049514155.1 Roseiarcus sp. | reverse complement strand
CATCCGGCCGCGCTTCGCGCGTCCACCTTCTCCCGCGAGCGGGAGAAGGGATCGCGCCGCAAAGCCCCTCGCCCGCTTGCGGGAGAGGGGTTGGGGTGAGGGTGAGCGGCGCATCGATCGACGGGATGCCCTATCGCTAATCGTCGCCCTTGTTGCAGACGGCTTTCGACTGCGGCACTTCGGTGGAAGCGCGCGACCAATCAACTATCATCCCCGCTTCCTCGGGGTCCGCGGCGATCGCCGCCTCGATTTCCGCTTCCGTCATATCGGCGGCGCGCAACCAATCGCTCTTGCTTTCGCCGCGCCGGCGCATCGCCTGCAATGCTTCAGCTGAATATCTCACCGTATGCTCTTTGTTTCTTGTAGCGCGATCGAGTGAGCGGACAGCCGGCAGGTGGCAAACCCCTCGACCTGCCGGCGACTGCTACGATTAGGAGGCGGTGGCGTGGGCCGAATAGCGTTCGGCCATTTCCGTCAAGATCATTAGTGCCTCATACGCGGCACCCGACCTGCCCATCAGCATCGGGCGACCACCGCATTGGGTCAATTGACGCCTTGCCGCGATCAGCATGTCGTCGTCGTGAAATACTCTCGGATAGACGATCGTCCAATGGCCGGTCCTATCCTGCTTTGCAAACCTCGACAGCGCCGAAAGGATCGGAAACACGATACCGTCCGATATCTCCCTGATGATACCCTCGTCGCTGCGAACAGCCTGCCGAAGACGCTCCAGCAGGCGCTTGTCGTTCCATTGGCCGTGCCTCTTCCAGCGTTCGTATTCCCGCCAGGCGCAACCAGCCATGTCGATGAAGTAGGCGTATCTCGCGGCGCTGCCTCGGTCGGTCGCTCGCCGATCGAAGTCTTCCATAAAATCTTGCAAACAATATGCCGCGTTCTTGTAGGCGCGCATCCGCGCCTCCATCGTCCGCCTATGCTCGGGGGCAAGCTCCTCGGGCATCATCGCCCACAGAATTTGAAGAAGCAGTCGAGTATCGACATACTTATCCTCAACATCAGTCTCTGATCGAGCAAGCTCAAGGCTCGGATGCGCCTTTCTGAAAGACGCGCTCAGTTCCTCAAAATAGCCGTGCTTGCCTGCGATCGAGATGGCTTCGATCCGAGTAGCTGTATTTCTTGCGACGGCAATACTCGTGCGGGCCGATGCATCAGGTTCGATCGAAAGTTCACAACGAATCGCGAAGTCGACCGGAGTCTCACCGCTTTCTTCACATTGGTCCATGTACAGCTTAATTTCGCCCTGCGACTGCGCGCCGTTGTTCACAGAAGCATGTTTCAGCGTGACGGTCTTTTTGTTGTCGTCGACGGCAATGCTTGAGGCTCCGATAAGGAATCCAGAATTCAATTGGGAGAAGCGATCCGGATTCTCTCTAATAGTCTTGGCAATCGCCTTGTGAACCAAATTTCTCTTCTTGCCCACGTGCGCAGGAATATACGAACGAAGATTCCCGTCCGTCCCGATCTTCAGGATTTCTGCAGCGGGAAACACGGCCACGTAGGTCGAGGCACCGTTGGCCTCCTCGTCCTTGGTCGTAACGTCGCGGATTTTGAGGTAAGAAAGGCGCACAGCGGCGCCAGCGATGGCGTTCGTCATTTCATACGGTTTCCGGGTGATCACCTCGGGTTGGCGATTTTTGGCCACCAGTGGAAGCCGGCTTGGCCCCTGATTTTTTCGCGTTCGCTGGCGAGGGCGGCGCATCGCGCGGAGATGATTTCCTCGAGGGCCTCGAGGGTTGGGATGTGCTTGTTGACGACGGGCTCGTCGACCAGCGTCCACAGCGTTTCGGCCGGCTGCACCTCCGGGGTGTAGGCGGGCTGGAAGACGAGGCGCAGACCGTCCGGCACGGCGAGGGACGCCTCGCTGTGCCAGCCGGCGTTGTCGAGCGTGAGGACGATGCGCCGCTCGCTCCCGGCGCCGGCTTCCTCGGCGAACAGCCGCAACAGCGCCTCGAAGAACGGCTTGGACACCCCGTTCGAGACATACCAGAAGCTTTCGCCCGTGGCCGGAGAGACGAACGCCGTGACGTAGAGCCATTCGAAGCGATGATGGCCGTGGGCGATCGGCCGCTCGCCGACCGGCGCCCAGACCCGGCGGGTCACCGGCTTCAGGCCGATCCGGTGCTCGTCGGTCGCGAAGGCTTCGACCGGCGTGTCGGGATGGCGCGCCGCTTCCTCGGCGACGACCTCGGCGACTTTTTTTTGAACGCCTCTTGCTCCGTGAGCGTCGCCGCTTTCGGATTGCGCGGCCGCGGCTTCTGAATCGACCAGCCGATCGCCTGCAACGCCTCCCAACCGCGTTGCGGCGCAAGCGAGGCCAGCCCCAGTTCGCCCGCCATCCAGCGCGCAACCTGGCCGCTCGTCCAAACCCCGCCGTCGGGCGGCGGATCGGCCAAACGCGCGCGCAGACGTTGCAAGAGCTCCAGCGTCAGAACCTTCGCCGACGCGCCGTTGCCTCGACGTAGATCGCCCATCGCCGAAGGTCCAAGCGCGTTGTAGCGCTCCACGAGTTGTTCGATCCAACGCTGGCCAAACGAGGTCATCGCCGCCACCTCGCCGGTCGAATGACCTTTCGCCAACAGCCAGATCGTCTGGAAATGCCGCGAAGACATCACGTCCTCGCACGCCTCGTACCGCTCCTCCAACGCCGCAACGCTCAGATGACCGGCAACGTAAGCCATGCCCGCCTCCCGCGATTCATGGCCGTTCTATCTACCAGCAGATAACCCCGACGGGAATCCACACCCCGTCGAGTCAACCCGTCGAGTCAATCAGCCGGAAACCGTATCAGTTCTCCGTTGCCCCATCGTCTCGTGACACGGCACACCTGCGCCGATCACCGATGGAGGCAGCGTCACGATTGAGCTCGCACCGCGATTCTGTCAATGGCGGATTTGCGCGGACGCCCCTCCCCTACTCCCCGCCCGTCGCCAGCCTCAAGCTCGGCTGCGTCTCGACCTTGTCCGCTTCCTCGCTGAACTCCATCGCGTCGATGCGCGCGGCGCGGCGGGTGACTTTTTCGGCCGAGGTGG
>NZ_JBEKVH010000273.1:0-3049 GCF_049514155.1 Roseiarcus sp. | reverse complement strand
AGCGCGGCGACGCGGCTCGCCTTGACCAGCGAGGTCAGCGTGTCGAAGACGTGATCGGCGGTCTTGGGGTCGAGGTTGCCGGTCGGCTCGTCGGCGAGCAGGACGCGCGGCGCGTTGGCCAGCGCGCGGGCGAGGGCGACGCGCTGCTGCTCGCCGCCCGACAGCTCGGCCGGGCGATGGCTCTCGCGCGCGGCGAGGCCGAGGAAGCCGAGCAGCTCGCGCGCCCGCGCCGCCGCTTCGGCGCGCTTCAAGCCGGCGATCATCTGCGGAATGACGACGTTCTCCAGCGCCGAGAATTCCGGCAGCAGGTGATGGAACTGATAGACGAAGCCGATCTCCGAGCGGCGCAGCGCCGTGCGGCCCTCCTCGTTCATGGTTGAGGTGGCATGGCCGCCGACATGGACCTCGCCGGAATCGGCCCGTTCGAGCAGCCCGGCGATGTGCAACAGCGTCGATTTGCCGGCGCCCGACGGCGCGATCAGCGCCACCGACTCGCCGGCCTTCAGCGACAGCTCGGCGCCGTTCAGCACCTCGATCGTCGTCTCGCCGCGGCCGTATCGGCGCTCGATCGCCTCGAGCCGCAGCACCGCCTCGTCACTCATAGCGCAGCGCCTCGACCGGATCGAGCCGCGCCGCCCGCCACGACGGATAGATCGTCGCCAGCAGCGACAGGATCAGCGCCAGCGCGGCGACCGCGATCACGTCGCGCGCCTCGACGCGCGAAGGCAGTTGCGACAGGTAGTAGAATTCGGCCGGGAACAGGTTGCGGCCGGTGAGCCAGCTCAAGCCCTTGCGGATCGGCTCGACGTTTTCGGCGACGATCAGGCCGAGCGCGAGGCCGCAGGCGGTGCCGACGAAGCCGATCGTCGCGCCGATGATGAGGAAGATGCGCATGATCGCGCCGCGCGTCGCCCCCATCGTGCGCAGCACCGCGATCGCGCGCGCCTTGTCCTGCACCAGCATGATCAGGCCGGAAATGATGTTGAGCGCCGCCACCAGCACGATCAGCGTCAGGATGGCGAACATCACGTTGGCCTCGACCGTCAGCACGTCGAAGAAGCTCTTGTTGAGCTGGCGCCAGTCGGTGTCGATCATCGGCCGCTGTTCGGCGGCGGCGATGCGCTCGCGCATCGCGTCCATGCGCTCGGGGTCGTCGACATAGACCTCGATCACGTTGGCCTGGCCGTCGAGATTGAAATAGGCCTGCGCTTCGGAAAGCGGCATGAAGACGAAGGTGTTGTCGAACGTCGCCATGCCGATCTGGAAGATCGCCGCGACGACATAGCTCTTGACCCGCGGCGTGACGCCGAACGGCGTCTCAGCGCCGCGCGGCGCGATCAGGGTGATCTTGTCGCCGACGCGCAAGCTGAGATGCTCGGCGAGCCGCGCGCCGATCGCGACGCCCGGTCCGGAATCGAAGCCGTCGAGCGTGCCCTGGGTGATGTGGCCCTCGATGCCCGGCAGGCGCTTGAGGTCGGCTTCGCGCACGCCGCGCACCAGCGCCGGGCCGGAATTGAACGGCGAAGTGGCGAAGGCCTGGCCCTCGACCAGCGGCAGCGCCAATGCGACGCCGGGCACCTTGCTGACGCGCTCGGTCACCGCGTCGTAGTCGGTCAGCGGCTTTTCGACGCCCTGCAAGAAGACGTGGCCGTTGAGGCCGATCATCTTCTCCATCAGGTCGTGATGAAAACCGTTCATCACCGACATGACGACGATCAGCGCCATCACGCCGAGCACGATGCCGGCGAAGGAGAAGCCGGCGATCACCGACACCGAACCGTGCGCGCGGCGCGCGCGCAAGTAGCGGAAGGCGACCATCCATTCGAAGGCCGAGAACGGCCGCGTCGCTGCGGGCGGCGCAGCGGCGGACGCGGCCTCGAGCGCGGAGGCGGTCATCGTGGCTCCCCCTCACCCCAGCCCTCTCCCGCAACGGGCGTTCGGAAGAACGCCCGTTCTTCGAACGGGCTATGCGGGAGAGGGGGCGCGTCCCTTCTCCCGCCTGCGGGAGAAGGTGGCCGCGAAGCGGCCGGATGAGGGCAAGTCACGCTTTCCCGCCCAGCTTGTCGATCGCCGCCTCGAGACTGACCAGCTCGCGCGCGCCGCTGCGGCGATCCTTGAGCTCGACCTTGCCTTCGGCGAGGCCCCTAGGGCCGACCAGGACCTGATGCGGCAGGCCGATAAGATCGAGGGTGGCGAACTTCGCCCCCGGCCGCTCGTCGCGATCGTCGTAGAGCACGTCGATTCCGCGTTTTGCCAGCTCGGCATAGAGCCGCGCGCAGGCGCCGTCGCAGGCCAAGTCGCCGGGCTTGAGATTGGCGAGGCCGACCGAAAACGGCGCCGCCGCCTCGGGCCAGATCATGCCGGCTTCGTCGTGGTTGGCTTCGATCAACGCCGCCGCGAGCCGGCTCGGGCCGATGCCGTAGGACCCCATGTGCACGCTGCGCTCCTTGCCGTCCGGGCCGTTGACGACCGCCTTCATCGGACCGGAGTACTTCTCGCCGAAGTAGAAAATATGGCCGACTTCGATGCCGCGCGCCGAAATGCGCGATTTCTCCGGCAGCGCCGCAAACGCCGCGGCGTCGTGCTGCTCCGAGGTCGCCGCATAGAGCGAGGTCCATTGCTCGAACACCGCCCGCATCGCGTCGGCGTCGGAAAAATCAATCGTCTCCGCCGGCGGGGCGAAGCCGAGATAGTCGCGGTGGCAGAACACTTCGCTCTCGCCGGTGTCGGCCAGGATGATGAACTCGTGCGACAGGTCGCCGCCGATCGGCCCGCTGTCGGCCTTCATCGGAATGGCGGTCAGTCCGAAGCGCGCGAAGGTGCGCAGATAGGCGACGAACATCTTGTAGTAGGAAAGGCGCGCGCCCGCCGCGTCGAGGTCGAAGGAATAGGCGTCCTTCATCAGGAACTCGCGCGAGCGCATGACGCCGAAGCGCGGCCTGACCTCGTCGCGGAACTTCCACTGGATGTGGTAGAGATTGAGCGGCAGATCCTTGTACGAGCGCACGCTGGCGCGGAAGATCTCGGTGATCATCTCCTCGTTGGTCGG
>NZ_JBEKVH010000272.1:0-3062 GCF_049514155.1 Roseiarcus sp. | reverse complement strand
CTCGCCTTCTCGCGCACGCGCTGGGCGTTCGGCTGGCGCGAAGCGCATTTCCTGTGGTGGAGCGGATTGCGCGGCGCGCTCGCCTTGGCGCTGGCGCTGGCGCTGCCCGCCGAAGCGCCCTACCGCGACCAGATCCTCGTCGGCGCGTTCGCCGTCGTCGCGTTCTCGGCTTTGGTGCAGGGCCTCACCGCCGCGCCGGCGCTGCGCGCACTGCGGCTCGACGGCAAACGGCGAGCCGAACGCGCGAAATCGTAGGCGCGATCGCCGATCGCGCAGCGGCCGCGTCCGCAAGCGCGTTCAACCACAAAATGAAAAGACGCGGCCAAGGCCACGTCTTCAAGCGATTTTCTAGGCGCGCGGCCGGCGACCGCGGCGCCATTTCGTCACTTCTTCGCCTTGGCGACCTTGCCGGCGCGCAGGCGCGCGACTTCGGGCAAGCCGTCCGTCCCGAGCAGCGGCCGCAGGTAATCGAAAAACTTCGACGTGACGTCGTTGCCGGCCGCCGCGATCAGCTCGTCCTCCATCACCCGCGTCTTGCCGGCGACGTCCTCGAGCGGGATCAGCGGATAGTCGGCGGCGTAATCGGCGATGCGGCGGATCGCCACCGAACCGTTGCGCCCCGCCCACATCGCGTATTGCACCGCCTTCTCGCCGACTTCGCGCGCCTCGCGCTGGTCGACGTCGGAGACGCAGCCGAGGAACGAGCGTTGCAGGTAGCCGAAGGTGTCGCCGCGCACGCGCTTGATGCCGAGCTTGTTCTTGATCTCCTCGCACAGCAGGTCGGCGAGCGCGCCGGTGCCGGAGAGCTGGACGTTGCCGTGCGCGTCCTTCTCCACCGCGCCGCCGGCGAGCTTGGTGATGATCGCCGCGCCGGACTCGTCGTGGATGCCTTCCGAGGCGGCGATCACGCAGCGGCCGTATTTGGCGTAGGTCGCCTTCACATCGGCGAGGAACTTGTCGACGACGAAGGTGCGCTCCGGCAGGTAGATGAGGTGCGGGCCGTCGCCGGGGAACTTGCGCGCCAGAGCGCCGGCGGCGGTGAGGAAGCCGGCGTGGCGGCCCATGATGACGGCGCAATAGACGCCCGGCAGGGCGGCGTTGTCGAGGTTGGCGCCGGCGAACGCCTGGGCGACGAAGCGCGCCGCCGACGGGTAGCCGGGCGTGTGATCGAAACCGACGAGGTCGTTGTCGACCGTCTTGGGGATATGGATCGCGCGGATCTGTTCGCCGGCCTTGGCCGCTTCTTCCGCTACGATGCGCACCGTGTCGGAAGAGTCGTTGCCGCCGATGTAGCAGAACGTGTCGATCTGGTGCGCCTTCAGCACCTTGAAGATTTCCTGGCAGTATTTGACGTCGGGCTTGTCGCGGGTCGAGCCGAGCGCGGCGGCCGGCGTGGCGGCGACGGCTTCGAGATTGGCGGTGGTTTCCTGAGAAAGGTCGACGAGGTCTTCTTCGATGATGCCGCGCACGCCGTGCACCGCGCCATAGACGTGCGTGATGTCGGAAAAGCGTCGCGCCTCGAGCGCTACGCCGGCCAGCGACTGGTTGATCACCGCCGTCGGCCCACCGCCTTGCGCGACCAGAATCTTATGCGACATCGGATCGTCTCCTTAAGGAACCACAGCCAGGTTCAACGCCTAGCGCCCGCTTCGCCCGCCCTGCCTTTAGGGCGGCGCGCCGCGACCGGCAAGTGGCGCACAGCCTTTAGCCGCGGCGGCGACCCGGGCATTTGAGCGCCGTCAATGCGCCGTGGAATTGAACTGGACGACGACGACGCCGACGATGATCAGGGCAATGCCCGCCCCGCCGGCCAGCGTCAGCTTTTGGCCGAACGCCGCCCAGCCGACCAGCGCCACCAGCGCCGTGCCGACGCCCGACCAGATCGCGTAGGCGACGCCGACCGGCACGATTCTCAGCGCGAACCCCAGACACACGAAGGCCGCGCCGTAACCGACCGCGACGCCCGCCGCCGGCGCCCAGCTCGGGGCGCCCGCCGCGACCTTGAGCATGGTGGCGCCGAAGACCTCGAAAACGATCGCCAGAGCCAGGTAGAGCCAATGCGCCATGCCTCACCCGCCTCGACAAGCCGCGCCTCGCGCCGGAGCGCTCAGCACAGCTTGCGGCAGTCGCGCTGCTTGCAGGCGAAGACCTTCATCCAGGTCCCGTCGCCGAAGCACATCTCGACGTCGCAGGCGGTCGCCGGGGCGCAGCTCGTGTAGCAATAGTCTCCCGGCTTATAGGCGACCCCGTTGTCGCGGGTGCAGAGCTTGATCGGCTGCCCATGATGCGCGCGGTCGTGGGCGACCGCGGCCCCGCTGAGGATGAGTCCACAGATCAGCAGCCCAATTCCGACCAAGCGCGTCACTCGAGCCTCCCGGCGTTCACACCGACTCATACCCTAGTCCACGCCGGCGCGGACAGGAATCGCCGCCGATCGGAAGGCGCGGCCGCAGGGCTGGAGATTCGGCCAGAAAGTCAAAGAATTCAGTGTCGTCGCTGACGGTTCCGCAATCTCCGGAATGCGGCCGCCGGCTTGCCTTTCGCGTATCGCGCGGGCAACATCGCCCGACTCGCGCCGCGGCCCTCAGGCTTGAAGACGGGCGAGCTTTTCGTGGGGGTTCTCGCCATGGGCTTTCTTTCTTGGATCGTGCTCGGCCTGATCGCCGGCTTCATCGGCAGCAAGCTGGTCAACAGGACCGGGTCCGGATTGATTATGGACATCGTGCTGGGCGTGGTCGGCGCCGTCGTCGGCGGCTACATCAGCAGCGCGCTCGGCTACGGCACGGTCACCGGCCTTAACCTCTACAGCATCGTCATCGCCATCATCGGCGCCATAGTCGTTCTGCTGGTCTATCGCGCCGTCGTCTCGCGACGCTGAGCTTCTCCCCCGCGCCGGCGCTTCGCTCAGGCGAGCTCCAACGCGAACGGTTCGCCCTCGAAGCATTCCGCGCCGCGGCCGATCGCCGCGACCGCCTCGATCATGCGGCCGCCGCGGTCGAGCGCCGCATCGGCGAGCGCGACCAGGCGCGCGTTCGGCGTGGCGGTCGGCGAGGCGGCGCGCA
>NZ_JBEKVH010000271.1:0-3161 GCF_049514155.1 Roseiarcus sp. | reverse complement strand
CAGGTCGCCGCCGCGCTGGAAGGGGCGGGCTATGCGGTCGATCGCGCCTTCGACGGCGAGGAGGGCTGGTTCCTCGGCGACACCGAACCCTACGACGCGATCGTGCTCGACATCGGTCTGCCCAAGCGCGACGGCGTCGCGGTGCTCGAAGCCTGGCGCAAGGCGGGCCGATCGACGCCGGTGCTGATCCTCACCGCGCGCGATCGTTGGAGCGACAAGGTGCAGGGCTTCGACGCCGGCGCCGACGATTACGTCGCCAAGCCCTTCCACATGGAGGAAGTGCTCGCCCGCATCCGCGCCCTGCTGCGCCGCGCCGCGGGACACGCTTCAAGCGAACTCGTCGCCGGCCCGGTCAGGCTCGACGCGCGCGCCGGCCGCGTGACCGTCGACGGCGTCGCGGTCAAACTGACCAGCCACGAATATCGCCTGCTCTCCTACCTGATGCATCACGCCGGACGAATCGTCTCGCGCAGCGAGATCGTCGAGCATCTCTACGACCAGGACTTCGACCGCGATTCCAACACTATAGAGGTCTTCGTCGGCCGTCTGCGCAAGAAGCTCGGCGTCGACGTCATCCAGACCGCGCGCGGGCTCGGCTACGTGATCGAGCCCGAGGCGGAGACCGGCGCCAAACGCAGGAGCGCCCGCTGACCGTTTCGCCCAGCCGCGGCGGGTTCGGACTGGCGGCCATCCGCAAGGCGCTCAACGCTCAGTCGATCGCTTCGCGGCTGTTCATCTCCGCCGCGTTCTGGAGCTCGTCGATCCTCCTCGTCGCCGGACTCGGCCTGTCGGCGCTCGACGCGCGCTCGACCGAAGCGAATTTCGACGAGCAGCTCGGCGTCTATCTGAAGGCGCTGGTCGCCAACGTGGCGTCGGCGCGCGACGAGCTCGAGGGCGGCGCGCTACCGGTCATCGACCCACAGTTCGAGCTCGCCTTTTCCGGCTGGTATTGGCAGATCACCCGCCTCGACCTGCCGCATCCCGAGATCCGCACCTCGCGCTCGCTGTTCGCCACCCAATTGCCGAGCCTCGCCGACGCCGACTCGACCAGCGCGCGCGGGGCGGTCAGGAGCGGTTACGTGGTCGGCCCCGGCGACAGGCCGCTGCGCATGATCGAGCGCGAGATCGACGACGAGGAGGGCCGCTATCTCATCCAGGTCGCCGCCAACGCCGACGTGATCCAGACCCAGATCGAGCGGTTCGAATATGCGCTCGCCGCGACGTTCCTGGTGCTGGCGGTGGCGCTGCTCGGCTCGACCGCGCTGGCGGTGCGTTTCGGCCTCAGGCCGCTGCGCGTGCTGCAGGAGGGTCTGGCGGCGATCCGCCGCAGCGAGGCCGAACGCATCAGCGGCGACTTTCCGCAGGACGTCGCGCCGCTCGCCGGCGAGGTCAATCTGCTGCTCGAGTCCAATCGCGCCGTGGTCGAGCGCGCGCGCACCCAGGTCGGCAACCTTGCTCACGCCCTGAAGACGCCGCTCAGCGTCATCGTCAACGAAGCCGATTCGGGCAGCCCGCGGCTGGCCGACAAGGTGCGCGAGCAGGCCGGCGTGATGCGTCGCCAAGTCAGCTTCTATCTCGACCGCGCCCGGGCGGCGGCGCGCGCCGGAGCGGCGGGCTCGGCGACCGAGGTGAAGCCGGTCGTCGAACAGTTGATCCGCACCTTCGAGAAGATCTACCGCGACCGCGGCATCGCCTTCGTCGTCGAGGCGCCCGACGGGCTGCGCTTCCGCGGCGAATCGCAGGACCTCACCGACCTGATCGGCAACCTGCTCGACAACGCCGGCAAATGGGCGCGAACGCGCATCGTCGTCCACGCCGAGCCGGAGCCCTCCGCCGAGGCGTCGGGGCGGCCCTATTTCACCGCCTCGATCGACGACGACGGGCCTGGGCTCGACGAAAACGAGCGCTCGGCGGCGCTGGAACGCGGCCGGCGGCTCGACGAGTCGCGTCCCGGCTCGGGACTCGGCCTGTCGATCGTCGTCGACGTCGCCGCCGCCTATGGCGGCGCCCTCCGGCTCGAGCAGAGCCCGCTCGGCGGGCTCAGGGCGACCCTGCGCCTGCCGCGGCTTTGATCGCCGACAAAGCGCGGACCCGCCGCGGTCGCCAAGGAGAGGCCTCCAGCGGCGGCGGACGGGCCTTGCCTATTCCTGCCGCGGCCGACTTGCTCTAAGAACCGCCGCGTCCGGCGCGAAAGGCCGAAAAGCGATGTTATGGGTCGTGCTAGCGGGAATGACGGGGCTGGCGGCGCTCGCCGCGGTCTGGCCGCTCATCCGCGGCGCGCGGCGCGGCGCGGCGACGTCGGCCGACGCGGCCTTCTACAAGGCGCAGCTCGGCGAGATCGAGCGTGACGTCGCGCGCGGTTTTCTGCCCGCCGACGAGGCCGCCGGCGCGCGCGTCGAGGCGGCGCGGCGGCTGATCGCCGCCAGCGAGGCGACCGCCGACGGCGCGATCGCCGACGCGCCGGGACTGCGGCGCGGCTGGGCGATCGCCATCGTCGTCGCGGCGCCGGTCGTCGCCTTGGCGCTCTACGCCGATCTGGGCCGGCCCGACCTTCCCGATTCGCCGCTCGCCGCGCGCAAGGTCGACACGCGCGGCATGTCGGGGGTCGAAGCGGCGCTCGCCCATGTCGAGCAACAGCTCGCCGACGATCCCGACAACGGCCCGGCCTGGGCGCTGGTCGCGCCGGTCTATATGCGTCTCGGACGGTTCGACGACGCGGTCGAGGCCTACAGGCAGTCGCTGCGGCTCAACGGCGAGGACGCCGCCAGACGCGCCGATTACGGCGAGGCCTTGGTCGGCGCCGCGGGCGGCATCGTCACCGCCGACGCGCGCGCCGCCTTCGACAAGGCGCTCGCCGAACAACCGGGCTTGCCCTCGGCGCGCTTCTATCTCGGCCTCGCCGCCGAGCAGGACGGCGACGTGCAGAAGGCGATCGCGATCTATCGCGCGCTGCTCGGCGACGCGCCGCCGAAGGCGGCATGGACGCCGGCCTTGCAGGCGCGGCTCGCCGCGCTGACCGGCGGCGGCGCTCAGCCGCCGCTGGTCGGCGGCGCGCCGCCGCAGGAGGGCGGCCAGCAGGATGCGATGATCCGCGGCATGGTCGAGCGGCTGGCGACGCGGCTGGCGACCAGCGGCGGCGACGCCGACGAATGGCGGCGCCT
>NZ_JBEKVH010000270.1:0-3179 GCF_049514155.1 Roseiarcus sp. | reverse complement strand
GATCGTTCCCCGCGAAATCGGCGAGTTTGCGCGCGGATTGGACCTCGTCATCGTCGTCGAGGAGAAGCGCTCGCTCGTTGAAGCGCAATTGCGCGAGGCGCTCTACGACGCGCCGCAGCGGCCGATATGCATCGGCAAGAAGGACGAGAACGGCGAAGCGCTGTTCCCCGCCAAGGGGGCGCTCGACGCCAACGGGATCGCGATCGCGATCGGCGAGCGATTGCTGAAACGCCACCCCGGCGCCGGGCTTGCGGCGCGCGTCGAGCGGTTGAAACGTGTCGAGCGCGCGCTCGCCGAAATGAAGCAGGAAGCAGCGCGCCCGCCTTATTTCTGCTCGGGCTGCCCGCACAACCGTTCGACCGTGATCCCCGAGGGCGCCCGCGCTTATGCCGGCATCGGCTGCCATTTCATGGCCCAATCCATGGACCGGCGAACCGACGGCTACACGCAGATGGGCGGCGAAGGCGCCAATTGGGTGGGCGAATCGCACTTCTCCCGCCGTAAGCATGTGTTCCAGAACCTCGGCGACGGCACCTACAACCACTCCGGCGCGCTCGCGCTGCGCTGGGCGATCGATGCAAAAGTCAACATCACCTACAAGATCCTGTTCAACGACGCGGTGGCGATGACCGGCGGCCAACGCCACGAGGGCGGGCTCAACCCGCCGCAGATCGCCGCGCAGGTCGCAGCCGACGGCGCGAAGCGCATCGTGGTCGTCGCCGATGACGTCGGCAAGTATCCGCCGGCGACGCGCTGGCCGGAAGGCGTCGTCGTCCGCCCGCGCGACGAACTGCTCGCAGTCGAGAAGGACCTCGCGGCGATCGACGGCGTGACGGTGCTGATCTACGATCAGACCTGCGCCGCGGAGAAGCGGCGGCGGCGCAAGCGCGGCCAATATCCCGATCCCGACAAGCGCGTCTTCATCAACGCGCGCGTCTGCGAAGGCTGCGGCGATTGCGGCGTCAAGTCGAACTGCGTCTCGGTGCAGCCGCTCGAGACCGAGTTCGGCCGCAAGCGCCGTATCGACCAGACGGCCTGCAACAAGGACTATTCCTGCGTCGACGGCTTCTGTCCGTCGTTCGTCACCATCGAGGGCGCGCGACCAAAAGCGCGCGCCGTGGGAATCGCGCCGCCGCCCTGCCCCGACCCGATTCTGCCGAGCGTCGAGGCCAGGCCTTACGCGATCCTGGTCAGCGGAATCGGCGGGACCGGCGTGGTGACGGTCGGCGCCATCATCGCAATGGCGGCGCATCTCGAAGGCAAGGGCGCGGCGGCGATCGACATGGCCGGCCTGGCGCAAAAGGGCGGCGCGGTGTTCAGCCACGTCAAGATCGCGGCGCGGACGGAAGATATCCACGCGGTGAGGGTCGGCGCCGGCGAAGCCGACCTCGTGCTCGGCGGCGATCTCGTCGCGACGGGCGCCAAATCGGCGCTGGCGGCGATGCGCGCCGACGCCACCGCCGTCGTCGCCGACAGCGCCGAACTGTTCCCCGGCGACTTCACCCGCCGGCCCGACTTCGACCTGCCGGCCGAGCGGATCAAGGCGTCGATCCGGGCGCGCTGCGGCGACGGCGCGCGCTTCATCGAAGCGAGCGCAGCGGCTTCGGCGCTATTCGGCGCGACGGCGAGCGCCAACATGGTCCTGCTCGGCGCCGCCTATCAGGCGGGGCTGCTGCCGGTCGGCGCGGCGGCGCTCAGGCGGGCGATCGAACTCAACGGCGAAGCGACGGCAACCAATCTTTCCGCCTTCGACTGGGGTCGCGCGCTCGCGGCCGATCCGTCGGCGCTCGCCGCCTTCATGCGCCCGGCGGCGCCCCAGGGCGACGACAGCCTCGAAGCGTTGAGCGAACGGCGCGCCGCGTTCCTGACCGATTACCAGGATCGCGCCTATGCCGAACGCTACCGCGTCGGCGTCGCCTTGGCGGCCGAGGCCGAGCGCCAATCCGCGCCGGGCGCCGACGCCTTCGCGCGCGCGGTCGCTCGCGGCCTGTTCAAGCTGATGGCCTACAAGGACGAATATGAAGTCGCGCGCCTCTACAGCGACGGCGCCTTCGCGGCCGAGCTGAAAGGCGCCTTCGACGGCGATCTCAAGCTCACCTTCTATCTCGCGCCGTCGTGGCTCGCGCGCGGCGACGGTCGCGGCGGCGAACCGAAAAAGATCGTCTATGGCCCATGGATGATGACGGCGCTGCGCCTCCTCGCCCGACTGCGGCGGTTGCGCGGCACGCGCTTCGACCCGTTCGGCGCCCTCGCCGAGCGCCGCGCCGAGCGGGCGATGATCGCCGAGTATGAAGCGCTGGTCGGCGAGCTTTGCGCCGGGCTGACGCCGGAAAATCGCGATCTCGCCGTCGCGCTCGCCGCCCTGCCGGAGACGATCCGCGGCTACGGCCCGGTCAAGATGAAGGCGATTGCGGCGGCCGATGCGGAGCGTCGCCGTCTGCTGGACTTGTGGCGCGCGCCGCCGGAGCGAAGGCAGGCGGCGGAATGATCGGAGACCGATGAGATGCGCTATCTGCTCGCGTTACTACTGCCGTGGCTCGCCTTCTTCAGCATGGGGATGATCGGCTCCGGGATCATCTGCCTGATCCTGCAGCTCACCATCATCGGCTGGCTGCCGGCGGCGATCTGGGCGTTTTTCGCCATCAACAATTTCTACGCCGATCGCCGTAACGACGCGCTGCTGAGGGCGATCGAGAAGAGCGGCGCCGCCAAGCCGTGAGAGGGCGGCGGTCGAAACGAGAGCATACCGCCGTCATGGCCGGGCTTGACCCGGCCATCCAGACAGTGTCGGTCGGAGGATCGTCTGCACAAAGCGCCGCCGCTTGGATGGCCGGGTCAAGCCCGGCCATGACGGCTGACTGTGAACCGGCCTATTCCGCCGCCGCCGCATCCGCCCCCGGGTTGTTGGGATGGGCGGTCCAGGCGAGCGGGGGCTGCATGTAGGGGCGACCGGTGCGCGGATCGACGCCATCGGTCTTGTGGACCAGCGTGATGCAGTCCTCGATCGGGCAGACCAGCGCGCACAGATTGCAGCCGACGCATTCGGCGTCGTTGACGACGAATTGCCGCTCGCCGTTGATCTTGGCGAAGATCGCCTGGTGCGAAGTGTCTTCGCAGGCGATGTGGCAGCGGCCGCACTTGATGCAGAGATCCTGGTTGATCTCGGCCTTGGCGACGTA
>NZ_JBEKVH010000269.1:0-3254 GCF_049514155.1 Roseiarcus sp. | reverse complement strand
GCCATTGACCCCTGCGCGCGGTTCAGGCCTCTCGCAACCAAGCTCTTCGACGGACAAACCTGGCCCGATCGGGCCGGGTTTGCCCGTCGAAGAGCTTGGCGAACCATCGCCACGTCGATGCGTCGCTGTCACCGCGAAGCGGCCGAAGCGGAGCGGAGGACCGGCGAAGCCGGTTGACGGCGGAGTATCGACGTGGCCCCCGCCCGCCTGCGGAGACTTGTGTGAGTCTGGTAGCCCGAACGGGAGAGGGCAGGGTGAGGGCTAGTCGATCAGCTTGTACGCCGGCAGGGTCAAGAACTCCTCGAACGTCGGGGCGAGCGACATGTCTTCGAACAATTTCGTCGCCTCGGCGAAGCGGCCGTTGTCGTAGACGTCTGGCCCAAGCGCGGCGCGCACCTTGGCCAACTCGTCGGCGAAGGTCGCCCTGAACAGCTCCGGCGTGACGACGCGGCCGTCGTCGAGCTTGGCCTTGAGATGCAGCCATTGCCACACCTGCGCGCGCGAGATTTCCGCCGTCGCGGCGTCTTCCATCAGGTTGTAGAGCGGCACGGCGCCGCGGCCGCGCAGCCAGGCTTCGAGATATTGCACGCCGACGCGGATGTTCTCGCGCAGGCCGTTCTCCGTGCGCGCGCCGTCGTGGACCTTGATCATGTCGGCGCTCGTCACCTCGACGTCGTCGCGCATCACCGAGAGCTGGTTGGCCTGCGGCATCAGCCGGTCGAACACTTGCTGCGCGACCGCCACCAGGTCGGGGTGCGCGACCCAGGTGCCGTCGTGGCCGTTGCCGGCTTCGCGCTCCTTGTCGGCGCGCACCTTGGCGAAAGCGGCCTCGTTCGCCGCCAGATCGCCCTTGATCGGGATCTGCGCCGCCATGCCGCCCATCGCGAAGGCGCCGCGCTTGTGGCAGGTCTTGATCAGCAGCAGCGAATAGGCGGCGAGGAACGCCTTGCCCATCGTCATCGCCGCGCGATCGGGGGTGAGGAAGGCCGGGTTCCTGCCGAGCCGCTTGATGAACGAGAAGATGTAATCCCAGCGACCGCAATTGAGGCCGACGATGTGGTCCTTGAGCTCGAACAGGATCTCGTCCATCTCGAACGCGGCCGGCAGCGTCTCGATCAGGATCGTCGCCTTAAACGTCCCGTGCGCGACCGCGAGCGTCTCCTCGGCGTGCGAGAAGACGTCGTTCCACAGCCGCGCTTCGCGATGGCTCTCGAGCTTGGGCAGGTAGAAGGCCGGGGTCGAGCCCTTGGCCTTCTGCAGCCGGGCGCTATGGAAGACATAGAGGCCGAAATCGAACAGCGAGCCCGACATGACCTTGCCGTCGATGAGCAGGTGGCGCTCGTCGAGGTGCCAGCCGCGCGGCCTGACCATCAGCGCCGCCGGATTCGGCTTGACCGCATAGAGCTTGCCGCTCGCCGCGTCGGTGAAGTCGATGCGGCCGTTCCACAGATCGAGCAGGTTGGCCTGGCCCTCGATCATGTTGGCGAAAGCCGGCGACGACGCGTCCTCGAAATCGGCCATGAACACTTTGGCGCCCGAGTTGAGCGCGTTGACGATCATCTTGCGGTCGACCGGGCCGGTGATCTCGACCCGCCGGTCGAGAAGATCGGCGGGAATCGGCGCGACCTTCCAGCCGCCTTCGCGGATCGCCCGCGTCTCGATCAGGAAGTCAGGCAGCTCGCCGGCGTCGAAGCGCTTCTGCCGTTCGGCGCGCCGGGCGAGAAGCGCGTTGCGGCGCGCGTCGAAGCGGCGATGCAGGTCGGCGAGGAAGGCGAGGGCCGGCGGGCTGAGGATTTCATCGGCGCGCGGCGAGGCGGCGGCGCGGATTTCGACCCCGGAAACGGAGGCGGCAACTGTCATGGCGGGACCTCGAGCCGACGCGAAAGCGCGTCCGCTCCGTCCCTAGCCAGAAACGCGCGCCTCCTGCAAGGAAGCGCGCGCATCGAATTTCATCATGGCGCCCCGATCGGGCCGAAAGAGCCCGACTTTGGCTTTCAGGCCGCCTGGTCGTGATGGCGACCGTACCAGGCGCGGACCGCGCGGGCGCGGGCGAGCCGCTCGCCCGGATCGTCGTCAAGCGCCAGGGCGGTGCAGTCGGCGAGGTCGGCGCGCAACAGGCCGAGGTCGCTGAGTTCGCGGTCGGACATCTGGGCGAGCTGGGCGAGAGTGCGGCGGGCTTCGACGACGCGCGCCGGCCAGCTGAGCGCGCGCCGGATCATCGTGCTGAAGTCGGAATGACGCCGAAAATCGTTCGATACGTCCAACATGGGTAGCTCCTGGGGCGAAAATCCGGCTCGAACCGCTATTTTCGGCGAGCCGGACGCCGGAATCCTCATTTCTGGCCGTCATTATCGCGATTCGCCATTGATCGGTCCAACGAATGTTTGTAAGGTAATCCATCGCGAACCAAGATGGATCGTCATGCTCGACACCGATCAACTCCGCTCCTTCATCGCCATCGTCGACACCGGCTCGTTCACCCGCGCCGGCGAACGGGTCAACAAGACCCAATCGGCGGTTTCGATGCACATTCGCCGGCTCGAGCAACAATTGGGCTGCGCCCTGTTCGTCCGCCAGGGCCGCTCGGCGCGGCTGACCAGCGAGGGCGAGCGGCTGATCGAATTCGCGCGGCGAATGATCCAGGTCGAGGCCGGGGCGATGGCGGCGATTTCGCGCAAAGGGCTCAACGGCGCGGTCCGGCTCGGCATTCCCGACGACTACGCCGAGGCGTTCCTCGCCAACATCCTGACGCTGTTCAACCGCCGCCACCCGCTGGTCGAAATCTCGGTCGTCTGCGAGAACTCGGCCGAGCTCGCCGCCCAGGTCCAGGCCAAGGCGATCGAACTGGCGCTGGTCACCGATCACGAGGGCCTGCGCGCGTTCGAACTGGTGCGCGAGGAGCCGCTGCTGTGGGTCGCCTCAAAGCGCTTCAAGCCGCCGGAAGGGGCGCCGATTCCCCTCGCGCTCGGCAGTCCGGTGTGCGTGTGGGGCAAGGTCACCGAAGAGGCGTTGCGCGACTGGCCGCGCCCGACCCACCCGCTGTTCTTCTCCAAGAACTACAGCGCCGTCATCACCGTCGTCAGGGCCGGGCTCGCGGCGACCGCGCTGCCGGTCGGCATGGTCGGCGAGGATTTGCAGCCGATCGGCGCGGAGCTGGGTCTGCCGAGCCTGCCCTCGACCAGCATGGGCCTGATCTTCGCGCCCGGCCGCGCCTCGGCCGAGACCAAGGCGCTCGCCGAGGCGATCCGCGGCTC
>NZ_JBEKVH010000268.1:0-3291 GCF_049514155.1 Roseiarcus sp. | reverse complement strand
ATTTCCCCGGACGCTTCCGAAACGATGCGCCGTCGCGATCAAGGAGAGCCGCCTCCGATGGCCATCAACCTTCGAACGCCGCAAGCCGAGACCCGCGAGCAGCGCCTTGGCACCATCACGCAATGGGAAGGCCGAGCGCAGGAGCTGGCCCGTGATTCCGCTTTCACCTACGGCTGCGGCCGCGATTGCGGCGAGGGCGGGCGTCGGCTTTGCGAACTCTCCAGCCCCTATTCGCAGGCGTCGATGTGCGCCGAGCAGATCGCGGTCACCAACGCCACCATCATCAAAGATGCGGTGGTCATCCAGCATTCGCCGATCGGTTGCGCCTCGAGCCAGTCGTTCACCTCACGCTATTCGCGCGACCTTGCCGCGCGGCGCGGCTGGAAGCCCGAGGACCCCAAGTCGATCTGCACCAACCTGGGCGAACGGGACATGGTGTTCGGTGGGGTCGAGCGGCTCGCTGCAGCTATTCGTGAGGCCTACGAGCGCCATCGCCCGCGCGTCATCTTCGTCGCGACGTCCTGCGCCACCGGCATCATCGGCGACGACGTCGACGGAACCGCCCGCCAACTGGAGGATGAGATCGGCATTCCCGTGGTGCCCCTCCATTGCGAGGGTTTCAAGTCACGCCACTGGTCGTCGGGCTGGGACGTGATCGAGCACGGCATCCTGCGCCGGCTCGTGCCATCTCGGCCAAACGAGAAGCGCGACGACCTCCTCAACGTCATTCACCTCGGCGGGCCGGATGTGTTCTCGCCGCTGGTCAACCCGCTCGGCCTCACCGTCAATTTGGTGATGGGCGGCAATTCGCTCGAGCGTCTCGCCGACCTGTCGACGGCGGCGGCGACCGTCACCATGTGCTTCGTACTGTCCTATCTGGCGACCGGCCTTGAGCAGGAATATGGCGTGCAGGAGATCCGCGCCCCCCTGCCTTACGGATTGGCGGCCACCGACAACTGGCTGCGCGACATCGCCCGCGTCACTAAGCGCGAGGGTTTCGTCGAAGCGGTGATCGCCGCGGAACGCGCGCGCATCGCGCCGGAGCTGGACCGACTGCGCGTCGCGCTCAAAGGCAAGAGGGGCTTCGTCGCCGCCGGCGCCGCCTTCGCCCACGGTCTCGTCGCCGACCTGCGCGAACTCGGCGTCGCCGTCGACGACGTCTTCTCGTTCCATCACGACCCCTCGACCGACAGCCGCGACGCTGAGCAGGATTCGCTCGGCCATCTCATCCAGACGACTGGCGACATCCCGCATTTCACGGTGAGCCCCGACCAGCATTTCCAGGCGCATGCGGCGCTGAAGCGGGCCAAGCCCGATTTCGTCATCTGCCGTCATTCCGGCTCGATGGCGATCCTCGCCGGACGCATGGGCATTCCCGTGCTGCCGATCTTCTATTCCAACGACGGCCTCGGCTACGAGGGACTGCTGACCATCGGCCGCGCCATCCTGCGCGTGCTGCCGCGCCGCCGATTCTATCAGGACGTCGCCGCGCATTCGCGCTTCCCCTACCAGCAATGGTGGCTGGAGGAGACCAACCCTTACGCGCTCGCCGCCAGCGACGCCGCCTGAGCGGGAGAAGCGCGATGAACATCCAGTCCCGCCTCGCCGACGAAGGCGCCGGCAGTTTCGCCGCCTCGGCCGGCCCGATCGAACAGGTGCGCTACGCCTGCGCGCTCGGTGCGCTCGCCTCGGTTATCGCCATCGAGGGCGCGATCCCGATCACCCATTGTGGACCGGGTTGCGCGACCAAGCAGTTCCATGCGCTCTCCGGTATCTCCGGCTACCAGGGCGGCGAGTTTCATGTTCCGTCCACCAACATCGGCAACAAGGAGGTGATCTTCGGCGGCGTCGGCCGCCTCGACGAGCTCATTTCCTCGACCCTGACGGTGATGGATGCCGAGCTCTATGTTGTCCAAAGCGGCTGCATTCCCGGCCTGGTCGGCGACGACGTGGCCAATGTCGTCCAGTCCTATCGCCGCCGCGGCGTCCCGATCGTCTTCGCCGAAACGCTCGGTTATCGCGGCACGAATTTTATCGGCCATGAGACGGTTGTCCGCGCCATCCTCGACCAATATGTCGCCGAGCGCGCCGGCGCCAATCCCGAGACCCGCAAGGGGCTGGTCAACGTCTGGTCGCTGCTGCCCTACCAGAACCCGTTCTGGCGCGGCGATCTCGCCGAGATCCGCCGCATCCTCGAGGGCGTCGGCCTCGAAGTGAACATTCTGTTCGGCCCCGCCTCCGAGGGCTTGAGCGAATGGCGGGCGATTCCGTCGGCCGAGCTCAATCTGGTGCTGTCGCCGTGGCTCGGGCTCGGCACTGCGCGACGCCTGGAAGACGTCTATGGCCAGCCCTTCCTTCACCGCCCGGCGATTCCGATCGGCGCGCGAGCGACCGCCGCCTTCCTCCGACAGGTCGGCGACGCCGTCGGCGCCGATCCCGCTCGGGTGGAACATTTCATCAAGCGGGAGGAGCGCGACTACTATCGCTATCTGCGCGACTTCGCCCATTTCTATGCCGGCTGCGCCAGCCAGTATCGCCTGCCGTCCGAGATCAACATCGTCAGCGAGAGCGCCTACGCGCTGGCGATCGCCAAATTCTTCGTCGGCGATCTCGGTCTCAATCCCGGCGTCATCGTCGTCACCGAGAACCCGCCCGAAAGCGAGCGCGAGACCATCCGCGCCGCGTTCCGCGATCTGGCGTCGGGCGTCGACGGCGAGCCGACGTTCGAGCCCGACGGCCACCGCGCCCACGAATTGATCGCCAAACATTCCCGCGTCGGCGAATTCCCGATCGTGTTCGGCTCGACCTGGGAAGCCGCCGTCGCCGGCGAGATCGGCGCGCCGCTGGTCGAGATCAGTTATCCAACAACCGACGAAGTCGTGCTGGCGCGCTCCTACGTCGGCTACCGCGGCGCGCTGCAGTTGCTGGAACGCGCCTACACCACCGTCGTTCGGCAGTCGACCGAGGAAAACCCCGAGGCGGCGGCGCTATGACCGCCGATCCGGCAGCCTCCGGGCAAAGTCGCGCCGTCCGCGTCGCCATCGGCACCCATTCGGGCGCGCGCGTATCGGAGCACTTCGGCCAGGCGACCCACTTCGAGATCTGGGAGGTACGCCCGGACGGCTGGCGCCTCCTTGAGACGCGCGTTAACCGCCCGGCCTGCGGCTCGGTTTGCGACCGAGCCGACGAACTGATGGAAGCCGCGGTCGCCTCGGTCGCCGACTGCCGCGCGGTGGTCGTCGCGCGCATCGGCGAATGCGCGCTCAATCGGCTCGACAAGCTCGGCATCCT
>NZ_JBEKVH010000267.1:0-3300 GCF_049514155.1 Roseiarcus sp. | reverse complement strand
GCGGCCGATCGACTCGTAGGCGATCAGCGCCGCGATCATCGCCAGCACGATCGCGCTGGCGAAGCCGGCGAGATCGCCGAACTTGCCGGTGCCGAAGGTGAAGCGCGGATCGTCGGCGCGGCGGCGCGCGAGCGTATAGGCGAGCGCGGCGAGCAGCAGCGCGCCGGCGTGGGTGCTCATGTGGAAGCCGTCGGCGATGAGCGCGATCGAGCCGAACATCGCGCCGCCGGCGATCTCGACCACCATCATCGCGCCGGTCAGCGCGATCACCGCCCAGACGTTGCGCTCGCTCTGAGCGTGCGCGGCGCCGAGGAAGACGTGAGCGTGGGCGGGACGATTGTCGCTCATGGGCGGCGGGATTCCGGACGGCGGACGGCGGGAGCGCGCATCGTCTTGCTGCGGACAGGACCCGTCAAGCGAGCGCCGCCGTTCGCCCCTCGCCGGCTGCCGCAGGAGGCGAGGCGCGCCTCCGTCGAAAGCAGGATTTTGACCGTCGCGGGGGCGATGCTATACGGCCTTCCTTCCGCCTCGCCACGCCGCAAACGCCGGGAAAGCCGCCGATGCCCAAGATCAAAGTGAAGAACCCTGTCGTCGAACTCGACGGCGACGAGATGACCCGCATCATCTGGCAGCTCATCCGCGACAAGCTCATCCATCCCTATCTCGACGTCGAGCTGCAGTATTTCGACCTCTCGGTCGAGCATCGCGACGCCACCAACGACCAGGTGACGATCGACGCGGCGCACGCGATCAAGGCCTGCGGCGTCGGCGTCAAATGCGCGACCATCACGCCGGACGAAGCGCGGGTGAAGGAATTCCATCTCAAGGAGATGTGGAAGAGCCCGAACGGCACGATCCGCAACATCCTCGGCGGCGTCATCTTCCGCGAGCCGATCATCTGTCGCAACGTGCCGCGGCTGGTGCCGGGCTGGACGCAGCCGATCGTCGTCGGCCGCCACGCCTACGGCGATCAGTACAAGGCCACCGACTTCAAGGTCCCCGGCAAGGGCCGGCTCACCATCCGTTTCGAGGGCGACGACGGCAAGGTGATCGAAAAGGAGGTGTTCAAGTTCCCGAGCGCCGGCGTCGCGATGGCGATGTACAACCTCGACGACTCGATCCGCGATTTCGCCCGCGCTTCCCTCAATTACGGCTTGATCCGCAAGTACCCGGTCTATCTGTCGACCAAGAACACCATCCTCAAGGCCTACGACGGGCGGTTCAAGGACCTGTTCCAGGAGATCTTCGAGACCGAGTTCAAGGCCAAGTTCGCCGCCGCCGGCGTCACCTACGAGCACCGGCTGATCGACGACATGGTCGCCTCGGCGCTGAAGTGGTCGGGCGGCTATGTCTGGGCGTGCAAGAACTACGACGGCGACGTGCAGTCGGACACGGTGGCGCAGGGCTACGGTTCGCTCGGCCTGATGACCAGCGTGCTGCTGTCGCCCGACGGCCAGACGGTCGAGGCGGAAGCCGCGCATGGCACGGTGACCCGCCATTACCGCGAGCACCAGAAGGGCCGCGCCACCTCGACCAATTCGATCGCCTCGATCTTCGCCTGGACGCGTGGCCTCGCCCACCGGGCCAAGCTCGACGACAACGCGGAACTGGCGCGCTTCGCCTCGACGCTGGAGAAGGTCTGCGTCGCGACCGTCGAAGCCGGCTTCATGACCAAGGACCTCGCGCTGCTGGTCGGCCCCGAGCAGAAGTGGGCGTCGACCGAGGGTTTCATCGACAAGATCGACGAGAATTTGAAAGCCGCGATGGCGAAGTGACCCCCTCGCCCGCTTGCGGGAGAGGGCTGGGGTGAGGGCAGGCGCCCGTGACTCGCCCTCATCCGGCCAGGCTTCGCCTGGCCACCCCCGGGTCTTCGCCCGGGGGCAGGCTTTTCTCCCGCGAGCGGGAGAAGGGGCGCAGCTCGGCGAAACGAAGCGAAATCGAGCGAAGCGAAAGCGAAGCGGGCGGCCTCGTTTTTGCTGCGTTTTGCGTCGATTTGCGCCGGAAACGAAGCGCGGAAATTTCGCCGGTTCCCGACTTTCCAGCGGCTTAGGCGTCCTTTCGCTTCGCCTGTCGAAATATTGGCCTTCCTCGGTCGGCGCGAACCCCGCCTTGCTCGATCCGAAAGCTGGATTCTAACCTGCTTTCTGATTTTCAGGAAGCTTTTTTCGAACTGTCGCCGCGATGCGCCTCACCCCGCCCGCAGCCCGTCGATCAGCAAGTCGATCAGCCGCCGAGCCTGGGCCTTGCTTCCCGGGCCCGGCTTGATGCGCCAGAGAAAGCCGAAGACGAGCAGCACGTCTTCGGCGTCGACGTCGGCGCGGAACGCGCCGGCCGCGGCGCAGGCTTTGAGCAATTGGTCGAGCGCGCCGACCATCGGCCAATAGGTTTCCTCATGGTCGCGGTCGGTGATCGCCGCATGCAGCACCTCGGCGAGCCCATGCTTCATCCGGCCGTAATCGGCGAGGCGATCGCACCAGGCGCGAAAGGCCTCGGGCGGAGGCTGCGCGGCGATCAGCGCCGGCGCAAGATCGACCAGCGCCGCGATCTCCTTGCGATAGACGGCGAGAACCAGCGCCTCGCGGGTCGGGAAGTGGCGATAGAGCGTGCCCGGTCCGACGCCGGCCGCCTTGGCGATCGAATTGAGCGAAGCGTTCGGCGAGGCGGCGAAGGCGACGCGCGCCGCCTCGAGAATGCGCTCGCGATTCTGCCGCGCGTCGGCCCGCCGCCTCTCGCCTACGTCGATCATGCGCGCCCCCAGGCTCCGTTCGCCGCTTGACGAAACGGAGAGTTCTCCGGTATTGAGCCTGGCGACCGGAGACCTCTCCGCTTGTCCATGCCAGCCAGGACCGCCGCATGCAATACGTGAAGCTCGGCCGAACCGGCCTCGACGTCTCCGCCATCTGCATCGGCGCAATGACCTACGGCGATCCGACGCGCGGGCATCCGGTGTGGTCGCTCGACGAGGCGACGAGCCGGCCGCTGATCCGCCATGCGATCGAACAAGGGATCAATTTCTTCGACACCGCCAACATGTATTCGCAAGGGTCGAGCGAAGAGATTCTCGGCCGCGCCCTCAAGGCCTTCGGCGCCCGCGACGATCTCGTCGTGGCGACCAAGCTCAGGCACCCGATGCGGCCCGGCCCGAACGGCGCCGGCCTGTCGCGCAAGGCGGTGATGACCGAGATCGACCACAGCCTCGGCCGCCTCGGCATGGACAATGTCGATCTCTACCAGATCCATCGCCTCGACCCGACCACGCCGATGGAGGAGACGCTCGAAGCGCTGCACGACGTGGTCAAG
>NZ_JBEKVH010000266.1:0-3310 GCF_049514155.1 Roseiarcus sp. | reverse complement strand
AAATTCCATTCCTATTCGGCCGGCGGTCGGCTGATCACCTCGCTGTCGTTGATGGACGGGCGCTCGACGGTGACCGACAAGGTCAAGGACTCCGTGTTCATGTGCAACATGTGCGGGTCCTGCGACGTCGCCTGCAAGGTGTGCCGCTACGACATGGAGCCGCTGCTGGCGATGCACGAGTTGCGCGCCAAGCTGGTCGAGGACGGCGATCTGCCCGAAGCCTTTCAGCCGATGCTGGAGTCGCTTCGCAAGGACTACAACACGATGGGCGAGCCGCACGAGCGGCGCGGCGACTGGGCGAAGGATCTCGGCGTCAAGGACCTCACCAAGACCACGGCGAAGTATGTCTTCCACGCCGGCTGCCGCTATTCGTTCGACGGCGAGCAGAGCGAAGTCGCCCGCACCGCGGTCGAGATTCTCAAGAAGGCCGGCGTCGACTTCGGCATCATGGGCGCGGCCGAGAGCTGCTGCGGCGGCAAGGCGTTCAGCATCGGCGTCGACCAGCAGCTGCACAACAGCGCCGATCATAATCTGGCGGCGTGGAAGAAGGCCGGCGTCGACACGGTCATCACGCCGTGCGCCGATTGCTACTACGCGTTCAAGCGACTTTACACGAAGCACGCCGGCTCGACGATCAAGGTCGTCCACATGGTCGAGCTGCTCGACCAGATGGTGACGGACGGTCGGCTGAAGATGACCAATCCCGTGCCGATGAAGGTCACCTATCACGATCCCTGCCATCTCGGCCGGCAAGGCGAAGACTACGTGCCGTGGGACGGCGTCGAGAAGAAGATCTTCGGCCAGGCCGTCGTCTACGACCCGCCGCGCCCGCGCTACAACGGCGCCTTCGGCGTCTACGACGCGCCGCGCAACGTGCTGAAGGCCATTCCCGGCGTCGAACTGGTCGAGATGGAGCGCATCAAGGAAGGCGCCTGGTGCTGCGGCGCCGGGGGCGGGGCGCGGGAAGCCTATCCCAAGTTCTCCGAATGGACCGCAGGCGAGCGCATCGAGGAAGCCGAGTCGACCGGGGCGGACGCCCTGGTGACCGCTTGCCCGTGGTGCGAGCGCAACTTCATCGACGCCGTGCGGGGCACGAAGGGCAAGCTGGAAGTTCTCGACATTCTCCAGCTCGTCAACATGGCCCTGTGAGCGGAAGGATCCGAAAAATGGAAATCTCCAGAGACGCCTATCGCGCCATCGAGGACATCGTCGGAACGGAAAACGTCACCGACGATCCCGCTTTCCTCGACTCCTACGCCTTCGAGTGGCTCGCCGAACTCGTGCGGCCGAACCGCAGCCACTACATGCCGCGGCCGTGGGCGGTGGTGATGCCGGCCTCGACCCGCGAAGTGCAGGCGGTGACCAAGGTCTGCAACAAATACAAAATCAAGATCAAGCCGATTTCGACCGGCTGGTATCACTGGGCCGCGCCGATGAAGGACAACGAGCCGACGGTCCAGCTCGACCTCAGGCGGATGAACCGCATCATCGACATCGACGAGAAGAACCGCTTCGCCATCGTCGAGCCCTACGTGATCTGCGCCCAGCTTCAGGCGGAGGCGATGAAGCGCGGGCTCAACTGCAACATCATCGGGGCGGGCAGCTCCACCTCGGTGGTGGCGAGCGCCTGCGCCTATTTCGGCGGCGGCCCGTCGAGCCATTACATGGGCAACAATTCCGACAATCTGCTCGGTCAGGAATGGGTGACCCCGGCCGGAAAGGTCGTTCGCACCGGCTCGCTCGGCTCGGGCGCCGGCTGGTTCTGCTCGGAAGGCCCCGGTCCCAGCGTCAGGGGCGTCACCCGCGGCAACTTGGGGTCGCGCGGCGGTCTCGGCACTTACACCAAATGCGCGATCAAGCTCGCGGATTGGCCGGGGCCGACGGAGTTGGAAGTCAAGGGTCGGCCGCCGGGCTATCGGCTGCCGATCGGCGAGAACTTCCGCGCCTACACGATCGGCGCGCCGAACTGGGACGCGTGGGCGAACTGCTATTACGCGATCTACGACAACGGGCTCGGCTACATCTTCCACCGGCAGTTGAACCTGGCCGGCGCCAATTTGGCGACAGCGTTGTGGCTGACCTACATCGATCCGACCAAGACCCTCAACGACGTCGAGACGCTCGCCAAGGATCCGGAAATCATCGCCATCAACGAGAAGGCGAGGATTTCGTTCCAACTGATCCTGGCCGCGCAGTCGGTCGACGGCATCCAGCTGCAGGACAAGATCCTCGACCAAATCCTCTCCCAGACCGGCTGCTACAAGGTGGAGCGGTATTGCCAACAGGACATGGCCGAATTCACCAACATGTACATGCAACGGCTCGGCCATAAGCACTGCAACTTCATCTGGGCCGGCGGCTACATGGGAAGCTGGATGCAGGCGGGAACCCCGGATTTCGTCAAGGGCTACGTCCCGACCGCGATCAAGGGCTTCGAGGAAGATCAGCAGAGTCATTTGCTGGTCGAGTGCGGCGGCGACGCGCTGATGGGCTGCGGCAGCACCTTGGGCGGCGGCGGCTATTTCGGCCTCGAGCAGTTCGTCTCCTACGACCCCGCCAGCGACGCTTCGATCGACGCGTGCATCAAACATATGGAGGACGCGATCGCCGACTGCGTCGCCCAGGGTCTGCCGCTCGGCAAGGAGCTCCTGTACCTGCAGATCGGCTGGTCCGACCAGAGAATCTGGGACGGCATGGCCAAGGCGCCGCAGACCTTCGTTCTCGATTTCCAAAGACAGTTCAAGGAAGCGGTCGATCCGAACTCTCTCGGCGATCGCAACTATCCGTGGCTGCCTGAGAAGTGGGGACAAGCGCCGGCGCAAGCGAAATAGAGAAACGTCGGCGGTGGACGTTCGCTCCGCCGCCTTCGCGATGCGACGTCGTCGACTCTTGCCGTCGTTCCCGCCACAGCCGAACGACGGCGCCGTCACCCGGGCGATTTGCGCGTCGAGACGACGACACGACGCGGCCGACGCCGTCTCGCGGCTTCTCCGCGACAGAACTTGGAACACGAGGAGCGGGTTATGTTCAACGACTATTTTGCCGCCGGGTCCCGAGGCGAGCCGGATCCCATCAGCGGCGAGCGGCCGAAGAAGCTGAAGTACGGCGTCGGCGGCCAGTGGAAGGAATCGGCCAGCCAAAAATACATGCCGTGTTTCGATCCTTCGACCGGCGCGATCATCGCGCTCGCGCCGCAGTGCACGGCCGACGAAGTCGAGGAAGCCATCGAGGCCGCTGCCAAGGCGTTTCCCGCCTGGCGCGACACGCCGGTGAGCAAGCGGGTCCAGGTGCTGTTCCGGATGAAGGCTCT
>NZ_JBEKVH010000265.1:0-3323 GCF_049514155.1 Roseiarcus sp. | reverse complement strand
CTTCTCCATGCCAGCGAGGGCCGTCAGATGCAATATGTGAAGCTCGGCCGAACCGGCCTCGATGTCTCCCCGATCTGCATCGGCGCGATGACTTTCGGCGATCCGGCGCGCGGGCATCCGGCGTGGTCGCTCGACGAGGAGACGAGCCGACCGCTTATCCGCCATGCGATTGAAAAGGAGATCAATTTCTTCGACACCGCCAACATGTATTCGCAAGGTTCGAGCGAAGAGATTCTCGGCCGCGCGCTCAAGGATTTCGGCGCGCGCGACGATCTGGTCGTCGCGACTAAGCTCAGGAACGTGATGCGGCCCGGCCCGAATGGCGCAGGCCTGTCGCGCAAAGCCGTCATGACTGAGATCGACCACAGCCTCAGCCGCCTTGGTATGGATTACGTCGATCTTTACCAGATCCATCGCCTCGACCCGACGACGCCGATGGAGGAGACGCTTGAAGCGCTGCACGACGTCGTCAAGGCCGGCAAGGTTCGCTACCTCGGCGCGTCGTCGATGCACGCCTGGGAGTTCAGCAAGGCGGTGCACCTGCAGAAGGCGCACGGCTGGGCGCGCTTCGTCTCGATGCAGGATCATTACAATCTGCTGGCGCGCGAGGAAGAGCGCGAGATGCTGCCGCTGTGCGCCGACGAAGGCGTCGGGACGATGGTGTGGAGCCCGCTGGCGCGGGGCCGGTTGGCGCGGCCGTGGGGGGAGGCGACGACGCGGTCGCAATCCGATCCGTTCGCCAACCTGCTCTATGACGCGACCGAGACCAGCGATTGCGCGATCGTCGACGCGGTCGGCGCCATTGCGGCGAAGCGCGGCGTCAGCCGGGCGCAGATCGCGCTCGCCTGGCTGCGGCGAAATCCGGTCGTCGTCGCGCCGATCGTCGGCGCGAGCAAGGCCTCGCACATCGACGATGCGGTCGCCGCTTTGTCGATCACGCTCAGCGACGAAGAAGCGGCGCAGCTCGAAGCGCCCTACACGCCGCGGCGCGACTTCCAAGGCGTGTCGGACCCACGCGAACTCGCGCGCGTCTCGGCGGCGGTCGGCATCAAGCCTGCGGGGGCGTAGGCGCGCGCGCCTTTCTCCCCTCGCCCGCTTGCGGGAGAGGGGTCGGGGGTGAGGGCAAGTCTGCGACTCCCCCTCATCCGGCCGGCTGCGCCGGCCACCCCCGGGACTTCGCCCGGGGGCAGGCTCTTCTCCCGCTCGCGGGAGAAGGGAATCCTGTCCTTAGTGGATCTGCATCGGCATCAGGCCGCCGGGGCCGGCCATGAAGCCCCAGATTTCGCCAGCGCCGACCTCGACGTCGTCGCTGACTTCGAGCGGACCCGCCTTCATCGACACTTTGTATTTGCCTGGCGGCAATTCGAGCGTCGGGCCGCCCGGCCCGTTGGCGCCGACCCCCGGCGCCACCTTCACCGTCTGCTTGTTGATCGTGAACGTCACCGGGGCGCTGAGCAGATTGCCGAACATCGCCTTGACCTTGCCCGGCTTGGCCAGCAGGCCGGACTGCGCCGCCTTGGCTTGATTGCTGACGACCAGGCTGACGGTCGTCGCGTCGTCCTTGCGCTCCAGCTTCAGAACCGCAGGACCGTCCGGCGAAGTGAAGGCGAGCGTCGCGCGATCGTCGGCGACTGTGGCCCCCGTCGCTTCTTCCTTCCAGCCGCGCTTGCCGAGCTCCTGCCGGTAGAACCCGAGCACCGATTTCAGATCGAGCGGCGTCTCGACGGTGAGCGCATGGCGGAGCGGCGTGCCCTCGGCCTCGGCCAAGGTATGGTTGCTTGGCACCGGAAAGCCGCCGGTCTCCTCGACCGCCAGATCCTCCGCGGTCGGGGCCGGGGCGGCGGCCTCTTTCTCCGCTTCGTTGACCAGGCCTTCGCCGGAGGCGTCGACTTCGGTCTTGTCGATCGGATGCATGAGGGTCAGCTCGATGTCTTTGCCGTCCTTGGAGAAGTCGAGCACGACCATGTTCGGCTTGTCGATGCCGGAGGACTCGGCCTGCCAGCCGAGCGGCTTCATCGCCGCGCGGTAGAAGGCGACGACGCTCTCGATGCTGGATTCGGTCTCGAAGGCGAGCTTGCCCTCGGCGCCGTCGAATTTGACGGCTTCGGCGGTCGCCGGAACCGGAATGGTCGCATTGTTCCCTTCCATGGCGGCAAGCGTTTCGACGGGACCGCTGGGGGCCAGCGGCGCGGCGGCCTTGGGCGCGGTCGCATCGGCCATGGCCGATTTGGCGATGTCGGCGATCGCCTGCTGCGCTTGCTTGGCGACGGCGGCGCTGACTTCGTCAGGCGTCGGCGTCGGAGCAGGCGCGGCGGCGGCGGAAGCAGCGGCGGCGGGCTTGGCCGGCGCGAGATCCGCGGCGAGGTCCTCGGCCGCGACGCCTTTCAGTTCGATCTTGGTCGCGCCGTCGTCGCCGCGCTGCACGACAAGCAGCAGCGGGGCGTGATCGGGGCGGACGAAGTAGACGTGCGCGCCCTTGTCGGTGTTGGGGTTGCGCCCCGCCGGCGCCGGCGCCCAGCCCATGCGCGCGAGTTCGCCGTTGAAGAAGGCGAGCGTCGCCGGGATCGGCTGGCTGGAGGCGCAGGTGAGAACGGGCTCGTGGGGATCGAAGGCGATGTCGGTCGCGTCGGGCGGAAACGGCAGGTCGTTGGCGAGCGGCTTGGCGGTGTAATTGACGTTGGCGGTCGTGGCGGGATCGGACTTGGTGACCAGCACGCTGAGCGCCAGCGGCCCCTTCTTGAAGTTCATCACCTGCACGTCGTCGGTCTTGGCTTCGTCAGCGTTCGCCGCCGCATATTGCCGCCAACCATCCCCGGCGAGCGCCTTGCCGACGGCGGCAGCCGCCTGCGCGACGGGCGCCGGCGCGGCGTAGATCGTCGACAGCGGGCTGGCATAGAGCGCCTTGGCCCCGGCGACGCGCGGCAGGGCGCTGGTGTCGAGAACCTCCGCCACGGCCGGCGAGAGGAAGGCGGCTGCCGAGATCAGCGCCAGGCAAAGCGCCGCCAAGGCGGCTCGCAAACGTGGGCGCGGCGTCTGGGCGCCGCTTGGCTTATCGGCGCGGGCGGTCGAGGCGTCAGTCGAAATTGCAGGGCGCGAAAAGCGCATCGTCAGGCTCCTTGGACGGCGGCGCCCTCGGAAACGCCGGGAAGGATCGAGGCTGCGGCTTTGCGGCGGCCGAGATGTCGACAGTGGACACGCCCCCGCGCGCTTGCGCAAAGGCGTCGGAGCAGGATTACGGGACGCGCGTGCCAAGCAGGCGCGGGCGGAGGGGCTTGTAGCCGCGCGCGGCGAGCGCGGCGGTGCGCAAGCGCCCTACGGATGCC
>NZ_JBEKVH010000264.1:0-3349 GCF_049514155.1 Roseiarcus sp. | reverse complement strand
CTCAAGCAGATCGTGCAGTTCGGGCTCAACCAGCAAATTCACGTCGCCGGCCTTCAGCAGGAACTCGAATCGCTCGAGGCGATGCCTCCGGAAGCGCGCATCGGGATTTGGATGTTCGAATGGTACTGGAAACAGCCGGGCATTCCCGGGGTGGATAAATTCGTCGCCGACATCCGCAAGGTCAACAACGGCAAGGTTCCGACCGCGCGCAATTGGTTCGGCTATGCGTCGGTTCACACGCTCGCGGGCGTCGCCAATCAGCAGAAGACGATCGACTCGGTCGCGCTCGCCAAGGCGCTCGGCAATTTCGAGCTGCCGCCTGAAATCAAGCTGCAGCCCAACAAGTGCTACTATCGCCCCGGCGACCATCAGTTGATGACGTCGGCCTTCGTCGGCGAGGCGCAATCCGGCGGCGCCGGCGATCCCGAGGACCTGTTTCGCGTCGACCATGTGATCGCCGGCGACGAGACCGCGCCGCCCGAAGACGCGACAGGCTGCAAGATCCAATGGCCGGCTTAGGCCGCGATGACGCAGCTTCTGCTTTTCAACGTCACCAACGGGCTGATCATCGGCGCATTCTATGCGCTGATGGCGCTCGGCCTGTCGCTGATCCTCAATCTGAGCAACGTCATCAATTTCGCCCACGGCGGGTTTCTCGTCATCGGCGGATACCTCGCCTACACGATCACGCCCTATGTCGGCTTCTGGGGCGCGCTGCTGATTGCGCCGGTGCTCACTGCAGTCATCGGCCTGGCCGTCGAGGGGGTTTTGATCCGCCCGCTCTACGGCCGCGATCCGCTTTACAGCCTGCTGATGACCTTCGGCTTGGCGTTCATCATTGAAGACGGCACGCGCTTCATCTGGGGCGCGCAAGGCAAGCCGGTGACGATCCCGCCCTTTCTTGCGCGCCCGCTGAGCCACGAGCTCTTCTTCATCACCGGCTATCGCATCTTCATGGTCGTGACGGTCACGATCGCGGTGGCGCTGATTTTCGCGCTGCTGCGTTACACGCGGCTGGGCATTCGCATTCGCGCCGCCACGCTCGATCTCGAGATGGTCGCGGCGATGGGGGTCAATGTGCGGATTCTGCGCTCGCTCAACTTCGCCGCCGGCATCTATCTCGCTGGGCTGGCTGGCGCGCTGGCGGCGGGGCAGCTCGGCCTCGAGCCGACCATGGGAACCGGCCTCCTAATGCCGAGCTTCATCGCCATCATCATCGGCGGCGTCGGCAGCCTGACGGGAACCTTGATCGGCGGGCTGCTGATCGGAGTCGCCTCCGGCGTGACGGCGGTGTTCGCGCCGGCCGCCAGCGAGGCGGTCATGTACGTGCTGATGGCGTTCATCCTGCTCGCGCGCCCGCGCGGCCTGTTGGGCGAAGAAGGCATGATGACGTGACCGGGACGCTCTCGACCCGAAAGCTGGCCGTGCTATTAGCGATCTGGGCGCTGCTGGCGCTCGCGCCGTACTGGATGCCCCCGCTCGGCGGCTACACGGCGCTGGGCACGCGCGTGCTGGTGCTGGCGCTCGCCGCCATGTCGGTGAATTTTCTGCTCGGCTTCACCGGCGTGCTGTCGTTCGGCCACGCCGCCTATTTCGGCCTGGGCGCCTACGGCGCCGGCTTCGCCTTGAAGTTTCTCGCCCCCAGCACGCCGCTCGCGATTGTCTGCGGCATGATGCTCGGCGGGTTGGTTGGCGCCGCGCTGGGATGGGTCATCGCGCACCGACGCGGCGTCTATTTCGCTATGGTGACGATCGCGATCGGGCAGGTCTTCTACTATATCGCCTTCCAGTGGAGCTCGCTGACCGGCGGCGACGACGGCTTGCGCGGCTTCTCGCGCCAGCCGATCGACTTCGGCCTGTTCAAGCTCGACATCGTGTCGAACTCGGAGACCTTCTACTATTTCGTGCTCGTCTGCTTCGCGCTTGTCTTGGCGATCATGGCCTTCATCCTGCGCTCGCCGTTCGGGCGCACCCTGATCGCCATCCGCGAGAACGAGCGGCGGGCGCGGTTTCTCGGCATTCCCGTCGATCGCCACATCTGGATCGCCTTCTCTCTGTCCTGCTTCTTCATGGGCTTCGCCGGAGCGCTCTACGCGCTGGTGAACAATTTCGCCGATCCGCGCGGCCTTCACTACAGCCAGTCGGGCGATTTCGTCATGATGGCGGTGATGGGGGGGATGCGCAATTTCTGGGGCCCGCTGCTCGGCGCCGCCGTGTTCGTGGTGCTTCAGGACTATCTCTCCAGCGTCACTGTCAACTGGATGTCGGGGGTTGGCGCGCTGTTCGTCGTCATTGTGCTGTTCTTTCCGCGCGGCCTTCTCGGCTTCGTCAAAAGCAAGAGCCAAGCATGAGTTCGGCGTTAGACACGAAGGGGGCGAGCGAGGCCGCTTCGGCGCCGCCAGCCAAGGTCTTGGAAGTCGTCAACGTCGGAAAGCGGTTCGGAAGCCTGGTGGCTGTCGACGACATTTCGCTCGCCGTCGCGCGCGGCGAACTGCGCGCGATCATTGGGCCGAATGGCGCTGGCAAGACGACCTTCTTCAATTTGATCAGCGGCTTCTTTCCGCCCAGCGCAGGCAGAATCGTCTTCGACGGGCGCGACGTCACGACGATGCCGGCGTATCGGCGCGTCGCCATTGGCATGGCGCGGACCTTTCAGATCACCGAAATATTTCCTGAGCTTTCGGTCTTCGAGAATCTGCAGATTGGCGTCGAGATCGCCGCCGGCTATCGCCTGAGGCCGTGGATCAGCCGCGCCGAGAAGTCGGCGGTGCGCGGCCGGATCGACGAGATCCTCAATCTTGCCGGGTTGACCGGCAAGACCGATCGCCTAGTCGGCGAACTCGCCCACGGCGACCAGCGCGTCGCCGAGATCGCCATGGCGCTGACGCTGCGGCCGCGTCTCCTGCTGCTCGACGAGCCGGCCGCGGGCATGGGCGATCAGGAAACTTACACAGTCACTAAGCTCATTCGCGATCTGCACCGCCGGGCCGAGATGGCGATCGTGCTGATCGAGCACGACATGCGTGTGGTGTTCGGCCTTGCCGATCGCATCACGGTTCTCGATCGCGGCCGGCTGCTCGCGGAAGGCTTGCCCCAGGAGATCGCCGGCGACGCGGCGGTCCAACAGGCCTATTTGGGGAAGAAGGCATGACGGCGCTCGTGGCCGAAGGCCTTCACACCTATTATGGCAAGAGCCACATCCTCAACGGCGTCGGCATCGAGGTCGCCGAGGGGAAAATCACCGCGTTGCTGGGTCGCAACGGCGCGGGAAAGACGACGACCCTGCGCAGCCTGATGGGGCTGACGCCGGCGCGAAGCGGCAAGATCACGATTTTCGGCCAGGACACGA
>NZ_JBEKVH010000263.1:0-3625 GCF_049514155.1 Roseiarcus sp. | reverse complement strand
CTTCGACGGTATTGGTGGTGACGAGCTTGTCGCCCTCGCGGCGGACGTATTCGTCGCGGCCGTGGTTCACGGTGTCGTGGCTGGCGAAGCCCGCGCCGATCTCACGATAGGCGGTATATTCGTCGGTCATTACGGCCGCCTCGCGGGCCACGTTTGCCTGAATGATTGGCTTCATGTTGGCGATGGTGGCACTGTCGACGTGGAAAGAACGTGCCGAGCCACCACGCTCAACGACGGTGAGCACCGTATTGCGGTAACCGCTGCGGCCTTTCAACGCTGGCCCCTTCTTCGGTGCGCCTTCGACGCGACCGATGATGGTTTCGTCGATTTCGACGGTTCCCCCGCCGCCGAGGAGCGACAACCCGCCGTCGCGCATGGCCTCGCGGATGCGATGGCCCATGAACCACGCGGTTTTCAGGGTGACGCCGAGAATGCGGTGCAGTTGGTTCGCGCTGATACCCTTCTTGGACGAGCAAACGAGATGGATCGCTTGCAGCCAAAGGCGCAGCGAAACGTGCGACGACTCGAAAATGGTCCCAACCTTCACGGTGAAGGGCTTGCGGCATTCGTTGCACTGGCGGACGCCGATGCGGGTCGATTTGCCTTCCATCAGCCGGATGCGCGAGGCGTCGGCGTTGCCGCAGTGAGGGCAAGTCGGGCCAGTCGGCCAAATGCGAGCCTCTACATAGGCATAGGCGGCGCGTTCGTCGTGGAAGTGGCGGTCTGAAATGACGGAAGACATGGCTAACTCCTATTGGAATCAACCTACTACGTCTTGCGTGCTACGTCAAGTATAATATCGCCAAATGTTGATGAGAACAAACAGCGAACATACAATGTCATAATCGCCGCTGTGGTCTGGAGGCGCGATGCGAACCTATCGGTTGACGAACGAACCCGGAGGCCTTGGCCTGAGTTGCACGGCGGCCGGCCTGTCGCTCGCCGGGACGCCTCTGCTCCGCAGGACGGAAGCGGGATTCGCGCTCCGGTCAGAGGCGGAGATGGCTTCGTTGATGAAGGCGGCATACGACGCAGATGGCGACGCGGCCCGGCTGCAGTCGAGCCTCCAGGCGATCGCTCGCGCCCTCAACAGCGGCGAGCTCGCGCGCGCCGCGATCGCCGCGGTTCTGACACGGACGCCGGAACTGAGCCCGGACGCGGCGCAGCGTCTTGCCGTGGCCAACGATAGCCTGACCAAGTACGATCCCAACGAGCCGCGAGACTGGCACGGCCGCTGGACGACGGACGGCGCCGCAGGACCGGCGCCTTCTTCGACGCCCGCCGGTCACGGCGCGGCAAGGCGAGAGACCGATCCGACAGGCCCGCGGGTCGCCGAACCTGAGGCGGGGTCCGTGAGCGCCGCCGCCGATCAAGATACGCGGCCGACGCCCGACGCTTCGACGACTGCGGGAATCGGCGCAGACAATGGGGGGCCTCACGGATCAACCGCTCTCGAACGGGCGTTCGAGAGCGAATACGACGACCTCGGGCCGGTCGAATTCGGCAAACGAGTCATCCAATTTGGCGACCATCTGGCGCGAGAAGGCGCGAACCTTCCGCCGCCCGAGAAAGAGCAGGCGCTCGCGGAATATGCCTTTCTCGAGGGTCGCCTATCGTTCTGGCTCGCCTACGAATACACGCCCCCGACCGCACACGGGAATCTGCTTTCGGCGGCTCAGTTCCTGTTCCAGGGCGCAATCCTGTCGGGGATCGTCCAGCCCGGCCATTTGCCCAAGTCGATGCTCGACGTCGCCGCCGACGTATGGGCCAATGACAATCCCCCGCTGCGCCCGCGCTTCCCGGACGATCCAGCCGTCGAAATCGCGCCCAAGGCGCCGGCAGCGCCTGAATCGCCCCTCGCTCCCGCCAAGGAAGTCGAAGGGCTTGGTGGAACCGTCGACAACAGCAAGGTCGGCATCGAATGGAGCAAGGGCATAGCCGAACAGGGCGGGCCCTTTGAGACCTATGTCGAGGCGCAGCTTTCCAACGCGAAACAAGTGCCGACGACGGCCAAGACGTTTGATCATTTCGACGAGGCGACGGGGACTGCGATCAGCGACAAAACGCTGAACACGTTGAGCATGAGCTACATCCGGAATCCGCAGCGGATTTATGGGCAATTGAAGCAGTACGTGGACGCGGCCGCGGACTACGAGCCGCGCGCAAGGTTTGATGTCGACCCCACGAAGATACAATCAAAGATGCTTCAGCTGGCGATCCCTGAATACACCTCTCCGACGCAGTGGCGCTAACTCTTTTGGGCGCTCGATTACGGAAGCGAGCGCGGCGTGTCGATTACGATCACGAGGATCCGAGAATGACGTCGCCTGACTTGCCGTTCACCCAATGGGCCGACGTCAGTCGGACGGACCGATTCATTTGCCTCCAGCCGATGTCCGGCTATCGGTTGATCGAGCAGGAGGACGACGGGTACGCGATCTACCTGCCGCCGGACGCAGACAACGAGGCGCTGGGGCGGGCGTTGCTGGAATGCCTCGACAAGAGCCGATTCATCTGGCCGCTTGACGCGCATTTCTCCGACTGGCGACGATACATGCCGCTTTACAAGGCCTGGCAGAAGGATTTCATGCGCCGCTACGGCTATAAGACCAAGCGCGAAGCCTACCGAAACCTGGATTGGTGTCGAACCGAAAGGTCCGAGGGACGGATTTCAATACAGCCGCATAAGCGCGACAAGCCGGAATTGTTTCGCGATCTGCCGCCAGACAGAACCGTCGTCATTGCGGCGACGACCGAGGCAGTCGCCGCCGGCGCGGCGCTGCGGCTGGCCTTGGATCGTTGCGAGTAGATCGCGATGCGGAATATCGCCGATCGACCATTGGCGATCCGCACACGCCGGCGCGACGCCGGGCCACGTCGAGCGATCCAAGCGTCGCAAGTTCTCACTTTGGTTCCGGCTGGCGCAGGAAAACGCCAGGAGAAACATTGCCGAGAACAAGCTGGCGCGCCCGCTGGGACTCGAACCAATGACCTCGGCTTCGGGGCGACGGTCGCTTGAACTGCCGGACCCGGCGGCCTGGAGTTGCGCGCCGCAGTCTGAACCGCTTCCCATTCTGTTGGGAGGGGTTCATGAAAAACCGACGTCATTCGCCGGGGATCAAGTTCGGCCTCGCCTTCTGCGAAGCGTCCGGCAAATGCCTGGTGCGCAGCTCCGGCACGGACGCCGCGATGATCGCGCTGGCTGAGAAGAACGCGCTGGCGCTCGCCGCCGGGCATTGCTTCATCGTCTTCCTCGGCGACGGCTTCTATCCGGTCAACGTCCTCAACGCGCTGAAGATGGTTCCGGAGGTCTGCCGCATCTTCTGCGCGACCGCCAACCCGACCGAGGTCATCGTCGCCAAAACCGACCAGGGCAGGGGCTTGCTGGGCGTCGTCGACGGCTTTTCGCCGAAGGGCGTCGAAGGCGCGGACGACGTCGCCTGGCGGAAGAATTTTCTGTGGCAGATCGGCTATAAGCTGTGAGGGGCGAAGGCGGCGGCTAACGTAAGTTGCCCCTAGGTCGACGCGGCTCTGACCGTCATCGCGAGCGGCAGCGAAGCGATCCAGACGAAGCCGCAGCCGCAATCCCCGTGTCTGGATCGCTTCGCTTTGCTCGCGATGACGA
>NZ_JBEKVH010000262.1:0-3428 GCF_049514155.1 Roseiarcus sp. | reverse complement strand
GTCATGACGGCGGAGAGCGCGCCGCAGATCGCGCGGCCCTCGTCGCTGTCATAGGCGATGCCGCAGCTCATCAGCAGGCCGCCGATGTTGGCGTAGCCGAGGCCGAGCGTGCGGTAGTCGTAGGAGAGCTTGGCGATTTCCTTCGAGGGGAACTGCGCCATCATGACCGAAATCTCGAGCGTCAGCGTCCACAGCCGGACCGCGTGCTCGTAGGAGGCGACGTCGAAGATGCGCGTCTCGGGGTCGCGGAACGGCAGCAGGTTGAGCGAAGCGAGATTGCAGGCCGTATCGTCGAGGAACATGTATTCCGAGCACGGATTACTGGCGCGGATCGGCCCCGATTCCGGGCAGGTGTGCCAGTCGTTGATCGTCGTGTGGTACTGCAGGCCGGGGTCGGCCGAGGCCCAGGCGGCAAAGCCGATCTTCTCCCACAGGTCGGCGGCCTTCAGCGTCTTGTGGATCTTGCCGTCGAGGCGCCGCGTCAGGCTCCACTCGCCGTCGGCCTCGACCGCGTGCAGGAAGGCGTCGTTGACGCGCACCGAATTGTTGGAGTTCTGGCCGGAGACGGTCAGATAGGCCTCCGACTCCCAGTCGGTGTCGTAGACGTCGAACTCGAGGTCGCGATAGCCCTGGCGGGCGAATTGGATGACCCGCTTGATCATGCCGTCGGGCACGTCGTCGCGGCGCGCGAGCTTGACCTCGCGCTTCAGCGCCGGGTTCCTGTCGATGGCGAAGCAATCGTCACCGGGCCCTTCGCAATTGACGCAGGCCTTGAGGATCGCCTTGAGGTGGCGCTTGACCACCTTCGAGCCGGCGACCATCGCGGCGACCTTCTGCTCTTCCTTGACCTTCCAATCGATGAAGGCCTCGATGTCGGGATGGTCGACGTCGACGACCACCATCTTGGCGGCGCGCCGCGTCGTGCCGCCCGACTTGATCGCGCCGGCGGCGCGATCGCCGATCTTGAGGAAGCTCATCAGGCCGGACGAGCGGCCGCCGCCGGAGAGCTTCTCGTGCTCGCCGCGCAGGCGGGAGAAATTCGTGCCGGTGCCGGAGCCGTATTTGAACAGTCGCGCCTCGCGCACCCACAGATCCATGATGCCGCCCTCGTTGACGAGGTCGTCGGCGACCGACTGGATGAAGCAGGCGTGCGGCTGCGGGTGCTCGTAGGCCGATTTGGACTTGGTCAGCTTGCCGCTCGCGTAGTCGACGTAATAATGGCCCTGCCCCGGCCCATCGATGCCGTAGGCCCAGTGCAGGCCGGTGTTGAACCATTGCGGCGAGTTGGGCGCGGCCATCTGTCGCGCCAGCATGAAGCGCGTCTCGTCGAAATAGGCCTGAGCGTCGGCCTCCGTGTCGAAATAGCCGCCCTTCCAGCCCCAATAGGTCCAGGCGCCGGCGAGCCGGTCGAACACCTGCTTGGCCGAGATTTCCGAGCCATAGCGCTCGGCCTTAGGCAGCGACTCCAGAGCTTCCGTATCGGCAACCGACCGCCACAAAAAAGACGGCGCGCCGTTCTCTTCCACGCGCTTCAGGCGCGCCGGCACGCCGGCCTTGCGGAAATACTTCTGCGCCAGCACGTCGGCGGCGACCTGGCTCCAGCCGGCCGGAACTTCGAGCTTGTCGAGCGAGAACACCACCGAGCCGTCGGGGTTGCGAATCTCGCTCTTGGTGGTCTCGAACGCGATCGTTGCGTAGGGCGACTGCTCAGGCTTCGTGTACCGCCGCTCGATATGCATGGCCTCAAACCCCGATGCTCGGCAGGCGCACGCCCGCCTTCGACCGCCGCAGCGGCCCCCTAACGACAATGTCAGACGTCCCTACGCGCGCCGACGCCACAAGGTTCCGGAGCCTGGCGCCGCAAGCGCCCCGCCCCGTCGCCGACCCGCTTTCGCGCGCCGGCCGCCGCTCGCTCCGACCCCCTTGGAGCCGGAAAATCGCCGCTCGCCGAGAACGTCTGAACATTACGACTCTGTGACGGCGGCGTCAACAGTTTGTGCCAACCGCCTGCCGCCGACACAATATATTGTGGAGAAAAATGTATAACGCCGGGTAAACACCCCACCGCCTTGACAGCATCGGACGAGTCGCAGCGGCTCCGCAAGGGGAAAATTTGCGCTTGCCAGAGGCGCGGCTTTCGCGCTGGACAGGCTCCTTTCCCATCGCCATAGTCCGCCGCGAAAAACCCCTCGGGCGGCTGCGGAAACGCGATGAAGCTCTTTCTCCTGCGATTCTTCACCTGGTGGAACGGCGCCACGCTCAACACGCTGTGGCACACCCGCCGCCATGGCGAGCTGGTCGGCGAGGACGAGGCCGGCAACCTCTATTACCGCACGCGCGGCGGCAAAATTGACCCTGCGCTGGGCTTCGAGCGGCGCTGGGTGATCTACAACGGCCTCAGCGAGGCGTCGGCGACGCCGCCGGGCTGGAACGGCTGGCTGCACCACACCGTCGACGTGGCGCCGAGCGAGGAAGACTACAGGCCCAAGCCCTGGGAAATGCCGCACATGGCCAATCCGACTGGAACAAGAGCAGCGATTCGGCCCAAGGGCTCGACCATCGGGCTCGGCCGGCGGCAGGCGTCGGCGGGGGATTATCAGGCCTGGCGCCCGGAGGGCTGAGCAAAGCCTTCGTTTCGCCCGGCTTTGCCGCCAAGTGAGCCTGATGCGATTCGAGCGCGCGCCTCATCATGCAGCGGTCCCCCCGACAATGAAACGACGTTTCCGGCGCCTCGCGGTCCTTGCCGGGGCGACGCTGCTGACGGCGAGCGCGCCGGCGCTCGCCGACAAGATCAAGCATCCGACCGCGGTCTTCTCCGGGCTCGACAAGATCACTGGCCGAATCATCTCGTTCGAGGCGGCGCTCGGCGAAACGGTGCAGTTCGGCTCGCTGCAGATCACGCCGCGCGTCTGTTACTCGCGGCCGCCGACCGAGGCGCCGCAGACCGACGCCTTCGCCGAGGTCGACGAGGTGGCGGAGGACCACACCACCCACCGCATCTTCACCGGCTGGATGTTCGCCGACAGCCCTGGCCTGCACGGCGTCGAGCAGCCGGTCTACGACCTCTGGCTGACCGACTGTAAAGGCGACGGCGAACTCATCCACGAGGCGCCGACGGTCGCCGACGCGCCGGCCGATTCGGGCGACCTCGACCTTGGCCCGCTGTCGCCGCCCGGCAAGCCGGCGCCTGCGCCGACGCCGACGCCAAAGAAGCGCAAGGCCACGGCGGCCGACCCTGGCCCGCTCGACCTCAACGCGCCGGGCGCGCCGGTGATGATCCCGCTACCGGCGCAGCTCTCGGGGCCCGCGCCAGCCCAGACGCCGCGAAATATTCCGAGCCAGCGCTTCTTCCCCACCGACGACGAAGCGCCGATCCCGCCCGCCAACATCGGCCGCTGAGCCGGACAGGCGCCGTATGGAGGCGCCAG
>NZ_JBEKVH010000261.1:0-3511 GCF_049514155.1 Roseiarcus sp. | reverse complement strand
TCACGCGAAATAGTCCTGCAACGCTCGGACTTCGAGATCGCCGGCGAGATAGGCCTTGATGCCCTCCGCCGCGGCGATCGCTCCGGAAAGTGTGGTGTAATAGGGCGTTTTTTGCAAGAGGGCGGCGCGGCGGAGCGGCTTCGAATCGGCGAGCGAAGTCGCCCCCTCGGTGGTGTTGAACATCAGCTGGACGCCGCCGTTGCGCACCGCGTCGGCGGCGTGCGGACGCCCTTCCGAGACCTTGTTGACCTTGGTCGCCGGCACGCCGTGCTGCTCGAGGAAGCGCTGGGTGCCGCCGGTGGCGATGACCTTGAAGCCGAGCGCGCACAACAGCTTCAGCGGCGCGACGACCTTCGGCTTGTCGACCTCGCGCAACGAAACGAACACCGTGCCCGCGCGCGGCAGGATGGAGCCGGCGCCGAGCTGACTCTTGGCGAAGGCGATGGCGAAATTGCGGTCGATGCCCATCACTTCGCCGGTCGAGCGCATTTCCGGGCCGAGCACGGTGTCGACGCCGGGGAAGCGCGCGAACGGGAACACCGCCTCCTTGACGCCGACATGGCCGAGCCCGCCGGTGGCGAAGGCGAACCGGGCGAGCGGCTCGCCCGCCATCACCCGGCTGGCGATCTTGGCGATCGGCCGGCCGATCACCTTGGCGACGAACGGCACCGTGCGCGAGGCGCGCGGATTGACTTCGAGCACGTAGATCTCGCCGTCCTTCAGCGCGTATTGCACGTTCATCAGGCCGCCGACCTCGAGCGCCAGCGCCAGTCGGCGCGTTTCGTCCTCGAGCTTGGCGATCGTCTCGGGCGAGAGCGAGCGCGGCGGCAGCGAGCAGGCGCTGTCGCCGGAATGGATGCCGGCCTCCTCGATGTGCTCCATGATCCCGGCGACGACGACGTCCTTGCCGTCGCAGAGCGCGTCGACGTCGATCTCGATCGCGTCGGAGAGATAGCGGTCGAACAGCAGCGGGTTCTTGCCCAGCACCGTGTTGATCTGGCCGGTCTTGTCGTTGGGATAGCGCGCCTTGACGTCGGCCGGCACCAGGCTCGGCAGCACGCCGAGCAGATAGTCGTCGAACTCGCTCTGGTCGCGGATGATCGCCATCGCCCGGCCGCCGAGCACGTAGGACGGGCGCACCACCAGCGGCAGGCCGAGGTCGCCGGCGACCAGCCGCGCCTGCTCGACCGAATAGGCGATGCCGTTCTTCGGCTGCTTCAAGGCCAGTTTGTCGAGCAGCCGCTTGAAGCGGTCGCGGTCCTCGGCGAGGTCGATCGAATCGACCGAAGTGCCGAGGATCGGCGCGCCCGATTGCGCGATGCCGTGCGCGAGCTTGAGCGGCGTCTGGCCGCCAAACTGGACGATGACGCCCTTCAGCGTCCCCGCCTCGCGCTCCTTGGCGAGGATGGCGAGCACGTCCTCGGCGGTCAGCGGCTCGAAATAGAGGCGATCCGAAGTGTCGTAGTCGGTCGACACCGTCTCCGGATTGCAATTGATCATGATCGTCTCGAAGCCCGCATCGCGCAGCGCGAACGAAGCGTGGCAGCAGCAATAGTCGAACTCGATGCCCTGGCCGATGCGGTTGGGTCCGCCGCCGAGAATGACGATCTTGTCGCGCCCGCTCGGCCGCGCTTCGCATGCGGCGACGCCGGCGAACGGCGCCTCGTAGGTCGAGTACATGTAGGCGGTCGGCGAGGCGAACTCGGCCGCGCAGGTGTCGATGCGCTTGTAGACCGGCGCGACGCCGAGCGCCGCGCGCGCCTTGGCGACGTCGGCCTCGTCGAGCCCGGCGAGCGCGGCCAGGCGCGCGTCGGAAAAGCCGGCCGCCTTGAGGCGTCTGAGATTGTCGGCGTCTTCCGGCAGGCCGAAGCGGCGCACCTCGTCCTCGAGGCGGATGATCTCCGCCACCCGCTCGAGGAACCACGAGTCGATGCGCGTCACCTCGTAGATCTCGGCGACGGTCATGCCGAGCCGCATCGCCTGGGCGACCTTCAGCAGCCGATCGGGCGTCGGCGTGCCGATCGCCGCGCGCAGGGCGTTGTGGTCGTCGCCCTTGCCGAGGCCTTCGATCTCGACTTCGTCGAGACCGGTGAGGCCCGTCTCCAGCGAGCGCAGCGCCTTCTGCAGCGATTCGGCGAAGGTGCGGCCGATCGCCATCGCTTCGCCGACCGACTTCATCGCCGTCGTCAGCACCGGCTCGGCGCCGGGGAACTTCTCGAAGGCGAAGCGCGGGATCTTGGTGACGATGTAGTCGATCGTCGGCTCGAACGAAGCGGGCGTCGCGCCGCCGGTGATGTCGTTGGCGATCTCGTCGAGCAGGTAGCCGACCGCCAGTTTGGCGGCGACCTTGGCGATCGGAAAACCGGTCGCCTTCGACGCCAGGGCCGAGGAGCGCGACACGCGCGGGTTCATTTCGATCACGATCATGCGGCCGTCGGCCGGATTGATCGCGAACTGGACGTTGGAGCCGCCGGTCTCGACCCCGATCTCGCGCAACACCGCGATCGAGGCGTCGCGCATCACCTGGTATTCCTTGTCGGTCAACGTCAGCGCCGGCGCGATGGTGATCGAATCGCCGGTATGCACGCCCATCGGATCGACGTTCTCGATCGAGCAGACGATGATGCAATTGTCCGCCTTGTCGCGGACGACCTCCATCTCGAATTCCTTCCAGCCGAGCACGCTCTCTTCGATCAGCACCTCGTTTGTCGGCGAAGCGTCGACGCCGCGTTCGACGATCTCGATGAACTCATGCTTGTTGTAGGCGATGCCGCCGCCGGTGCCGCCTAAGGTGAAGCTTGGACGGATGATCGCCGGCAGGCCGATGTCGTCGAGCGCTGAGAGCGCCTGCGGCAGCGTCTTGATGTGATGCGAGCGCGGCGTGGAAAGGCCGATGCGGGTCATCGCCTCGCGGAAAAGCTGGCGATCCTCGGCCTTGTCGATCGCCTTGGCGGTCGCGCCGATCATCTCGACGTCGTAGCGCTCGAGCACGCCCATCTTCCTCAGCGACAGCGCGCAATTGAGCGCCGTCTGGCCGCCCATGGTCGGCAGCAGCGCGAAGCCGCCGGGGATGGCGTAGCGCTCCTTGGCGATGATCTTGGCGACGATCTCCGGCGTGATCGGCTCGATATAGGTCGCATCCGCCAGATCCGGATCGGTCATGATGGTGGCCGGATTGGAATTGACCAGCACCACGCGATAGCCCTCGGCTTTGAGCGCCTTGCAGGCTTGGGTGCCCGAATAGTCGAATTCACAAGCCTGGCCGATGACGATCGGGCCGGCGCCGATGATCAGGATCGAGGAGATGTCGGTCCGCTTGGGCATCGCTTCCGTATATAGGGACACAAAAAAAGGGCGCGCTACCTGCGCGTCCCTTGGGCTGGCGCCGGGGCTCGACCCCGCGCGGAGGGGTCTTAGACCAGATTCGAGGGGGTGGGAAGTGACGCCGGTTTTGCGCCGCTAGATCGGTGGATACGTTCGGCGAATGGCCGGAAGGTCCTCGGATTGACAT
>NZ_JBEKVH010000260.1:0-3522 GCF_049514155.1 Roseiarcus sp. | reverse complement strand
CCCTCAGCCGGCGTCCCATACCGCGTCACCCGCTGCGCGAAATCCGTGTCGTCGCCAAAGACGCCTTCGATGGCCGTGATGTAGGCGTTGTGGCCATCGGTCGTGATCTGCATTCGGCCTTTGACGCGGCTCTGAACGTCTTCCATCAGCAAGAATGCGGAAACAGCGTCGCGATTGCCGATCTCCCACGAGACAATCATTTTGCTTTCGGCGTCGAGCGCGGTCCACGTCCAAACGTCGCCCGCCAGTTCGGGCGCGGCCTTGGCCTTCGCGACGTTCTTTTCCTTCGCGTAGCAAAACGACCAAATCTCATCGCATTGCAGCCGACGCGTTTGTAGGCCGCGCACGTTCTGATCGTGGTAGGCGGCGGCGACTGTCCCAGCGTCCACAAGGAGCTTAGTGACGGTGTTGATCGACACGTCCACGACGCGGGAGATTGAACGAAGCGAGGAACCCTCGACCAAGAGGTTCAGGATTTTCGCGCGGGTTTCGAGCGGGAGCTTGTTCATGGAAATGAACATAATGCATGCTATCGAGAATAGCAAGCAAAAAGTTCATAACCAATCGGCCAATCCATCAGTGACCGCAGTCTTGTCCTCTTCACTCAGGACAGGGCATGTCTCCACGAATTTTATAATCTCATGCAGGAGAGCCCTATCGCATACGCCCTTCAAGCTGGCGCGTGCGGCCATTAATTCAGCATTGGTCTTCTGCATAACCAGACTACAGCAAATTACTGATTGCCCAGAAGGCGTTACAGGAAGTCCTGGCAGCCTTCCGTTGTCTACGTATAAATCCGCCGGCCGTTTAACCGCTTTCGGTGAATTCAAAAACAAATAATGTCCACTATCGCTGATGCATAAATGAAATTTATGCTTATTCGCCTCCCGACTAATAAAACCGACTATATCACCAGGAGAAAACATGAATCATATCGTGTGCCGAGAGGCGTGAACGAGGTCCTGCATTAGCTCCTCGTCGCCGTCAATAAGTTGCTCAAAATGCATCGGGGACGATCCCTTTTCGCCTCTCTTATCCCACGCCTCTTTGTATGCGGGGTGCTCGTGCGTCCAGTCGCTCGTACCTCCAAATCCAAGCTTCTTGACGGTAGCCATTGCCTCCGCAAGGCAATCAACGTCACTCGTCGACAGGATGCGCAGATTTGCGTGGCGCTGGGGCACGGAATAAATCAGCGCCTTCCTCGATATCTGAGGCGCTGGGGCTACGCTCCAAAGCGGCCCATCCACGCCAAAATTCCTCTTAAAGAATTTGAACTCCGGCTTAATCGCGTCGTATGTATTCTCAGGAACTGGCCCATATATAAGAGCAGAATAATTATCGAACGTTATTGGGCGCCCAAATTTATTCGTGTGCCATAAGTCAGCGACAAACACTGACTTTACTATTTCAAATTGTGTTGGACCGCGAGTATCCGGCCACCGCTCTATGATAAAGAGGATGGTTTCCAGTATTTTTTTGAAATTCGGCCGAAATTCCGGCCGAACAGGTGGAAGTATCATCGCCACCTCGCGCCAGCCGCCTTCTTGGCGATCTCGGAGCGCTCCTCCTTCGTCAGTTTGTCGGCGCGCGCCTTCGCTCCGGCCTTCCCCGATCGAACTTTGCCCGAAGGCTCCTTCAGTGTCTCTTCGATTTCGCCAGTCGCGATTCGCGCGACCATCACGGCTGCTCCAATCACGTCGGCCGGCCGCTTCTGACCTTGCGGTCCCTTCGGCATGCGGGGTTCCTCTCGCGGGCTCTTCGGCGTCGCCTCCCAAGGCCCTTAATGGCCAACATATCACGATTCGGCGCGCGCCGGCACGTCTTGCGGCGCCGCATATGGCGCGCGCCACAAGCCTCCGCAAGGCGTCAAACATTGTCAACGCCTGATTCGGTCGGGGAAAATTGAAACTGAGACACTACCGAGAGGGGGGTAGTGTCTCAGTTTGAATTATGTTGAACGGCGCTTCCGATCGGGCTCACCCCTCCGGCGGCCGCTTGTCCGACCACAGGTAGAACCCCTCCTCCCGCACGCCCTTGATGATCGCGTCGGCGTCGGGGCCGAATCGGGTTCCGTCGCCGGGCAAAATCTCGAGCGTCTCGACGAGCATCCAACGGCCGTACTGCACCGGCGGCAGATTCGCTCCCGTCATGTCGTCAGTGATCGCCAGCGAATAGCCGGCCGTCGGCTTGAACTTATAATAAGTCGACAAAAAACTCGGCCTCCCTCCAAGGCTTAGCAAACGCAGGCGAAAGCGCCAATCGACGTTTCCGTTCCCTGTTTCTTTGATCGCCCTCAAATCGCGCTTCGCCGTGATGGAGCATAAGGACGCCGCGCCGTAAGGGCGAAGCCAGGAGCCAGGATGACTGGAGAGCGCAGCCGCCGGCATGGCGGACAGGCGACGAGGGGCGACAAGACGCCCGCCGCCGCCGCCCGCAGCCCCGCAGCCCGCCTTCCAGCCAGCCCGTCTCACGGCGCAGAGCGGTTTGACTCGTCGATTCCCACCAGCCGCCGCGCCAATCCTCGAGGGACGAAATGACCGTCAAATACCCCGGACTGCCGACCGTCATCCATGGCAACGGCGCCGTCGCCGAAGTGATGAGCCGCGTGTGCGGCGGCGTCATCGGCTACCCGATCACGCCCTCGACGGAGATCTCGGAAATCTACGAGGCGTTCCGCTCCAACGGCGGCCTCAACGTCTGGGGCAAGCACCCGTTCTTCTTCGAGCCCGAAGGCGAGCATTCGGCCCAGAGCGGCGCGCTCGGCGCGGCGCTGACCGGCGGCAAGTTCGTATCCAACGCCTCTTCGAGCCAGGGCATCCTCTACGGGATGGAATCGCACTACGTGACCGTCGGCAAGAAAGTCGGCGGTTTTGTTTTGCAGGTGGCGGCGCGCGTCGTCTCCAAGCACTCGCTCAACGTGATGGCCGGCCACGACGACGTCTACGCCCTGCTCGCCTCCGGCTACACCATCCTGTTCGGCTCCAACGCGCAGGAAGCCGCCGACCTCGCGGCGATCTCCTATCGGCTGAGTTCGCTGTCGCTGATCCCCGTCGCCAATGCGATGGACGGCTTCGCCACCAGCCACATGATGACCGAAGCGAACATGCCGGAGCCCGAGCTCCTGCGCGCGTACCTCGGCGATCCCGCCGGCCGCATCAAGAGCCCGACCGTCGCCCAGGACATGCTGTTCGGCGCCAAGGGCCGCGCGTTCCAGCTGCGTCAGTACCTGACCCGGCGCGCCCATGATTTCGCCGACGGCGCGATCGCCAAGCTGCGCGCCTTCCTCGACGCCAACGAGGAGGCGATCGAGCATGACAACGCCGGCGGGATGATCGACAAGACGCTTGACTACGTGCCGGAGGAATTGCGCGGCCAGTGGCGGCGCCAGTGGCTCAACGCCTTCGAGAAGGGCACGCGCCAGCTCGTTCCCGCGCTCGTCGACGTGCACAACCCCGGCCTGACCGGCGGCGTGCAGAACCAGCCCGACTTCCAGGCCGGCTCGGTCGACCATCGCACCCATTT
>NZ_JBEKVH010000259.1:0-3541 GCF_049514155.1 Roseiarcus sp. | reverse complement strand
GCGGTGGCGCCGACCATTCTGAGGCGCGGCGCGGCGTGGTTCTCGGGCTTCGGCGCGCCCAACAACACCGGCACCAAGGTCTTCTGCATTTCCGGCCACGTCAACAAGCCGTGCAATGTCGAAGAGGCGATGTCGATCCCGTTCCGCGAGTTGATCGACAAGCACGCCGGAGGCGTGCGCGGCGGCTGGGACAATTTGCTCGCCGTCATCCCCGGCGGCTCGTCGGTGCGCATGGTGCCAGCGGCGCAGATCATAGACTGTCCAATGGATTTCGACTCGCTCGGCAAACTGCGCTCCGGCCTCGGGACCGCGGCGGTGATCGTGATGGACAAGTCGACCGATCTGATCAAGGCGATCGCGCGGCTGTCCTATTTCTACAAGCACGAGAGCTGCGGCCAGTGCACGCCGTGCCGCGAAGGCACCGGCTGGATGTGGCGGGTGATGACGCGCATGGCCGAGGGCAGGGCGGAGAAGCGCGAGATCGACATGCTGCTCGACGTGACGAAACAGGTCGAGGGCCACACCATCTGCGCGCTCGGCGACGCGGCGGCGTGGCCGATCCAGGGCCTGATCGCTCATTTCCGCCCCGAAATCGAGAAGCGCATCGACGCGTACGCGGCCAATCCGCACGGCGAACCCGTAGCGACGGCGGCGGAGTAGGGGCGATGGGGTGGGAGGCAGCCGAAGTTCGAGAGGTCCAAAATGCCCTGGGCGCTTTGGTTCGTCGGGATCCTTCTCGCTTCGATGTGGGTTCCGGTCGGCGGCTACTGGGTCGCCTACTTCACCGTGATCTTCAGTTTTCTTGCGACCAATTCGCTGCCGGCAATGATTGGAGCCTTGTTCAAGAGCGGAGAACACGAGATCAACGGCCCGATGGTGGTCACGCAGTTTGTCCGGACGGAGGGCCCGCCGCCAAGGGGTTGGGACTATTTATGGGGCCTGGTCGGCTGGACGGGGGTGGCTTGGCTCGTGGCGGTCGTCGTTCTCTGCGCATGGATTGCGATCAGGATGCACGCGGGACAGCGGGTTCGCGGCGCAACGAATCTGCTGATCCTTGTCGTCGGCTGGCCAATGTGCTTTTGGCTGGCGATATATGTGGTGTCGACGACCGCCTCAGATTGACGGCGGCGGAGTAGGGCGATGCGCATCGAAAGCCAGAAGCATCGACTGGACGTTCAGCACGCCGACCTCTCGGGGTCGCGTTTCGATGATGTCAACCTGTCGGGCGGCGACTTTCACAATGTGAACATGTCGGGCTGTTCGTTCGACGATCTCAATATGTCCGGCTGGCGCGTTCACAACGTGAACTTGGCCGGGTTGAAAATCGACAAGGCGAACCTCGCTGGCGCGTCAATCGTCGACGCCCGGCTCGAAGGCGCCACGATCGAAGGGGTTGCTGTCACCGACCTGCTCGCCTATTGGCGGGCCGGCCATGGGGCGAAGGACGCATGAGCAAGATCATCATCGACGGCAAAGAGCTCGACGTTCCGCCGGAATACACGCTGCTCCAGGCCTGCGAGACCGCGGGCGCCGAAGTGCCGCGCTTCTGCTTCCACGAGCGCCTGTCGGTCGCCGGCAATTGCCGCATGTGCCTGGTCGAGGTTAAGGGCGGGCCGCCCAAGCCGACCGCCTCCTGCGCGATGGCGGTCAAGGACCTGCGCCCCGGCCCCAACGGCGAGCCGCCGGTGGTCGAGACCAATTCGCCGATGGTGCGCAAGGCGCGCAAGGGCGTGCTCGAATTCCTGCTGATCAACCACCCGCTCGATTGCCCGATCTGCGACCAGGGCGGCGAATGCGACCTGCAGGACCAGACGATGGGCTACGGCGCCGATTCCTCGCGTTTCGCCGAGAACAAGCGCGCGGTCGAGGACAAGTACATCGGCGCGCTGGTCAAGACATCGATGAACCGCTGCATCCATTGCACGCGCTGCATCCGCTTCTCCACCGAAGTCGCCGGCGTCTCCGAACTCGGCGCGACCGGCCGCGGCGAGGACATGGAGATCACCACCTATCTCGAACGGGCGATGACCTCCGAGCTGCAGGGCAATGTCGTCGATCTCTGCCCAGTCGGCGCGCTGACCTCGCGGCCGACCGCGTTCCATGCGCGGCCGTGGGAATATGTGAAGACCGAGTCGGTCGACGTCATGGACGCGCTGGGGTCGGCGATCCGCATCGACTCGCGCGGCCGCGAAGTCGTGCGCATCCTGCCGCGCGTCAACGAGGCGGTGAACGAGGAGTGGATCTCCGACAAGACCCGCCATGTCGTCGACGGCCTCAAGACCCAGCGGCTCGACCGGCCTTACGTGCGGGTCGACGGCAAGCTCAAAGCCGCGACCTGGGGCGAAGCCTTCGCCGCCATCGCCGCCAAGGCCAAGGCGACGGCGGCCTCGCGCATCGGCGCGATCGTCGGCGATCTCGCCAGCGTCGAGGAAATGTTCGCCCTCAAGGGGCTGATGGACAAGCTCGGCGCCGCGAGCGTCGATTGCCGCCAGGACGGCGCCAAGTTCGATCCGAAGTACGGCCGCGCCTCTTATCTGTTCAACGCGACGATCGCCGGCGTCGACCAAGCCGACGCGATCATGATCATCGGCTCGAATCCGCGCCTCGAAGCGCCAGTGCTCAACGCCCGCATCCGCAAGCGCTGGCTGAAGGGCGATTGCCTGATCGGCGTCGTCGGCGAGAAGGCCGACCTGACCTACGGCTACAATTATCTCGGCGCAGGCCCGGACGCGCTCGCCGCCTTCGCCGAGCATCCGCCGGCCAACAAGGCGAAGCCGATGTTCATCCTCGGCGCCGGCGCGGTCGCGCGCATCGACGGGGCGGCGGTGCTGTCGCTCGCCGCCAAGGCGGCGCTGTCGCTCGGCGTGGTCAAGGACGGCTGGAACGGCTTCAACCTGCTGCATGGCGCGGCGTCGCGCGTCGGCGGCCTCGACCTCGGTCTGGTTCCAGGCGAGGGCGGGCTCGACGCGCGGGCGATGGCGCGGGCCGGCGCGGTCGATCTCATCTTCAACCTCGGCGCCGACGAGATCGACATCGAGCGCGGCGCCTTCGTCGTCTATATCGGCACGCATGGCGATCGCGGCGCCCACCGCGCCGACGTCGTCCTGCCCGGCGCCGCCTATCCCGAGAAGACCGGCGTCTACGTCAACACCGAGGGCCGGCCGCAATTCGCCGAGCGCGCGACGTTCCCGCCCGGCGACGCGCGCGAAGACTGGGCGATCCTGCGCGCGCTGTCGGACGCGCTCGGCGCGCGGCTGCCCTACGATTCGCTCTCCGCCTTGCGCGCCGCGCTCGCCGTCGCGCATCCCGACCTGGTCAAATACGACGTCGTTGCGCCGACCGATCCAAGCATCTTCGCCGCGCTCGCCGCTCGCGGCGGCGCGCTCGAGCGCGCGCCGTTCGCCTCGCCCGTCGCCGATTTCTACCTCACCAACCCGATCGCCCGCGCTTCGCGCGTGATGGCCGAGTGCTCGGCTTTGCGCGCCGGCCAGACCCTGAAGGCGGCGGAGTAGGACGAAGATGACCAGCGCCACGCCCTCCC
>NZ_JBEKVH010000258.1:0-3576 GCF_049514155.1 Roseiarcus sp. | reverse complement strand
AAGCCGCTCGACGAGGCGGCGATCGTCGCCGCGGCGCGCGAGACCAAGGCGATCGTCACCGTCGAGGAAGCAACGGTCGAAGGCGGACTCGGCGCGGCCGTCGCCGAAGTCGTCGTGCGCCATGCGCCCGTGCCGATGCGCATGCTTGGCGTCACAGGCTTCGCGCCCACCGGAAGTGTGGAGTTCCTGTTCAACCATTTCGGACTGACCCGCGACGGAATCGTCGCCGCGGCGCTCGAATTGAAGGGGCAGTGAGATGGCTGGTCCGCTGGTCCTCGCCATCGATCAGGGCACGAGTTCGACCAAGTGTTTGCTGGTCAACGAACACGGCGCTGTCGTCGGGCGCGGCCAGGCGCCGGTGTCGCTAGCGACGCCAGAACTTGGCTGGGTGCAGCAGGACGCCGACGAAATCTGGGCGAGCGCGCGGCGCGTGGTAGCCGAGGCGCTCGACGCCGACGCCGCCAAGCGCGTCGTTTCGGTCGGCCTCAGCGTCCAGCGCGAGTCTTGCGTCATTTGGGACCGCCGGACAGGCGAAGCGCTGACGCCCGTGCTGTCATGGCAGGACCAGCGCACCGAGAGCGTCTGCGCCGCCATACGCGCCGTCGGACACGGCCCCGTCATTCGCCGCAAGAGCGGCCTGCCGCTCGACCCGATGTTCTCCGCCGCCAAGGCGCGGTGGCTGCTCGATCGCCAGCCGGCGCTGCAGGCGCGCGCCAAGGCGGGAGACGTCTGCATCGGCACCATCGACGCCTTCCTGCTGTCGCGCTTCGGCGGCGAAGCCGTCGTCGAAGCTGGCAACGCCTCGCGCACTCAGCTCTTCGACGTCGTCGCGGCGCGCTGGGACGAAGAGCTGCTGTCGATTTTTGGCGTGCCTCCCGCCGCCATGCCGCGCGTCGTAGGCTCCACGGGACCCTTCCCGACGACGCGCGGCCTTTTTCCTCTCCCCGACGGCGTTCCCGTCGGCGCGGTGATGGCGGACTCGCATTCCGCCCTCTTTGCCCACGGGGCGTTCTCGCCCGGGCCGGTCAAAGCGACCCACGGCACTGGATCGTCGGTGATGGGCCTCGTCGACCGCGCGAATGCGCGCGACGGCGACGCTGGCGCGCCTGGCGTCTGCCTGACGCTCGCCTGGCAAATTGACGCCCCGATCCTCGCCTTCGAGGGCAACATCCGCAGCGCCGGTTCGACCTTGATCTGGGCCGCAGAGTTGCTGGGCGTGTCGACGCAAGAGCTTGCCGATCTCGCCGCGACGATGCCCGACTCGCGCGGCGTGCATCTGGTTCCGGCGTTCGGCGGCCTCGGCGCGCCATGGTGGGACGCGTCAGCGTCGGCAACCGTCACCGGCTTCGCCTTCGGCGTCACCCGCGCGCCCTTCGCCCGGGCGGCGCTCGACTCGATTGCCCATCAGATCGCCGACGTCCTCGACGCCGTGCGCGCGAGCGGCGCGAAGGTCGATCGGCTGCTGGTCGATGGCGGCCCGACTCGCAACGATCAAGTGATGCAGTTCGAAGCCGACATGGTCGGCGTACCCGTCATACGCACGACGGTCTCGGAACTGTCGGCGATGGGCGTGGCGCATCTCGCCGGCGTCAGCGCCGGTCTGTTCACCCTCGAGCGGCTGAGCAAGCTCGATCGCGGCGGTCAGAGCTTCGAGCCGCGCATCGCCGAGGAGGCCCGGCGAAGCGAAAGGGCGGCGTGGGCGCGCGCCGTGAATCGCGCGCGCGGGCGGTCGATCAATTGAGCGACTGGGTGAGCGCGACGCTACGGCGCGCCGCCGCAATCGGGGACAGGACGATGACGATGGGAGGACTAGCAGAGCGAGCGAGCGCCGGAGGCTTATTCAGGTTCGCGCGCGGGTTGACTGGACCGCTCGTCGGTCTCGTCGCGCTCTGCGTCTTCCTCTCGTTCTCGACCGACACGTTCCTGTCGTTGCGCAACATCCTCAACGTGATGGATCAGATCACGGTGCTCGGGGTGATGGCGGTCGGCATGACGCTCGTCATCCTCATCGGCGGCATCGATCTGTCGGTAGGCTCGGCGCTCGCGCTGTCGGGCATGGTGCTGGGCTACCTCGACTACACCCTGCAGTGGCCTTTCGGCATAAGCATCATCGTCGCGCTGGTGGTATCCGCGCTGTGCGGCCTGGCATCCGGGCTGATGGTGACGCGCCTGCGTATGCCGACGTTCATCACCACGCTGGCGATGATGTCGCCGCCTCGTTCGTCACCGGCGTCGATCTGCTGGTCGACGGCGGCTTCGAGCGCTGGTGAGTGCGCCAGCAATGCGAGCGCCAAGTTTCGCGTAGCTCAGAAACGAAAAGGAGAAGCATAAGTTAGCGCCAAGTTTCGCCTAGCTCAGAATGGAAAAGGAGAAGCAAATGTGGAGGAAATGTAGCGTTTTGCTGGCGGCCATGTTGGGGTGCGCCTTGATGGCGGCTTCAGGGTCGGCAGTCGCCGGCGGTCAGGAGGACCTGATCAAGGCCCCGACCGAGCCGCTTACTTTCGTTTTCATTCCGAAACTGGTCCATCCCTGGTACCAGGAAGTGCAGAATGGAGCGAACTTCGCGATCGCCGAGCTGCAGAAGCAGGGCGTCAAGATTACGCTCAAATGGGACGCCCCGCCCCAGGCCGATATCGTCGATCAGAACAAGCGAATTGAGACAGACATCGGCACCCATCCGGACGGACTGGCAGTGTCGTGCTTGGATCCGCCGACCAACACGAAGATGATCGACGAGTCGATCAAGGCCGGCGTGCACACCTACACTTTCGACACTTACTGCGGGCCGGCTTATCCATTTGTCGGCCATCAGGGCGACGAAGAGGATGGATACCGCATCGGCAAAGCGCTGGCCGAGAAGCTAGGTGGAAAAGGCAAGGTGGGAATCCTGTCCGGAAGCCTCACGGCCACCAATCACGTGAACCGGGTCAAAGGGTTCAAGCGTGCGATGGCGGAGTACTCTGGGATTCAGATCGTATTCGAACAGCCCGACAACGACGATCTGCCCAAGGCGGTAACGCTGACGGAGAACGCGCTTCAGGCCCATCCAGACCTCGACGCGATGTTCGGCTGCAACGCTTCGAACCCGGTCGGAGCAGCGCGGGCGATCACCAACGCCGGCAAGGCTGGCAAGGTGCTGGTGGTAGGATTCGACGATCTGCCGGAAACGCTCCAGTTCATCAAGTCCGGCGGCATCTACGCCACGATGGCGCAGCGCCAGTGGGAAATCGGCTATTGGGGCGTCTATTACCTCCTGGCCATGAACGAGAACCACACCGTGCCGATGATTCATGACACGGGGTCGAGAATTGTGACAAAGGCCGATTTGGGCCAGTGATCGGGACGCGAGGACCGCTACGAAAGGGCGCAAGCCCCAAGGGTCTTCGCCGCCAGGGCGCCGGGCGTCAGCTACGGTTGATGCCCGGCGCCTGTGGGACGGGCACGGAGTGGAGGAACCATGGCCGGCAGCTATGCCCTTGAAGCGCGAAACATTTCGAAATGGTTCGGGCCGCACCAAGCGCTGAAAGGGGTCAGCCTCGGCGTCCGCGACGGCGAAGTTCACGCCGTCATCGGCGA
>NZ_JBEKVH010000257.1:0-4361 GCF_049514155.1 Roseiarcus sp. | reverse complement strand
TCACCCAGCAGCATTGGAGCCAATCCGAAGTCGGTCTGGTGACGACGTTCGGCGGCCTGCTCGGACTCGCGGTCCAGACCCCGATCGGCGCGGCGATCGACGAAACTCATGCAAAGCGCGGCATTGTCGTCCTGGCGCTTGCCGTTCTGGCGATTACGGCCGCCGTTATCTTCATTTGGCCGACCTTCTGGCCGGTCGCGCTCTCCAACAGCCTGATGGCCGTTGTCGGCGACGTCTTCGGTCCCGCGGTCGCGGCTCTGACCTTGGGCCTCTATGCGCGCAAACAACTGGCTGGACGCATGGGGCGGAACTCGGCCTTCGACCATGCCGGCAATGTCGCTATCGCATTGTTGGCCGGCGCGGTCGGCTACGCCTTCTCGCAACGCGCCGTTTTTCTCCTCGTCCCGCTCTTCGCCGCGCTGAGCGCCATCGCCGTGCTGTCCATTCCGGCGAAGGCCATCGACTACGACCGAGCGCGAGACTTGGGGCCTGAGCAAGAAGGGGCAGCCACGCCGCCTGCCGCCGCCAGCTATGGCGTTCTGTTGAAATCCCGGCCTCTGGTCATCTTCGGCCTGTGCGCCATGCTGTTCCATTTCGCCAACGCGCCGCTGCTGCCGCTGGTCGGCCAAAAACTTGCCGCCGCCTATCCAAAAGAGGCGACCGCGATGATGTCGGCCTGCATTATTGCCGCCCAAGCGATCATGCTGCCGATAGCGCTCCTCGTGGGACACAAGGCCGACGTCTGGGGGCGAAAGCCGCTGTTCCTGGCCGGGTTCGCGATTCTGCCCATTCGCGCTGGGCTCTACACCTTCTCCGACAATAGTTTCTGGCTGATCGGCGTCCAGATTCTCGATGGCGTCGGCGCGGGGATTTTTGGCGCTCTGACGCCGCTGGTGATCGCCGACATCATGCGCGGCACGGGCCGCTACAACCTCGCCCAAGGCGCGGTCGCGACGATGGTGGGAATCGGGGCCTCGTTGAGCGGAATAGCGGCTGGAGAGATCGTCGATCACTTTGGCTACTCGGCGGCGTTTCTCGCCTTAGGCGCCGCCGCGCTTGTCGCCGCGACCGTATTTGCCGTCGCGATGCCCGAGACCGCCGAGTTGCACAAGACCCAGGCTTCCTGACCGCCGATTCGGCGGCGTCTCATTCGCTGTGCGAAATCGCCCCCGGCGGCCATTGCGCATGGAGTAATTGCGGAGAACTCGCCAGATTGCCCGACGCCCCTAAATCAATTGGCCCCGCGATACTGCGCAGGAGCGGATGTCCGCTTGGCCATTTCGAGTGCCGTAAGCCGCCCGTCCGTCACCGGCCGGCGCCGTCGTTCGGTGCGGTTGGCGGTAAGCCCGCCTCAGGTCGAATTCGGCGGTTGACGGCGCCGTTCATTTGATTTTGACCGCTAGTTTGCGCCGATCGTGAACACGATGCGCGCGGCGCTCTCGCCTTCGCTCCACGCCTGCTCGACCTCCGACAGCGGGACGGCGCGCACGGGAATCGCAAAGCCGCCCGTCGCCGCCGCCTGCAGCAGTTCGCCGATGTCGGCCGCCAGCCGGTCGCGCGGCACGCTGCCGAGGCCGCTGCCCATCAACGCGATCGCCGACGAGCGCAGGACGGCGCCGGGCAGCGTGATGTTCGGCCCGCTGATCGAGCCGACCTGGACGAAGCGCAGCGACGCGCCCTCTTTCAGGCCCCTGGCGGCGGCGGCGAGCAGGCGCTCGGCGCTGTTCCCCCACAGGTAGTCGATGACGACGTCGATCCCTTCGGCGAATTGCGCCCGGAAGCGATCCTCGAGCGCCGCTTCGTCGTCGCCGAGCGCAATCGTCGCGTCGGCGCCGAGCGCGGCCAGCCCGCGCAACGCTTCGGGGTTGCGGCCGGTCGCGATCACCCGCTTCGCGCCAAAATGCCTGGCGATCTGCACGGCGACGCGGCCGGCCGAGCCGGTCGCGCCGTTGATCAGCACGGTCTCGCCGACCTTGAGCTTGGCGCGTTCCTTGAACGCCGCCCATGACGACATGCCGGGATTGGCGATCGCCGCCGCGGTCACGTCGTCGAGCCCGTCGGGCAGAGGCGCGATCTGCGCCGCCGGCGCGACGGCGCGCTCCGCCATCGCGCCCCAGGGCGCTCTCGGCAGCAGGAAATAGACCCGTCGCCCGTCGTCGAGACGCCCGACGCCGTCGACCCCGACGACGGCGGGAAATTGGCCCGACGCGCTGTAGTGGGCGCCGGACGCGCGCGATCTCGCGAGCGGGCTGAGCGCGGCCGCCGTGACCGCGATGCGGGTCTCGCCCGGCGCGAGCGTCGGCTCGGCGAAGTCGCCGTAGACCGGCCTCTCGCCGGCGGCGCGAACGATGGCGGCTTTCATCGGCGGCTTCCTTCTTGGCGCGAGGACATCTCGTGCGACGCACTACCATCGGCGCGCCCAAGCCCGCCAGCAAGCCCGCCAGCAAGCCGTCGATCCTCATTGTCGCAGAAAGGAAGCGCGCGACGGCGCGGCGGCGGCCGCGGCGCCGGATCGGCAGGCGGTTCCGCTTGTCGCCCGCGCCCGTTACAGTGGCGCGATGGACCGCGTCATCGCCTCAGGGATCGAGCTGCTCGGGGTCGCCATGGCGGTGGCGATCGTCGCCCGCCGCCTTCGCCTGCCCTACACCGTCGGCCTGGTGGCGACCGGGCTGGCGCTGGCGCTGGCGCGGCTGCCGCTCGACCTCGCGCTGACTCACGACGTCCTGTTCGAGGTCATCCTGCCGCCGCTGCTGTTCGAGGCGGCGCTCAGCATCTCGTGGCGCGAGCTCAGGCGCGACCTCGCGCCGGTGCTGGCGTTGTCGACGATCGGCGTGCTCCTCGGCGCTGGCGTCGTCGCCGGCGGACTCGTGTGGGCGCTCGACTGGCCACTCGCGCCGGCGCTCGCCTTCGGCGCGCTGATCGCCGCCACCGATCCGATCGCCGTCATCGCCATGCTGCGCGAAGCCGGGGTCAAGGGCCGGCTGCGGCTCGTCATCGAGAGCGAGAGCCTGTTCAACGACGGCGCCGCGGCGCTGCTGTTCGCGCTGATCCTCCCCGCGCTCAGCCACAGCGGCGCGCCGACGCCGCTTTCGGTCGCCGCACAGGCGCTGCTGATCGGCGGCGGCGGGATTGCCACCGGCGTCGTGGTCGGGCTGCTGGCGATCGCGCTGGCCGGCCGCACCGACGACCATCTGGTCGAGACGGCGCTGACGGCGGTCGTCGCCTACGGCGCGTTCCTCGTCGCCGAGCGGATCGGCGCCTCGGGGGTGCTGGCGACGGTCGCGGCCGGCCTGGTGATGGGCAATCTCGGCGGGCTGGCGTCCGGGACCGGCCGCTTCGCGCTCTCGGACCAGGGACGGCAGTCGGTCGTCGTTTTCTGGGAGTTCGCCGCCTTCGTCGCCAATTCGCTGGTGTTTCTGCTGATCGGGCTGGCGATGGCGGGCGCCGCGACGCGTGGCGCCGGCTTCGGCGCCGGCGCAATCGCGATCGTCGTCCTCGCCTTCTCGCGCACGCGCTGGGCGTTCGGCTGGCGCGAAGCGCATTTCCTGTGGTGGAGCGGATTGCGCGGCGCGCTCGCCTTGGCGCTGGCGCTGGCGCTGCCCGCCGAAGCGCCCTATCGCGACGCGATTCTTGTCGGCGCCTTCGCCGTCGTCGCGTTCTCAGCCTTGGTGCAGGGCCTCACCGCCGGGCCATTGTTGCGCGCGCTGGGGCTCGACCGCTATCCGTAGATTTTCTTATACGTCTCACCGCAAAATTCAAGTATAGCGACGTTACTATCATGAATCGTCTTATTTATATCGACCGGGTCCATTGCCATAAAATCCTCCAACAGCTTCCGCACCAGCGGATGTTCCCAGATCGCATTTGGCGATCCGATAAACCCTGCGAATGCCTCCAGTCTGTCGAATTGCCACGTCAGCATTGCTACTGCTTTTTGGCATTTCGCATAACCGCTGAAACTGAAAACTTGTCCTTTAGCAACCAGAGACCTAAGTCTGATTACTGGAGGTTGCATGATCTCTAAAACTTCAAAGAGGCGTTTGGCCTCGTCCTTCCCGTTTTTCTGAATATAGGTAATAGCACCCTTAACTTCTATTTCTCGCGGTTCGCCGCTTTCCCACGTCGGCGCGTGACTTTCCATACCGATCTTTGCAAATTGAAAGAGCGTCATCGGCTTCGGCATTTCAGCAACGTACGTATGGGTAGCGTCAATTAGAGAGTCGAGAAACTCGGCTTCTCTTTTGGCTTTGTCCTGTCGCTGCCAGTTCCTCAATGCGGCGAAAGCGATGGCTGCGGTGATAACCGGAGCAAGCGTCCTGATGATCTCGAGATAATCGACCCGGGCCGCCGCACACAGGAAC
>NZ_JBEKVH010000256.1:0-3704 GCF_049514155.1 Roseiarcus sp. | reverse complement strand
GTGTGCTGCGCCCCTAAAGCGAGACACACGATTTGAGTGACATGAGCCTTTAGGAGGCTTCATGTCACAACAAGCGATGCGGGTATTTTCGACTGAGTTCAAAGAAGGCGTGGTTCTCCGACTCGAGGGCGGGGAACGGTTGGCGGCGGTCGCGGACGAACTGAAGATCAAGCGCAAGCTTCTCTATGAATGGCGCGCCGCCTATCGGGCGATGGGCGTGGCGGGCCTCAATCGGAAGCGCGGACCCAAGAAGGGGTTTTCGGCCGCCCGCGCCGGTTCGGACGCCGCGCCGGCGCCGGACGCGCCGTCCGAACTGGCGCGGGCGAAGGCGAGGATCGCCGAGCTGGAGCGCAAGGTCGGCAAGCAGCAGATGGACATCGATTTTTTTCGCGAAGCCTTGCGGCTCATCGACGCGTTGGAGGCCAAAACCTTGGCGGCCGAGACCAACGCGACGTCCTCTACGCGGTCATCGAAACGATGAGCGCTCCCGAGACGCAAGGCTGCCCCTCGATCGACCATTTGTGCGCGCTGGCGAAAGTGTCCCGCGCCGGCTTTTATCGCTTTGGCGAGGTTCGCCGCCCCGAACGGGCGGAAGCGGACTTGCGCGACAAGATCCAGACCATCGCGCTGAAGAACCGCTTCTATGGCTATCGCAGAATCGGCCAGGAACTCTGGCGGCTCCACGGCCTGCGGATCAACCACAAGCGCCTGCGCCGACTGATGCGCGAGGACAATCTCCTCTGCCTGCGCAGCAAGCCCTTCGTCCCCTACACGACGAACTCCCGGCACGAATTTCCCATCGTGCCCAACCTCACGCGCTCGCTCGTTCCCACCGGCCTCGATCAGATCTGGGCGGCCGACATCACTTACGTGCGGCTGGCGGAGGCCTTCGTCTATCTCGCCGTGGTCCTCGACGCCTTCTCGCGCAGGATCGTGGGCTGGGCGCTCGCCGACCATCTCGAAGCGAGCCTGGCGATCGAAGCGCTCGACATGGCCTTGGCCGCCAGGAACCCGCCGCCCGGCCTGATCCATCACTCGGACCGGGGCGTGCAATATGCGTGCGCCGCCTACGCCGATCGATTGGAGGCGCGCGGTCTGCGCGTCAGCATGAGCCGCGCCGGCAACCCTTACGACAACGCCAAGGCCGAGCGCTTCATGCGAACCCTCAAGGACGAGGAGGTCGCCGGCAAAACCTACGTCTCGCTCGAAGACGCCCGCCAACGCATCGGCGCCTTCCTCGAAACCATCTATAACCGCGCCCGGCTCCACTCCGCCCTCGGATATAAACCCCCGGTCGAGTTCGAGAACGAACTCCGCCAACTTGAAACTGTCTGAAAGGGCATAACCAAGGACTTGTCACTCAAATTATCTGTCTCAGACAAGGGGCGCAGTTCAATGCAATGTCCCTCTCCTCTGCAGCGGTCGGCCCCGATCCTCCTTGCCTGCGGACGCGGCTCCGGCGCGAAGAACGGCGCCCGATCGACGATCGTATCTGATCGAACGCTCACCCGATCGCTCGCCGAGAAGTCGCCGACGATGGGCCGAGACCGGACGTTCGCGTCGCGGCGGTCGTCTGCGCGGGCGCCCCGCCGCGAATCAACGCGAGCGGATCGTCTCGCATCGCGCGCAGATCCCGCGACGCCGCGTCGCTGGCGATCGGCGCTACGTCTTTCGATGAAAAGTCAGGTACCTCGGAAGTCGGGCGCCGGGTTGCTTGCGTAGGAAGTCGACCAGGACGGCCACCAGAACCACCCCGCCGATGACGACGCGCTCCCAGTAGCCGGACACATTGAGAAGGGTCATTCCGTTGGCGATGATGGCCATCAGAACTGCGCCCAGCACAGTGCCGAGTATTGTGCCTTGTCCGCCTTGCAAGGAGGTGCCCCCGATGATGGCGGCGGTGATCGCCGGCATGAGCCAACTCCCGCCCACGCCCGGCTCCGCGGAATCCATGCGACTGGCATAGAGTATTCCGGCGATCGCCGCGAACAGCCCCGCCAGACCATAGACGATCGTCTGCACGCGGCGGACCGGAATGCCCACCAGGATCGCGGCGTCGTGATTGCCCCCAATCGCATAGATGTTGCGACCGAACCGCGAGTATCGAAGCACCCAGCTGAAGATTCCGGCGGCGCCGAGAAAAATCAGGATCGGCACTGGTATTGCTGCGATCGACCCGTTTCCGAATATGCTGAAAGTCGGGCCCAAGGGCCCGACGGGATACCCCTTGGTGATCACCAGCGTCAGACCCGCGAAGACTTCGCCGGACGCCAGTGTGACGATAAAGGGGTTGAGCCCGATCCATGAAATGAGGAATCCGTTGATGAGTCCCATGGCGAACCCGAACGCCGCGGTGGCGGGAATGACAATCCAAGCCGGCACCCCCAGGCCCGTCATCATCAAGGCGCCGACGATCGCCGAGAATCCCGCGGCGTTGCCGACGGACAGGTCGATGCCTCCCAGTAGGAGGACTAGGGTCTCTCCTAACGCCACCAGGGCCACGAAGGACGCCTGCCGGACGACGACCGCGACGTTATACGCGGTGCGAAAATTCGGCGACGCCACCGCCAGAGCGATGCAAAGGAGCGCCAGGGCAATCAGAATGCCGCTCTCCTCGAGCTGCAACAATCTTCGCAGTGGCAACCAAATATCGAAGTTTGATCGGTCTTGTTCCGCTTCCTTGCCGGTCATGTCATTTCCATCTGCAGTAGAGCTTCCTGACTTAGGTTGGTTGGGTCGATGATTCCTTTCATGCGACCTTCGCGCATGACCAGCACCCGGTCAGAAATATCGAGTATTTCTTTCATTTCAGATGAAATATAAATGATCGACAATCCTACTTGGGTCAGACGGCGCAGAACTTGCTGGATTTCAAATTTCGAATTGACGTCAATTCCGCGCGTCGGTTCGTCGAGCACCATGACGTCGCACCGCCTCATCATCCAGCGCGCGAGAATGGCTTTCTGTTGGTTGCCGCCGCTCAAGTTGACGATGGCTTGGCGCGGCGACTCAAGGCGAATTTCCAGTCGCTTCGCATAATCGACCGCCGCCGCCGCCATCCGCCCCCAACTCAGGCCCCATATCGAGCGAAACGCGCCGAGGTTGGCGACGCAGATGTTCTCCGCGACGGTCAGGATGGGAAAGATGCCTTCCTTCTTGCGGTCCTCTGGCAGGTAGACGAGGCCGCGGGCGATCGCGTCGGCCGGCGACGCGTGATACGTCGCCTTGCCCTTGATCTCTATCGTCCCCGCGTCCGGCTTGGTGATCCCAAACAAGCATTTCCCAAGCTCGGTACGACCGGCGCCGACGAGGCCCGACACGCCGAGGATCTCGCCCTCGCGCAGGTCGAAACTGATGTCCTGAAACTCGTTTTCGCGAGTCAGACCCGCGACTTTCAGCACGATCGGCCTGCCGGCCGCGCAAGCGCGCTGTTCGGTCTCTTGCGCTCGGGTCGTCGTCCGACCGGCCATCAGCCGGATCATCTCGTCCCGATCCGTCTGTTTGGCGTCGAGCTGCGCCACCAGCTCGCCGTCCCTCAACACCGAGATTCGGTCGGCCAGTCGCAGCACCTCGTTCAAGTGATGCGAAATATAGAAAATGGCTCGACCCTTGGCGCGGAGCGCGTCAATGAAGGCGAATAGGCGAGTTGTTTCCCGCATCGTCAATGACGACGTCGGCTCGTCGAACACGATGATCGACGCCCA
>NZ_JBEKVH010000255.1:0-4388 GCF_049514155.1 Roseiarcus sp. | reverse complement strand
TCGCTCGGGCGCGTCCTCGCATAAAATCGCGGACAGGCTTTCGTCGCACAGGCCGTGGCCGGCGGTGAGCGTGTCGGCGAGATGGCGCTGCCAATCGTCGGGCGTTTGCGCGCCGATGGCGGCGGCTACCGTCATCATCGCCATCACGGTGGCGCCGCCGCGGCCGATCAGGCTGCGGTCGGCGAGGATCACCGACGCGCCGCTCTTGGCCGCTTCGATCGCCGCATACATTCCGGCGCCGCCGGACCCGACAATCAGAACGTCGGTTTCGAATTTGATCACGTTGCTCGCTCGATGCCCGCCGTCGCCCGATGCCGATCGCGTTGCCGACTGTTTCGCACACATCCCGACACCGTGAAAGTCCGCGCCGGCATAGGAGGGAACGCGGTTTTGCGGGTATCTGCGGCGGGCACCTCAGGATGACGGTGAACATGCGAGCTCTCCCGTTCTCGCTCAACGCCCCTGCGCGTGCGAACTGAAAATCCCGTTACGTTCAGCGCGAAACTTGGGGAGGAAAAGGAAATCCGAGGGGTGGCGCCTCTGTTTCTCTCTTCGCTTCGCCCGTTTTCGCCAATACCAAACAAAAGAAAAAAGGAAGCGGAACGCCGACAGACGCGTAGTCCAACCGCCGCACCTGCGGATGCGGCGCCCCCTGCGGCGCCCCCTTTGCGAAGGGGGCTCGCCTATCGGCGTTCCACCGCGGTTCTCGCCACAGGGAGCTTTCGTCCCTGAGGCTCCAGCGTCAGGCCAGGCTTCCTGGGACGTGGCAGGGGCGCTTGGTCCTGTAGGTCTGTCCCAACCTGAGGGCAGAGACTTCGCGCTCTTACACGGGCGTTACCCGCGCCCGCCTGTCCCAGTCCAGTGTAGCACCTCACGCTCCGGTCGTAGTGCCGGAGGGCATGATGCCAGAGCCGCCCGGGTACGGGGTGTATCTTCCCGCCGCGGGCACCGCACTCGCTTCGCCTCCAGAGAGTACCCCCGCTGGAGGCGTCCTTGGTGAGCGAGGTTCGGAGGCTATATGGGCGGACATAGGATGAATGTCAACACCTGTCGCAAAATATCTCTGTTACCGTGACGGCCTTAAAGGCGTCATTGCGCGGCGCGAAGCGGTTGAGCGTTAGCGAAATCCGGGAGCGACCCACCGGCTCCAGGCGCATGCCAAAATCGATCTCACACCGGAAGGCTGATCTCGCAAACGAGACCTTCATTGCGCCAGTCAAAGGAAATTTTGCCTTTAAGCTGGCCGATCATTGCTTCGGTTATCCGCGTACCAAAGCCTTTTTTCGTAGGCATCCGCACGACTGGACCACCTGTCTCGCGCCAGTGAAGGATGAGTCGCCCATCCGCCTCGTGTGACCACATCAGGCTCGTCTCGCCATTGGGCACGGACATGGATCCGTATTTGGCGGCGTTGGTCGCCAATTCGTGCAGGGTTATGGCGACAGCCTGAGCGACGTTCGGCTCCAATAGAACTTGCGGACCGTCAATTCGCACGCTCGTTTCGTCCGTCTCGGAATAAGGAGCAAGCTCCTGTCTGGCGATTGTCCATAAGTCGGCGCCTGTCCAACGCGACTCGACAAATAGCGAGTGAACCTTCGCGAGCGCCAGAATGCGGCCTTCAATCGCCTGTTTTAGACCTTCGGGCGTATCGGACTGAGAAAGATTTACAGTTGCTTGTACCGTGGCGAGCAAATTTTTGCTTCGGTGCTCTGCTTCCCGAGCCAAGACGACGATCTGCTCCTGTGACCGCTTCTGCTCGGTAATATCCCTTGCGATCTTGGAGGCGCCAACGATATTGCCGTTGGAATTTTTAATAGGTGAAACGGTCAGCGAAACGACGATCAAGCCGCCGTCCTTTCGTTGTCGAATAGTCTCGAAATGGTCGACACGCTCGCCTTTTCTGATCCGCGTCAGGATCATATGCTCCTCACCTTGCCGGTCCTGAGGGATAACAATCGTGATGGGTTGGCCAATCACCTCCTCGGCCGTGTAACCGAAGATATGCTCCGCACCCCTGTTCCAGCTTGTGATGACGCCATCGGTGTTCTTGCTGATAATTGCGTCGTCACTGGACTCGACGATGGAGGCGAGCCAGCGCAATCGGAGTTCGTTTTCGCCAAGTGCGGCTTCGACCTTCTTGCGCTCGGTGATGTCTGTGGCGACGTTGAGCAGACGATGGGCCTTTCCGTCCGCTTGTCTGTCGAGAACGCGCCCGTAGCCTGAGAGCCAAGCCGCCGTCCCGTCCGCCTTCACAACTCGGTATTCGGCCGGGAAGGAATCCTGGGAATTCGCCAAGGCGTGATAACGAGCAAGAAGATGTTGATCTTCAGGGTGCATAGATCGACGGATTTCGTCCGTTTCGCCGCCGACATGACCGAGACCACCGGCTAATTCGATGCCAAATAGCGCCATCCCCTCGGGTGTCCAGATCCTGGTGCCTTTGACAAAATCGACCTCCCAACTGCCAATCCGGCCGAGCATCATCGCGGTTCGATACCGCTCCTCGCTCGCGCGCAGCGCGTGCTCGGTCAACACTCTGGTTGTCGTTTCAACGGCGATGACAAGCACTCCGCCCACGCCCGTGGGCGCGGACGGATCCGGAACCGGACTGTAGCTTAGGGTAAAGCGCGCATCCTCAAATTCGACTCCCTGCCGCTGAATTCTCAAAGGCAGGTCTTCAGTAAAGAAGGCGCTGCGCTTGCCGCTGAGGATAGCGTCATGCAGCGGCTTTAGCTGGGTCTGAACTTCCGGCCAGACGTCGCGGAACGGTAAGCCGAGTGCCCGCGGATGCTTGTCGCCGAGGATCGAACGATAGCCGTCGTTGTAAAGCATCACAAAATCCGGGCCCCAACGCACAGCCATCGGAAAACCCGAGGCGAGCATGAGGTCCACAACCAGCGTGAGGCTCTGTGACCAGCCTTGGCGAGGGCCGAGTGCAGTTTTCGACCAGTCTTTCGCACTGATGAGTGCAGACATCTCCGCAATGGCAGGAACTGAGTGTTGGGTCATTATGGCGTCTGGACTCTATACACACCGTCAGGTGAGCACGCTTCGCTTTGCCTACTCTACGGTCGCTTTGGCGGCAAATGAATCGCATCGCGGTGGGCGATCATGCCAGCGCCCGTCCATACCTCGACGGCATGCCCGTCTGGATACGATATTTGTGCACGGCGCCGCTTCACGGACGAGCTGTCACCAATAAAATGTATCAAATCCGCAAGGACCGGTTTCGGGTCCGATTCCGCACATAAGCGGAACTTTTTTCGGCCTGCCCCTGACGGGCCGGCCCTATACCCCCCGCAAATAAGACGACCCGCCCGGTGGGGACGAGGCCGGGCGGGTCTGAATTATCGGCGCTGGCGTCGGGGGGACAGGGGCGCCGATGGTGGCGTCAAGCGCCACCGCCTATTGGTCGCTGAGGCCTCCGGAAAGGTTCAACGAAAGATTAACGGGGTTTGCCCGGCCCTGGGGCCGCAGCAAAATACGTAAGGCCTGGCACGAAACTCGCCCCAGGCGGTCCTCTATTCCCGGATTAAAGGCGAACACCTACTCGCTGGGCTCGGCGGGCTCAGCCGACTCCACGACCCGCTCCTGCCGCATCCGGGCCACGACGCGGGCGAGTTCTTCCTTGGCGAGCGAGGTCACCGCGACCCGCACCCGGTAAAGCCCGCCCGGCGTCGGCCCATCGACCAGGGCGGCCTGGTAGTTTTGCAGGAAATTGGTGATTTCGGCCGCGCTCGCCTGGCGCGCGAAGCGCACCATGGCGAAGGTGCCGTTGCGGTGCGCGATGCTCACGCCGTCCGGGATCGTGGCTTGCGGCTTGGTGAAGATGTTCACCAACAGCGCCGCCTGTAGCGCGATCGCAAGCGTTGCAAATGACGCGGCCACCGCCATGGTGCGCGGCGACAGACTGGCGAAGAAACCGGTCAGCCAGCTCGCGGCACCGCCCGGCCCCCGCCGGCGCGCGGCCAGCGTCTCCGCGTCGATCGCCGCCATCAGCCGCTCGGCGACCTGCGGTGGCGGCGCGCCCAGCGTTTCATTGAGCAGAATGGTTTCGGCGAGTTCCTCGTGCACCAGATCGACCATGACGGCGAGATCCGGCTCCTTGCGCAACGCCTCCTCGACGCGCAGGCGGTCGCGCCGGCGCAAGGTGCCCGCGGCATACCACGGCAACAGCGCCTCGATTTCGCTGGGTTCGGTGCGCTGGTCGCGCCCGGCATCGTTTTGCATCATGGCCAACCTCGATCGATTCCTGCCACTCTGCAAAGCTCTCCCAGTTTCTTGCGCGCATAAAACATTCGCGTCTTCACCGTGTTCTCCGGAATGCCAACGATCCCGGCCACCTCTTCCACCGATTTCTCGTGGTAATAAACGAGATCGATAATCTC
>NZ_JBEKVH010000254.1:0-3750 GCF_049514155.1 Roseiarcus sp. | reverse complement strand
CCTCCCCACCGCTTGGCCTGCGCGTCGTCGTCGGCCTTGGCCTCGACCCAGCCCTCAACCACGCCGTCGACGCGGGTCGCGCGCTTCCAGAACGGCGCGCGGGTCTTGAGGAAATCCATCAGCATTTCCGCCGCGGCGAACGCTTCGCCGCGATGGCCCGCCGCGACGCCGACATAGACGATCTGGTCGCCCGGCTTGAGCCTGCCGAAGCGGTGGACGACGGTGACGCCCATCAGCGGCCAGCGCGCCTCCGCCTCGGCGACGACGCGCGCGATCTCAGCCTCGGCCATGCCGGGATAATGCTCGAGCTCGAGCGCCGCGAGGCGTCCGCCCTCGTCGCGACACAGGCCGACGAAGCACGCCAGCGCGCCGACGTCGCGCCGCCCGGCGGTCAGCGCGCGGCCTTCCGCCGCAGCGTCGAAATCCTCGGCCTGAACGCGCACGGCGCCCATGCTCAGCCGCCAGTCATCGGCGGGAAGAAGGCGATTTCCTTCGCCCCGGCGATCCGCGCGTCGCGCGCGACATGAGCGCGGTCGATCGCGACGCGGATCACTTGCGGCTTGTCGAAGGCGTAGGCGTAATTCTCGCCGCGCCCGGCGAGCCAGGCGACAAGCTCGCCGACCGTCGCCACCTCGGCCGGCGGCGCGATCTCTTCCTCGTTCTTGCCGATGCGTTCGCGCACCCAGGCGAAATAGACGGCTTTCATCGCGCCTTACGCGTCCCCGACGTGGTCGTAGCTCGCCCTCATATAATCCCAACCGGTGTAGAACGTCAGGATGGCGGCGACCCAAAGCAGGCCGACGCCGATCTCCGTCGCATAGGGGAGGACGGCGTCGCCGGCCGGCCCGGCGATGAGGAAGCCGAGCGCCACCATCTGCACGCCGGTCTTCCACTTGGCGACCGCGGTCACCGGCACCGGCACCCTGAGTTCGGCGAGATATTCGCGTAAGCCCGAGACGAGGATCTCGCGGCAAAGAATGACGATCGCCGCCCACAACGACGGGCCGGCGATGGTGCGGTCGGCGGCAAGCGCCAGCAACACCGCGGCGACCAGCAGCTTGTCGGCGATCGGGTCGAGCATGCGGCCGAGCGAGGACTGCTGCGACCAGGCGCGCGCGAGATAGCCGTCGAAGAAGTCGGTGATCGCCGCCGCGGCGAAGATCGCCAGCGCGCTCCAGCGCGCCCAGGGGTCGGCCGGCCAGAACAGGAAAGCGACGACCAGCGGCACGGCGACGACGCGGCCGTAGGTCAGCAGGTTGGGCAGGTTCCAGTTGCGATTTGCGGCGCGGGCGGGAGAATTGGCCATCGGCTCGCCAGCAGACAGCGAAGCCCGGCCCGCGTCAATAGATCGCGGCGGCCGCGGGGACGCGAATATCTGGGGATGAGCGGCGGCGCGACGACAAGCCGCCACTCGCTTTGGGCTAAGTTCCCGTGCGGTTCGTCGAAGTCCGGAGCGTCGTCATGTCCACCGTCAATGTCGTCGATCACCCGCTGGTGCAGCACAAGCTGACCCTGATGCGCGACAAGACGGTCTCGACCAAGGGCTTCCGCCAGCTGATGAACGAGATCGGCATGCTGCTGTGCTACGAAGTGACGCGCAGCCTGCCGCTCGAGCTGGTCGAAGTCGAGACGCCGCTGGCCAAGACCTTAAAGCCGACGATCGCCGGCAAGAAGCTCGTCTTCGCGCCGATCCTGCGCGCCGGCATGGGCTTCCTCGACGGCATGCTCAATCTCGTGCCGAGCGCCCGCGTCGCCCATATCGGCCTCTACCGCGACCCCAAGACGCTGGAGGCGGTGGAATATTACTTCAAGGCGCCCGCCGACATCGCCGACCGGCTGGTGATCGTCATGGACCCGATGCTGGCGACCGCCAATTCGGCGGTGGCGGCGATCTCTCGGCTGAAAGAGCGCGGCGTCAAGGACTTGCGCTTCGTCTGCCTGCTCGCTGCGCCCGAAGGCATCAAACACCTGACCGCGGCCCACCCCGACGTCGAAATCTGGACGGCGGCGATCGACGAGCGGCTCAACGACCACGGCTACATCGTCCCCGGCCTCGGCGACGCCGGCGACAGGATGTTCGGGACGAAGTGAGGGGGCGACCTGGCGCTCGTAGAGCGCCCTTGTTGACGCGCTCGTCGAGCGCGTCGGACGTTTAGCGTCTCGCTTGCTGCTGGCTCGCAGCGGCGGAAAGAGCCGCGCTCGGCGACGGAAGGGAGTCGCAGATCTTGGATCTCGATCTTCGAGATCCGAAATGCCTGATCCGTGCTCGCCGTCAAGGACAAGCCCGCTTTCGCGGGTCGCGCGCTCACGCGCGAGCCTTGACCGTTGCGCGCGGCTCAGGCTCTTGGCTTCCATGGTTTCTGCTGAGTGAAGCGGCCCAGCGGGCCGGCTTCGCTCAGCAGAAACCATGGATGCACAGCGCCACATCGGAACGGCGCAGTCACCGCGAAGCGGGCGGAGCGCAGCAGAGCAGCCGCGAAGCGGCTTGACGGCGGCGGGCTGATGTGGCCACCGGCCATCAAAGATGTGTGTGCGCCCTCGGTCGGCGACCGCGGCTACAAGTGCGCGCCGCTCTCTACTCGGCCTGCTGCTGCGTCGCGACGCGGAACGGGTGGGCGGGATAGACGCCGAGCAGGCGAACCTCGCGCGAGAAGAAGTCGAGCTCCTCCAGCGCGCGCTTGAGCGGCGGATCTTCCGGGTGGCCGTCGACGTCGGCGAGGAACTGCGTCGCGGTGAATTCGCCGTCGATCATGTAGCTTTCGAGCTTGGTCATGTTGACGCCGTTGGTGGCGAAGCCGCCGAGCGCCTTGTAGAGCGCCGCCGGAACGTTGCGCACGCGAAAGACAAAAGTCGTCACCACCGGCCCATTGTGCGGGGCAGCCCAATGGGGCGTCTTCGACAGCACGACGAAGCGCGTCGTGTTGTGGGCCTCGTCCTCGACGTCGGCGGCGAGCGTCGTCAGGCCGTAGATTTCGCCAGCGAGCTTGGTGGCGAGCGAAGCGCGGGTGGCGTCGCGCGCTTCCGCCACTTCGCGCGCCGAGCCGGCGGTGTCGCTCGAAACGACCGGGGTCAGGCCGAGTCTGCGGATGATCTTGCGGCACTGGCCGAGCGCATGGACGTGGCTGTGGACGGTGCGCAGGCTTTCGAGCGTCGCGCCCGGCGCGGCGAGCAACTGGAACCGGATCGGCAGGAAGGTCTCGGCGACGATGTGCAGGCCGGAGGCCGGCAGCAGCGCATGGATGTCGGCGACCCGGCCGGCGATCGAGTTCTCGATCGGGATCATCGCCAGATCGGCGTCGCCATCCTGGAGCGCCACGAACGCATCCTCGAACGTCGCGCAGGCGAGCGGCTGATGATCGGGATAGTCGTCGAGACAGGCGATGTGCGAATTCGCGCCCGGTTCGCCCTGATAGGCGATGGTTTTGGCGGTCATGTCGTTCCTTTCGGCGCCAGCATTTCGCGGGCGCGACGCAAGTCTTCGGGCGTGTCGACGCCGAGCGGGGCGACGTCGACCAGCGCGACATCAATGCGCATGCCCGCCTCGAGCGCCCGCAATTGTTCGAGCCGCTCCCGCCGCTCGAGCGGCGAGGGCGGCAGGGCGACGAAGCGCGCGAGCGCGGCGCGGCGATAGGCGTAGAGACCGATATGGTGCAGCAGCGGCCCTTCGCCCCACGGCGCGCGGGCGCGGGTGAAATAGAGCGCGCGCAGCCGGCCGGGCGCCGCTTCGCTTCCCACGACCTTGACGACGTT
>NZ_JBEKVH010000253.1:0-3827 GCF_049514155.1 Roseiarcus sp. | reverse complement strand
TGGAAGCACGCGCTGCTCGACGCGGTCGAATTCGCCGTCCAGCGCGCGCACTGAAACCACGAACTCGTCATGGCCGGGCTTGTCCCGGCCATCCACGTCTTCGAGCCGCCGCTCTGCAAAACGAACGGCTGCACAGCGCTCAGCGCCTTTCCGAGGCATTGTGGCAACTTCGCCGCGTGGATGGCCGGGTCAAGCCCGGCCATGACGGCTGAGGAGCGCATTGCGTGAGCGAGACGCAGGACCTTTCCCATTTCGTGCGCTATCCCGCCGAAGGCGTGGCGGCGATGGATCTCGTCGTCGAAGGCGTCCATTGCGGCGCCTGCATCGTCACGATCGAGAAAGGCCTCGGGCGCGAGGCGGGCGTGCGCGGCGCGCGGGTCAATCTCGCCAGCAAGCGCGTCACCGTCGAATGGCGCGACGGCGCGCTCGCGCCTGAGGCGATCCTCGACCGGCTGAGCAGCCTCGGCTATCCCGCCTATCCGTTCGCCGCCGCCAGCCTCGACAACATCGAGGCGGCGGAGGAGAAGCGCCTGCTGCGCTGCCTCGGCGTCGCCGCCTTCGGCGCGATGAACGTGATGCTGATCTCGGTGGCGCTGTGGTCGGGCGCGGCCGACGAAACCGCCTGGGCGACGCGCGACTTCTTCCATTGGCTGTCGGCGCTGGTCGTCCTGCCTTGCGTCGCCTACGCCGGGCGGCCGTTCTTCGACAGCGCGATGAAGGCGCTGCGCCAGTTGTCGTTCAACATGGACGTGCCGATCACCATCGGCGTCACGCTGGCGCTGGTCATGTCGGTCGTGCAGACGTTGCAGCACGCGCGCGAGACCTATTTCGACAGCGCGATCATGCTGGTGTTGTTCCTGCTCGCCGGCCGCTATCTCGACCAGCGGATGCGCCGGCGCACCCGCGACGTCGCCTCCAATCTCGCCGCGATCAAGGCGGAGACGGCGACCAAGCTCAACGCCGAGGGCGAGGCGTGCGAGACGCCGATCGCCGCGATTCAACCCGGCGATCTGGTGCTGGCGCGCGCCGGCGACCGCATCGCCGTCGACGGTTTGGTCGAGGAGGGGCGCTCCGAGATCGACCAGAGTCTGGTGACCGGCGAAACGGCGGCGATCGCCGTGGCGCCGGGAGCGATGGTCTACGCCGGCACGCTCAACCTCGCTGGCGCGCTGCGCATTCGCGTCAGCAAGGCCGCCGAGGGCACGCTGCTCGACGAGGTCAATCGGCTGCTCGAGCGTGCGGTCGAGCAGCGCTCGTCCTACGTGCGGCTCGCCGATCGCGCTTCGCGGCTCTACACGCCGGTCGTGCATCTGACCGCGCTCACGACCTTCATCGGCTGGCTGCTGCTCGGCCTGTCGTGGCAGCCGGCTCTGGTGATCGCCATCACCGTGCTGATCATCACCTGTCCCTGCGCGCTCGGCCTCGCGGTGCCGGCGGTGCAGGTGGTGGCGGCGAGCGCGATGTTCCGTCACGGCGTGATGCTCAATTCCGGCGACGGCCTCGAGCGGCTCGCCGACGTCGACACGATCGTCTTCGACAAGACCGGCACGCTGACCCTGCCGCAGGCGAGTCTCGCCAACCGCGACGACTTCACGCCCGACGAGCTCAAGCTCGCCGGTTCGCTGGCGCTGGCGAGCAAGCACCCGCTGGCCAAGGCGGTCGCCGCGGCGGCGGGCGCGACCGATCCGCTCGCCGCCCACGAATTTCCCGGGCAGGGCGTCACCGTGTTCCACGAAGGCAAGCGGCTGAAGCTCGGCTCGCCCGCCTATTGCAAGGCCGAGGCGGAGGCGGCGGTGGTCGCGGGCCAATGGCCCGACGCGTCGCTGATCGCCTTCCGCGGCCCGGAGCGCGCGATCGTGTTCGCCATCCGCCAGGCGCCGCGCCCCGACGCGGCCGCCGTCGTCGCCGGCCTGGCGCACGAAGGCTATGCGATCGAGATCCTCTCCGGCGACCGGCCGGAAGCGGTCGCCAACGTCGCGCGCGAACTCGGCTTCACCCGCTTCGCCGCGGCCTTGAAGCCGGCCGACAAGATCGCCCGGCTGAAGGCGTTGCGCGAGCAAGGCCGCCATGTGCTGATGGTCGGCGACGGGCTCAACGACGCGCCGGCGCTCGCCGCCGCCAACGTCTCGATCTCGCCGATCTCGGCCGCGCATCTGACCCAGGCCCAGGCGGACGCGGTGTTCCTCGGCGAGCGCCTCGCGCCGATCGTCGAGGCGCTGCACATCGCGCGCAAGGCCAAGGCGCTGATGATCGAGAACCTGTGGCTGTCGGCGATCTACAATTGCGTCGCCGTGCCGATCGCCATACTCGGCTATGCGACGCCGCTGATCGCCGCGCTGGCGATGTCGGGCTCGTCGCTGCTGGTCACCGGCAATGCGCTGCGGGCGCGCAAAGCGCGGGCGCGCGCATGAACGTGCTCGTCTATCTGGTGCCGATGGCGATCGGCCTGGGGCTGATCGGCCTGTTCGCCTTCCTGTGGGCGATGAAGACCGGCCAGTTCGACGACCTCGACGGCGCCGCCTGGCGCGCGATCGCCGACGACGATTTGCCGGACGACGAGGAGAAGCCGAAGGGCTGAAGGCGTGCGCGAGCCGACGGGCGTCAGGCGAGCGCGACCCGCACGCGTGAGCGACCACTCGCCGTCGAGGCGGCGTGATCAAATGTTGGGGAATATTATACTTGCCGTAGCACGTCGCGAGGCCTAGCATGAACCTCGCGGCTCAGATCGATCCGTCTGCGGGCCTTGGCGATGTTTGGCTCTTGGATGCCGTGCTACCGCGCGGAGGGTACTTGCTGGCCCTGGCTGAGGCATATTTTGATGAGAGCGGCTCACATGGCGGCTCGCAGGTTCTTTGTGTGGCCGGCTACATCTTATCGAAACGCAGAACGCGCCTCCTAAGTGTCGATTGGCGGAAGATGCTGAGGCGATACCGCCTAACCTGCTTTCATATGGTCGACTGCGCCCACGGTAATGGCGAGTTCGCAAACCTGAGCAGGGAAGAACGGATTGGCGTCGAGACGGAGGCAATAGCTCTAATTAAATTGCACACTTACTGCGGCCTCGCGGTCACAGTGAACGAGGAAGAGTTCAGGCGACACGTTCCACCACACCCTTATATTGGCAGTCCATACAGTTTTTGTGCTCACGTGATTTTGGCCGGCGTCGCAGTATGGCTTGACCAAAGGCCAGACGTTAAACGATGCGCCTACTTTTTTGAGGCCGGCCACCGAGACATGTCGGAAGCGAACAGAATCATGACGATGCTGTTCAAAGACAACGAAATGTCGATGACAAATCGATACGCTTCGCACGCCTTCATAAGAAAGGAACAAAGCGCCTCTGTTCAAGCAGCCGATTTGCTAGCGTGGCAATGGTACACAGACAAGCTACATAAACTCCAAGGGAAGAAACGACGGCTTGACTGCGCGAGCCTTTTTGAGCACCCGCATGAGGCGCTACACATCTCAGAGAACAGGATCATCGATCTCGTCAGACGGTTTGGTGGCCGAGAACCGACGCCGCGAGACCTAGTCGCGATTCACTTAGGGGATCCTGAATAGCTAGTAGTTTTTGGTTGAGTTGGCCTTCATAAGTTTTGCGACCGCAGCATCGAAGGCGTCCCCAGTTTGTTCAATGTCGAGGTTCCGAGCGGCCTCTATGAACCGCTCGGATTGGGCCTTGTCCGTCGTCTTCGGCTTAGGGCTTCTCTTTGCCTTTGCCTTTACGGCTTTTGCCATATGGCCTCTCAGTTCGCAGTCGTTTGATAGGTGAGGCGCTTGCCAACAGTGCCCTTCAACGCGCGATCGGCGCGCGCAACATCATTTAC
>NZ_JBEKVH010000252.1:0-5208 GCF_049514155.1 Roseiarcus sp. | reverse complement strand
GACATCAACCTGCCCTACATCACCGCCGACGCGAGCGGGCCGAAGCATCTCGCGCTCAAGCTGACGCGCGCCAAATACGAGGCTCTGGTCGACGACCTGATCCAGCGCACCGTCGAGCCGTGCCGCAAGGCGCTCAAGGACGCCGGGCTGTCGGCCGGCCAGATCGACGAGGTCGTGCTCGTCGGCGGCATGACGCGCATGCCCAAGGTGCAGGAGGTCGTCAAACAGTTCTTCGGCAAGGAGCCGCACAAGGGCGTCAACCCCGACGAGGTGGTGGCGATCGGCGCGGCGGTTCAGGCCGGCGTGCTGCAGGGCGACGTCAAGGACGTGCTGCTGCTCGACGTGACGCCGCTGTCGCTCGGCATCGAGACGCTGGGTGGCGTGTTCACCCGGCTGATCGAACGCAACACCACCATCCCGACCAAGAAGAGCCAAGTCTTCTCGACCGCCGAGGACAACCAGACCGCGGTGACCATCCGCGTCTTCCAGGGCGAGCGCGAGATGGCCGCCGACAACAAGGCGCTCGGCCAGTTCGACCTCGTCGGCATTCCGACCGCGCCGCGCGGCGTGCCGCAGATCGAGGTGACCTTCGACATCGACGCCAACGGCATCGTCAACGTCACCGCCAAGGACAAGGCGACCAACAAAGAGCAGCAGATCCGCATCCAGGCCTCCGGCGGCCTCTCCGAGACCGACATCAACCGGATGGTGAAGGACGCCGAGGCGCACGCGAGCGAGGACAAGCGGCGGCGCGAGTCGGTCGACGCCAAGAACCATGGCGAATCGCTCGCTCACGACGCCGAGAAGGCGCTGAAGGAGTACGGCGACAAGGTCGCCCAGTCCGACCGCAGCGCGGTCGAAGCGGCGGTCGCGGCGCTGCGCGCTTCGCTGCAGGGCGAGGACGTCGAGGCGATCAAGGCGCGCAGCAACGACCTGATGCAGGCGCAGATGAAGCTCGGCGAGGCGATGTACAAGGCGCAGCAGCCGGGCGCCGCGGAGCCGGGCGCGCCCGACGGTCCGCCGAAGGACGACGTCATCGACGCCGAGTTCCGCGAAGTCGACGACGACAAGAAGAAGTCGGCCTGACGGGGCCGCGCCGGATCCCTTCGCCGGCGGCGAGGGGGCCGTGCGCCCGCCGCCGGCGAGCGATTGACGCGCCGCGGGCGACCTATACATAGATGAGCGATTCGGACGCCGCCGAGTCCTTCGGGTTGCTGGAACTGTGGCCAAGCGCGATTTCTACGAAGTCCTCGGGGTTGAGCGGACCGCCAGCGACGCGGATCTGAAGTCGGCGTTCCGCAAGGCGGCGATGCAATGCCATCCCGACCGCCATCCCGGCGACCACCAGGCCGAAGCGCGCTTCAAGGAGCTCAACGACGCGCCGCCTACGACCGCTACGGCCACGCCGCCTTCGAGCAGGGGGGCTTGAACGACGGTTTCGCCAGCTCGATGGCGGACATTTTCGACGACCTGTTCGGCGACTTCGTCGGCCGGCGCGGTCGCGGCGGCGGCTCGGGCAAAGAGCGCGGCGCCGACTTGCGCTACAATCTCGAGATCAGTCTTGAAGAGGCCTATCAAGGCAAGACCGCGACGCTCAAGCTGCCGACCGCGGTGACCTGCGAGGCCTGCGGCGGTTCAGGCGCCAAGGCCGGCTCCAAGCCGACGACCTGCAAGACCTGCGCCGGTCACGGGCGCGTTCGCGCCCAGCAGGGGTTCTTCGCCATCGAGCGCACCTGCCCCGCTTGCGGCGGCCGCGGCGTGACGATCGAGAACCCGTGCGACCGTTGCGGCGGCGCCGGCCGCGTGACGCGCGAGCGCACGCTGTCGGTCAACGTGCCGGCCGGCGTCGAGGACGGCACGCGCATCCGCCTGGCGGGCGAAGGCGAAGCGGGCCTGCGCGGCGGCGCGACCGGCGACCTCTACATTTTCCTTTCGGTCAAGCCGCATCCGGTGTTCCAGCGCGACGGCGCCGACCTCTATTGCCGCGTGCCGATCTCGATGGTGCGCGCCGCGCTCGGCGGCGAGTTCACCGTGCGGACCCTCGACGGCGGCGACGCACAGGTGCGCATTCCCGAAGGCGTGCAGTCGGGCCATCAGATGCGGCTGCGCGGCAAGGGCATGCCGGTGCTGCGCTCGATGGAACACGGCGACCTTTACATCCAGGCGAGCGTCGAGACGCCGCAGAACCTGACGCGCCGCCAGCGCGAGCTGCTCGCCGAGTTCGACGCCGAATCGTCGAACAAGACCCAGCCGGAGAGCAGCGGCTTCTTCGCCAAGATGAAGGAATTCTTCGAGGGCCTGAGTTGACATCCTGCGCCGTGAAGGCGAAGCAGGCGCGTCGTGGCCGCAGCCGCGGTCGATCCCGCCGCGCCGCGGCGAACGCGTAAGCGGAAACGCCCATGCAGCCTTCGCATCTTTCGCCGAGACCCGCCCCGCAATGGCCGGGGCCGCGGACCCGGCAGGCGATCGCGGACCAGGCGCATTTCCTCAAGACCCTGATCGACCGGCCGCGCCTGACCGGCAGCATCGCGCCGTCGGGGCGATACCTCGCTCGCGCGATGGCGCACCCGATCGACCCGTCGCGCGACGGACTGGTGGTCGAACTCGGACCCGGCACCGGGCCGGTGACGCAGGCGCTGGTCGAGCGCGGCATCAGCCGCCACAGGCTGGCGCTGGTCGAATACGATCACGGCTTCTGCCGCCTGCTGGCGCAACGCTTTCCCGGCGCGCAAATCATTCAGGGCGACGCCTACGATCTGCCCAAGACGCTCGCCGCTCTCGTCGGCCAGCCGATCGCCGCCGTCGTTTCGAGCCTGCCGCTGCTCAACGAGCCGCCGGCGCGGCGCCTCAAGCTGATCGAGGACGCCTTCGCGCTGATGGGGCCGCAGGGGCTGATGGTCCAGTTCACCTACGGCGTCGGCTCGCCGATCCCGCGCGAGGCCTGCGCGCAGCGGTATTCCGCGCACTGCACCGCGCCGATCTGGCGCAATCTGCCGCCGGCGCGGGTGTGGACCTACCGCGCCGACCGCAACGGCGCCTTCGCCGAGCCGCTGTTTGCGCGGCTGGTGCGGCGTATCGAGCCGCGTCCGCGCGCCAAGTGATCGCGGCGATGCGTCCGACCGAGCCGCGCGACCGGCTGATCGTCGCTCTCGACGCGGCCGAGGTCGCCGACGCCGAACGGCTGGTCGCGGCGATCGGCGATGCGGCGCGCTTCTATAAGATCGGCATGGAGCTCGCCTATGGCGGCGGCCTCGCCTTGGCGCCGAAGCTCGCCCAAGGGGGCAAGCGCGTGTTCGTCGACCTCAAGCTGCATGACATTCCCAACACCGTCGAACGCGCGACGGCGCAGATCGCGCGATTGGGGGCGGCCTTCCTCACCGTGCACGCCTATCCGCAGACGATGCGCGCCGCGGTCGCCGGCGCGAAAGGCTCGGGCCTCAAGCTGCTCGCCGTCAGCGTGCTGACCTCGAGCGACGATTCCGACCTTGCCGAGGCGGGCTACGCCTTCGGCGTCAAGGCGCTGGTCGAGCGCCGCGCGCGCCAGGCGGTCGAAGCCGGAATCGACGGCCTCGTCTGCAGCCCGGCCGAAGCGGCGAAGATTCGCGCCGTCGTCGGTTCCTCGCTGCTGCTGGTCACGCCCGGTATCCGCCCGGCGGGCGGCGCGACCGGCGACCAGAAGCGCGTCGCGACGCCGGCGGCGGCGATCGCCGACGGCGCCGACTATCTCGTCGTCGGCCGGCCGATCACGCAGGACCCCGACCCGCGCGCCGCCGCCAATCGCATCGTCGCCGAGATCGCCGCCGCCGGCTGACTGCGACCTTTGCCACGCTTGCCATCCGCAGCCCGGACGCTAGTCTCGCGCCGCAATTGAGGGAGCCGCCAATGCCCAAGGGTTACGTCGTTACGCGCGTCGACATTCTCGATCCCGAGGCCTACGCCAAATACGCCGCCGCCGCGACCAAAGCGATCGCCGATCACGGCGGCAAGGCGCTGGCGCGCGGGGGACGCCACGAAGCGCTGGAGGGCAAGGCGCGCGCGCGCAATGTCGTGCTCGAGTTCGACAGCTACGACGCCGCCCGGCGCTACTTCTACTCCGAGCAATATCAGGCGGCGCGCGCGCTTCGTCAGGGCGCGGCCGAGATGGAGATGGTTCTGGTCGAGGGGTCGTAAGCGTGGCCAAGGGCTACTGGATCGCGCATGTCGACGTCGCCGACCCTGACGCCTACAAGGCCTATCTCGAGGCCAACGCCAAGCCGTTCGCCAAGTACGGCGCGCGCTTCCTGGTGCGGGCGGGCCAAGCTAAGCAGAAGGAGGGCGCGCTGCGTTCTCGCCACGTGGTGATCGCGTTCAAGGATTACGCGACCGCGCTCGCCTGCTACGAATCGCCGGAGTACCGAAGCGCCTTCGCGCTGCGCCAACCGCCGGTAGCGCAGGGCGACCTCGTCATTATCGAGGGTTACGACGGAAAGCAGCCGGCCTGAGGGCTCGGATCATGGAGAGCGCAATGGTCGACATGCGGTTGATCGTCACCGGCGCCGCCGGGCGCATGGGGCGGATGTTGATCAAGGCGATCGCCGAGACGCCCGGTGTGACGCTCGCCGCCGCGATCGAGCGCAAGGGCGCGGCGGCGCTCGGCGCGGACGCCGGCCTCATCGCCGGCGCCGGCGCGAGCGGCATCATGATCAGCGACGACCCGCTGCCGGCGACGCTGAAGGCCGACGGAATCGTCGATTTCTCCGCCCCGGCGGCGAGCGTGGAAATGGCGGCGCTGGCCGCCCAGGCGCGCATCGCCCACGTCGTCGGCACCACCGGGCTGACGGAAGCCGACCTCGAAAGAATCGCCGCTGCGGCGCGCCACGCGCCGATCGTCCGCTCCGGCAACATGAGCCTCGGCGTCAACCTGCTGGCGCGGCTGGTTCGCGACGCGGCGCGCGCGCTTGGGCCCGACTACGACGTCGAGGTGGTCGAGATGCACCACCGGATGAAGGTCGACGCGCCCTCGGGCACGGCGCTGATGCTCGGCCAAGCGGCGGCCGACGGGCGCGCGATCGACCTCAAGGGCCATTCCGAGCGCGGCCGCGACGGCGTCACCGGCCCGCGCAAGCCGGGCGCGATCGGCTTCGCCTCGCTGCGCGGCGGCACGGTGGTCGGCGACCACAGCGTGATCTTCGCCGGCGACGGCGAACGCATCGTCCTCTCCCACCACGC
>NZ_JBEKVH010000251.1:0-3854 GCF_049514155.1 Roseiarcus sp. | reverse complement strand
TCAACGTTCTGACCACGCGCGCCAGCGCCGTCGCGTCGACGTCCACGCCGACAATGATCCGCTCCCCGCCGGAGAGGACGATCTCCATCCGCCCGATCGGTTCTGGCGCCGCGACGGGAGAGGCTGTCGGCGCCTCGGCCTCCGCCACTGTCAGGAAGGAGCTTCACCCGCTCCGCGCCGCCGTTCGCCGCGGCAGCCTCCTGACGCCGCCAGGTGAACAGAAGATTGGCGTTGACGCCATAGCGCTGCGCGACCATCGCCACAGACGCGCCAGGCTTCAGGCTCTCGGCGACCATCCGACGCTTCTCGTCGCTCGACGAGAAACGTCGTCGACGCGCGCCTCTCTGTAAGCGGCCTTTCGACCCCACCTTCAAGGCCGGCCGCCGATCGGCGAATGTCGGGCTCGCTGAATCGAGCGGGTTGGACACGTGTCGGACACTGAGCTTTTGCCCAAATCCAAGCCGGAGCCGGTGCGTCGGCTGGAGGTGTTCACTGGCTCGGGTCGACGCCGGATGTGGACCCCTGCGCAAAAGGCGGAGATCCTCGCTGAGATTTACGACAGCGGGGACACGGTGTCGGCTGTCGCTCGGCGCCAGGGGCTGACGCCGCAGCAACTCTTTGGCTGGCGGCGCGAGGCCCAACGGCGCGCGAGCCGGGCCGTGAACGATGCGGGGGCTGGGCACGGGGCGACCTTCGCTCCTGTCGTTGTCGAGGAAGCCCTTCCGAGTCTGGAAGCGCCGGTCGCGCCGACGGAGGGTAGCGGCCCCTCGATCATCGAGATCGTGATCGGCGCCGCTACGGTCCGCGTCACCCCGGGCACTGACGCGGCGACGCTGACCGCGGTGCTGCGTGCGGTGAAGGCTGCGACATGATCGCGGTTCCGGCGGGCGTGCGGGTACTGGTCGCGACGAAGCCGGTGGACTTCCGCCGCGGCGCCGACAGCCTCGCCGCCCTGGCGCGCGAGGAGCTTCAGCGCGATCCCTTCTCGGGTGTGATCATTGTCTTCCGCTCCAAGCGCGCGGACCGGCTGAAGATTTTGACCTGGGACGGGTCGGGGCTCGTGCTCTATTGGAAGCGGCTTGAGCAAAACGCGTTTCGCTGGCCGCCGATCGGTGACGGCGTGATGCGTCTGTCGGCTTCGCAGCTCGCCGCGCTCGTCGACGGGCTGGATTGGTCGCGTCTTCACGCGCGCGACGTCCCTCGTCCGGAGGCTGCGTCATGAAGCTGTGACCAATTGAATCAGCTTGCCATTTTCCTGATCACGACGATGCGCAATCGTGATTCTCTCTCGGTCATGAGCGAGAGCGCGAATCAGCCGCCGACCGAGATCGCCGAGTTGCAGGCGCAGCTCGCGACCGCGCTCGCCGAGCGCGACGCCGCGATTGCGGCGCGCGACGAGGCTCTCTCCCGCAACGATCGCCTGCAGCATCTCCTGCATCAGTTGCAGCGCATGCAGTTCGGCCGCCGGTCCGAGAAGCTCGACCCGGACCAGTTCGCCCTGGCGTTTGAGGATGTCGAGCAGGCCATCGCCACGAGCGAGGCCGCCGACGACAAGCAGAACGAGGAGCGCGCTCGCGCTCGTGCGGAAAGGCGCCGGGCGACGCGCGGCGCGCTTCCCGCCCATCTGCCGCGCGTGCACGTGACGATCGAGCCCGAGGACAAGAGCTGCCCGTGCTGCCGCTCGCCCATGCACGTGATCGGCGAGGAAACCTCCGAGCGGCTCGACGTCATCCCGGCGCAGTTCCGGGCGGTCGTGACGCACCGTCCCAAATACGCCTGCCGCGCCTGCGAGCAGGCGGTCGTGCAGTCGCCGGCGCCCGAGCGGCTGATCAAGGGCGGCTTGCCGACCGAGGCGATGGTGGCCTCGGTGCTAGTCTCCAAATACGCTTGGCATCTGCCGCTCTACCGGCAGTCTCAGATGCTGGCCGCCCAGGGCCTCCAAATCAAGCGATCGGTCCTGGCGTTCTGGGTGGGATACGCCGCGGCCGAACTCGAGCCGCTCTATCTGCGCCTTCGCCAACTGATCCTCGGCTCCGGCAAGATCGCGGTCGACGAGACGAAGGCGCCGGTGCTCGACCCTGGCCGCGGCCGGGTGAAGAACGGCTACTTCTGGGCGATCGCTCGAGACGACCGGCCCTGGGGCGGAACCGATCCGCCGGCCATCGCCTTCACCTACGCGCCCGGCCGCGGCGCGGTGCATGCGCTGAAACTGCTCGACGGCTATTGCGGCGTCGTGCAATGCGACGGCTACGCCGCCTACAAGAAGATCGCCGCCGAGGCGCTGGGCGAGGCCGTCACGCTCGCGTTCTGCTGGTCGCACCTGCGCCGCCGGTTCTACGAACACGCCAAGAGCGGCAATGCGCCGATCGCCAGCGAAGCGCTCGAACGCATCGCCGCGCTCTATGCGATCGAGAAGACAATCCGCGGCGCGAGCGCCGAGGAGCGGCGCAGTGTGCGCCGGGAGAGAAGCAAGCCGCTGGTCGAGGCGCTCAAGACCTGGCTTGAGCGGCAGCTCGCCCGCGTCTCCGCCAAGGCAACGATCGCCGAGGACCTTCGTTACGGCCTGAACCACTGGGACGGTCTCACGCGGTTCCTCGACGACGGCCGCATCGAGCTCGACACCAACATCGTCGAACGCGGAATCAGGCCAATCGTTCTCAATCGAAAAAATGCGCTTTTCGCCGGCCACGACGAGGGAGCCGCGAACTGGGCCTGCATCGCCTCGCTGATCGAGTGCTGCAAGCTCAACGACGTCGACCCGCAAGCCTATCTCGCCGACGTGCTCATGAAGCTCGTCAACCTCTGGCCCGCCTCCCGCATCGACGAGCTCATGCCCTGGGCATGGGGCGCCGAGCATCCGATCTCGCAACCGAAGGAGGCCGCGGCGTGACGATCGATCCGATTGCGGTCTGGTCGAGCTTCCTGGCTTCGCCGCAGGCGCCGAAGACGGCTATGTCTCCGCTCGAACTCGACGGCTACCTGACCGGCGTCGTCGTCACGCCGCAAGCCGACCCGATCCTGCCGAGCGTCTGGATGGCTCGGCTCTGGGGCGACGACGAACCGATCTTCGGGGACGACACGCAGATCAACGCCGTCCTCGGCGCCGTGGTCGCGCATTACAATCTCCTGATCCGCGACATCGACCGCAGCCTCAAGCGCATGGAGGCCGACCGCACGATCGATTATCGGCCCCTGTTCGTCGCGGGAGACGAAAAGCCGAGCCACGAAGCCGTGCGCGCATGGGCGCGCGGGTTCTGGAAGGCGATGACGCTGGCGCCGGCGACCTGGAGCGGGTTGGTCGAGGACGAACGGACCAAAGTCGTTCTCGAGCCGTTCATCGGCTTCTTCGATCTCGACGCCCCTCATGCCGACGAACGCCCATCCGACCTGGACGGCTTGCTCGACGCCGAAGCCGCCCTGGTCCCGCGCATGATCCTGATCCTGCGCAAGCTCGCCCGCATACGAGAAGCCGCAGGCCGCCGCCCGGCGCCCATCTTGCCGCGCGAAAAGGTCGGCCGCAACGACCCATGCCCCTGTCGCTCAGGGAAGAAATACAAACGCTGCTGCGCTGGCGCGTGAACCTCGGCCAGAGGCCGCCGTGGGATCCAAGGGCCGCTTACGTTTCGTGATGATGTCATTTCGAAGCAAACTTGAACCACGAAGCCGGGCGGTCCTGATCAGTCCGCCGTGAGGCGGTCCCTCCGGCTTCTCCTTTTCGTCCAGCTACATGTTGCACGGCTTGGTGATTAACCCGGCATTCTCGGTCAAGGTCGAGCCGTTCCAATGGAGAAAGACAACGCCTTTCAGCCAGAACGGGAAATAGGGGTCGGGCATGCATGGGCCTGGGACCTGAT
>NZ_JBEKVH010000250.1:0-4229 GCF_049514155.1 Roseiarcus sp. | reverse complement strand
ATCGCAAGGATTTCACCCGCCTCAAGCAACCGCAAAGACCCTCGCCGCTCGACTCGCAGCAACTCTCGCTAAACTGGAGCCCAACATGAACCGGACAGCCGTGGGCTTGACCCGGCCATCCACGCGGCGAAGTTTGACGAAGAAAACCGCTGCGGAAGCGTCTCCTCCAATTTCAAAAGGACCGCCTGGATGGCCGGGTCAAGCCCGGCCATGACGGCGAATCCCGTCGGGCGCCGGACGCCGCTCTCAGTCGCCCGCAGCGGTTTCGGCCAGGGTGATCTTGTTGTCGCTGGTGAACTTCACCTGGCCGTCCTGGCGCGCTTCGATCACCAGGGTCCAGCGGCCGGCGTGCAACGGGCCGGCGACGCCTTCGTAGGCTTCGCCGTCGGAAACGAGCGGCGCCTCGCGGTCGGCGGAACGATCGAAGGGATGGACGAAACGCGCCCGCACCTCGAGGCCGGCGACCGGCGAGCCGTTGCGGTCGCGGAATTCGGCGACCACCCGAGCGCCGCCGCCTTCCTGGCGGGTGTCGACGTCGGCGACCCAGCCGAGCGCGTTCTGCGCGCGCGCCGCAGCGATCTGCCGGTTATAGGCTTGGCTGGCGTCGTAGGAGTTCTCCATCTCCTCGCCGTGCAGCGTCGACAGCGCGGTGTAGATCAGCGCGCCGTTGGCGATGAACATCACGCCGAAGAACAGGCCGAGAATGACGACGACCGAGCGGCCGGTCAGCGGCCGCGTCAGGTCGGTGCGTCCGGGAATGCCGCGCTTGGCCATGGCGCCGTCCGAATTGAGCAGCATGATGTCTAACCCCTCGCAGCACATCGCGGCAACCTCTACGGGCCGAAGAAGTGGTCGGCGACGGTCGCGGTCTCGCCGTTCTTCAGGTCGGTTGCGGTCATCGTGACCGGCGCGCCTGCGCTCGCCGCCGAAGCGACCGGCGCGGTGACGTAGATCTGCGCCTCCAGCGTCGCATCGGGATCGAGGGTGACCTTCAGCCGCCCGTCGGACATCGTGTCGGCCTCTTCGCTCTTGACCGTCGCGCCGGGAAGGCCGGCGATCGAGAGGGCGAATTCGCGCGGCTCGCTCCACTTGTTGGCGAAGCGCACAGTGTAGCCGTTGCGCACCAGCCCATCGTGGGCGAGCGTGTACATCGGCGCGCGCACGTGCAGCACGCTGAGACCCATATGCTGACGGGTGGTCAACTTGTAGACCATCAGCGAGCCGACAATGGCGATGACGACGACGTAGAGGATGGTGCGCGAGCGCACGAGCTTGTAGATCGGCGCCTCGCCGCGCGCGCGGCGCTTGATGTTCTCGTCGGTGTCGTAGGCGATGAGCCGGGTCGGCCGGTGAACCTTGGCCATCACCGCGTCGCAGGCGTCGATGCACAGGCCGCACTGGATGCAGCCGAGCTGCGAGCCCTTGCGGATGTCGACGCCGGTCGGGCAGACCGCGACGCACTGATGGCAATCGATGCAATCGCCGGCCGGCTTGCCGGCGGCTTGCGCCCGCGCGGCGTCCTTGACCGACAGGCGCGGCTCGCCGCGGTCGCGCCGATAGGTGACGTTGAGCGCGTCGACGTCGGTCAGCGCCGCCTGGATGCGCGGCCACGGACACATGTAGAGGCACACCTGCTCGCGCATGTGGCCGGCGAGATAATAGGTGGTGAAGGTGAGGATGCCGATCCACACATAGGCGACCAGCGGCGCTTGAAGCGTGAAGAGCTGGCGCACGAGCGTCGGCGCGTCGGCGAAATAGAGGATGAAGGCGCCGCCGGTGCCGCAGGCGATCAGCAGCCACAAGCCATGCTTGGCGATCCGCTTGCCGATCTTGGACGCGCTCCACGGCGCCGCGTCGAGCTTGATGCGGTCGCGGCGGTCGCCCTCGACCAGCCGCTCGACCCACATGAAGAGATCGGTCCACACCGTCTGGATGCAGAAGTAGCCGCACCAGACGCGGCCGAACAGCGCATTCGACAGGAACAGCGCAAGCGAAGCGAGGATGAGCAGGCCGGTGAAGTAATAGACTTCCTGCGGCCAGATTTCGATGAAGAACCAATAGAACCGCGAGTGGGGCAGATCGATCAGGATCGATTGGTGCGGCTCGTTCGGCCCGCGGTCCCATCGCACGAAGGGGAGTACGTAATAGAGCCCGAGGCAGACGATCAGCAGCGCCCACTTCAGGCGGCGGTAGGTTCCGCTGACTTTCTGCGGGTAGACTTTGGCCGCAGAAGCGTAAAGAGGGCCCTCGTCGTAGACTTCGGGCCCTCCTTCGCGTTCGTACTTTTCCGCTGCGCTCACTCGCCGGCGCCCAGGTTGTGGACGAAGACCGCCAGCGTCTTGATCGTCACCGGATCGAGGCGCGCGCCCCAGGCCGGCATGGTCGAGTTGCGGGCGAACGTCACCGTCTGGGTCAGATCCTTAATGTCCGACCCATAGAGCTGCAAGCCGTCCGTCAGGTTGGCCGAGCCGAACTCGCGCTTGCCCTTGCCGTCGTCGCCGTGACAGACGGCGCAATTGTCGGCGAAGATCTGCTTGCCGGCGGCGACGTCGACGCCCGCTTCGGGCTCGAGCTTGCTGAGCGTGCGGACGTAACCGACGACCTGCTGGATCTGCTCCGGCTTCAGGATGCCCATGGCGCCGAAGGCGGGCATCGCGCTTTGGCGCGTGTCCTTGTCGGCATAGTCGCGAATGCCGTGGGTGACCGTCTGCTGGATGTCGTCCAGCTTGCCGCCCCACAGCCAGTCTTCGTTGGTCAGGTTGCGGTAGCCCTTGCCGCCTTGGCCGCCGGCGCCGTGGCAGGCCGCGCAATTCTCGGCGAACGCCGCCTTGCCGTGCGCCAGCGCGAGGCTGAGCAGCTTCTTGTCGGCGGCGATCTGATCGACCGTCGCGTCTTTGAGGCCCGCCTCGGTCACCGCGCGCTGCGCCTGGATCGCCGCGACGTCGGCGGCGACGTCGCCGCGCGACGACTGACCCCACAGGCCGTGGGTGAAGCCGGTGATGCCCGGCCACGCCGGATAGACCACCCAGTAGCCGATCGAGAACAGGATGCAGGCGTAAAAGGTCCACAGCCACCAGCGCGGCAGGGGCGTGTTCAGCTCGCGGATTCCGTCCCACTCATGCCCGGTCGTCGTCTGGCCGGTGACGGGATCGACTTGGATCTTATCGCTCGTCGCCATCGCTCAATCCTCGCGCAGCGGCGACTCGGCCGCCTTCTTGAAAGTTTCGCCATTGGCCGGCCACAGGGCGTAAACCAGCACGCCCAGGAACAATGCGAAGCAGTAGATCGTCCCTCCCGAGCGGGCGAATTCCGCCAGCGTTTCGTACGTCGAAGACATGGTCGTTCCCCCCTCAGCGCAGATTCGCCTTGTCGTCGTAAAGCTTGAAGTCGACCAGAGTGCCGAGCATCTGCAGATAAGCGACGAGCGCGTCGGCCTCGGTCACGTCGGCCGTCTCGGCGTTGAACTTGCGCAACTGAGCCTTCGGATAACGCTGCAGGAACGCGGCGGCGTCAGGGCTGTCGGGATTGATCTGAACCTTGACGTCGTCGACCGCCTTGGCGATCTCGTCGTCGGTGTAGGGAACGCCGACGACCTGGCTGACCTTCATGTACTGGGCGAGCTCGCGCGTATCGAGCGGCGTCGAAGCGAGGAACGCGTAAGTCGGCATGATCGACTGCGGCACGACCGAGCGCGGATCCTTCAGGTGCGCGATCTGCCACGATTGCGCTTCGAACCCCACTGGAACGGATGGTCGTACATGCTCTCGGCCGCCAGCGAGTAGTGGCCGTAGCGCTCGACCTCGTCGCGCAGCGAGCGGATCATCTGGCTGTGGCAGAGGTAGCAGCCCTCGCGCACGAAGATGTTGCGGCCGGCGAGCTCGAGCGGCGTGTAAGGCCGCATGCCTTCAACCTTCTCGACCGTGCTCTGCAAGTAGAACAGCGGCACGATCTGGACGATGCCGCCGATCGCGACGACGATCAGGATCGCGATCGCCAGCAGGATTGGATTCTTCTCCAAGATGTGGTGCTTGGCGAAGAGGCCCGCGGTGTTGGGCGTGTGGGACCCGCTGCTCATCGTTCAGCTCCTCATTCGGCGGGCTGGAGGGAAGGTTGGGCGTTGGCCTGAGCGGCCTCGCCCGAGCGGATCGTCATCCAGACGTTGTAGATCATCAGCAGGTAGCCGGTGATGAACAGCACGCCGCCGAGCGCGCGGATGATGTAGAACGGAT
>NZ_JBEKVH010000249.1:0-4471 GCF_049514155.1 Roseiarcus sp. | reverse complement strand
GATCTGTTCGAGGTCAACGAGGCCTTCGCCTCGGTGGTGCTGCGCTACCTGCAGGCGTTCGATCTCGATCCCGACAAGGTCAACGTCAACGGCGGCGCGATCGCCCTCGGTCATCCGCTCGGCGCGACCGGGGCGATGATCCTCGGCACGGCGCTCGACGAACTGGAGCGCCTGGGCAAGCAGACGGCGCTGATCACGCTGTGCATCGGCGGCGGCATGGGCACCGCCACCGTGATCGAGCGAGTGTGAGGGCCGCGCGATGCCGAAGATCGATATCGCCGCCCTGCCGATCGACGCCCGGACCGGCTATCCGCCGCCGCACGACAAAGCCGTCGTCGGGCGTTCGCGCAAGCGGCTCGGCGCCGCCGCCGGCCTCGATCAATTCGGCGTCAACTTGACGACGCTGAAGCCGGGCGCCGCCTCGACATTGCGACACTGGCACGAGAACGAGGACGAGTTCGTCTATGTGCTCGAGGGCGAACTGGCGTTGGTCGAGGACGAGGGCGAGACCATCATGCTCGTCAACCGCTCCGACCGCGACGCCGTCTACCTCGAGATCGGCACGCGCGCCAAGCGCGAACGCGCCCATTACTCGGACGTCGATCTTGCCGTCGTCAAGGACGAGGCCGGCCTCCGCTACAGCCGCAAGGACGGAACGCCGCTCTGACCGCGACCGCCTTCCCCTTTTTCGCCGATATCGGAGATAAGCCGATGACCACGCAGAATTTCCGCTTCGACGTCGACGCCGACGGCGTCGCGCTGATCACCTGGGACATGCCCGGCCGGGCGATGAACGTGCTGACGCCGGAGGCGATCGAAGACCTCAACGAGTTGGTCGACAAGGTCGCCGCCGACGCCGCGATCAAGGGCGCGGTCGTCACCTCCGGCAAGGCGACCTTCTCCGGCGGCGCAGACCTCACGATGCTGCAAGGCTTGGCGCAGGAATACGCGCGCGTCGCCAAGGCGGAGGGCGAGGAGGCGGCGATGCGCGTCTTCTTCGACCGCGTGCGCCAGCTTTCGCTCATCTACCGCAAGCTCGAAAGCTGCGGCAAACCGTTCGCCGCGGCGATCAATGGCGTCTGCATGGGCGGCGCCTTCGAGCTCGCGCTCGCCTGCCATTATCGCATCGTCGCCGACAGCGACAAGGCGCGCGTCGGCCTGCCGGAGATCAAGGTCGGCCTGTTCCCCGGCGCCGGCGGGACCCAGCGCGTCGCGCGGCTGATGCCGACGCCCGACGCGCTGCAGATGCTGTTCCGCGGCGACCAGCTCAAGCCGGCCGCCGCCAAGAAGATGGGCCTCGTCCACGACGTCGCGCCGGCCGACGAAATCGTCGCGCGGGCGAGGGAATGGGTGAAGGCCAATCCGGGCGCGAAGGCGCCGTGGGACGACCCGAAGTTCAAGGCCCCGTCGGGCAAGGTGTTCTCGCCCGCCGGCATGATGATCTGGCCGCCCGCCAACGCGATCCTGCGCCGCGAGACCTACGACAATTACCCCGCCGCCAAGGCGATCCTGGCGAGCGTGTTCGAGGGCCTGCAACTGCCGATCGACCTCGCGCTGGCGGTCGAGAGCCGCTACTTCGTCAAGATCCTGCGCTCGAAGGAAGCGGCGGCGATGATCCGTTCGCTGTTCATTTCCAAGGGCGAGCTCGACAAGGGCGTGCGCCGGCCCGCCGGCGCCGCGCCGACGACCTTGCACAAGATCGGCGTGCTCGGCGCGGGCTTCATGGGCGCCGGAATCGCCTATGTCGCGGCGAGCGCCGGGCTCGAGGTCGCGCTGATCGACCGCGACCAGGAATCGGCTGACAAGGGCAAGGCGCATTCGGAGAAGCTGATCTCCAGCCAGATCGCCAAGGGCCGCGCCAAAAGCGCCGACCGCGACGCGCTGCTGGCGCGCATCCACGCCAGCGCCGACTATGCGACGTTGAAGGGCTGCGACCTGGTGGTCGAGGCGGTGTTCGAGGATCGCGGGGTGAAGAAGGAAGCGACCGAGAAGGCGCAGGCCGTGCTCGGCGGCGACGTGATCTTCGCCTCCAACACCTCGACCCTGCCGATCGCCTCGCTCGCCGAGTCGGCTCAAAAGCCGGAGAATTTCATCGGCGTCCATTTCTTCTCGCCGGTCGACAAGATGATGCTGGTCGAGGTCATCATGGGGGCCAAGACCGGAGCGCGCGCGCTTGCCACGGCGCTCGACTTCGTCCGCGCGATCAAGAAGACGCCGATCGTCGTCAACGACTGCCGCGGCTTCTTCGTCAACCGCTGCGTCACCAACTACATGGTCGAGGCGCACAAGATGCTGATGGAAGGCGTGCCGCCGGCGATGATCGACAACGTCGCGCGCATGGCCGGCATGCCGGTCGGGCCGCTGGCGCTCAACGACGAAGTCGGCGTCGACCTATCGTGGAAGATTCTCCAGGCGGCGAAGAAGGACCTCGGCCCGCAGGCGGTCGATTCCGATCAGGAGAAGCTGATCGAGGCGCTGGTGGTCAAGGAGCAGCGCTTCGGCCGCAAGAACGGCAAGGGGTTCTATGATTATCCGGCGGCGGGGGCGAAGACGTTGTGGCCCGGGCTGGCGAAGATCGCCGGCAAGACGCTCGATCCGGATGCGATCGACGTGCAGGAGCTGAAGGACCGCTTCCTCTACACGGCGGCGCTGGAGGCGGCGCGCTGCATCGAGGAAGGCATCGTCACCGACCCCCGCGAGGCCGACGTCGGCTCGATCCTCGGCTTCGGCTTCGCGCCGTTCACCGGCGGCGTGCTGTCGCTGATCGACGGCGTCGGCGCCAAGGCGTTCGTCGCGCGCGCCGAGGCGCTGGCGGCGAAACATGGGCCGCGCTTCGCGCCGGGCGACGGGCTGAAGGCGATGGCGGCCAAGGGCGAGAGCTTCTACGGCCGCGCCGCCGCCAAGGCTGCAGCGTAGCGCGCGTCGCATTTGGATTCATGCGGACCTCATCCTGAGCCGCTCTCGCGACAGCGAGGGCGAGTCGAAGGATGCTCCAGGGTTCGCGTCAACGCGCATTGTGGAGCGTCCTTCGAGGCCGCTTCGCGGCGAATCGCTCGCGTGACGTTGCCGCGATTCAATCCTTCGACGGCCGATGGTAGAGGTCGTCGAGGCGGATGATGTCGTCCTCGCCGAGATAGGAGCCGGTCTGCACCTCGATCAGCTCGAGCTCGATCTTGCCCGGATTGGCGAGGCGATGAACGACGCCGATCGGCAGGAAGACCGACTCGTTCTCGTGCACCATCAGGTCTTCAGCGCCGCGCGTGACCTGCGCCGTGCCCTTGACCACCACCCAATGCTCGGCGCGGTGGAAGTGCTTCTGCAGCGACAGCTGGCGGCCGGGCGAGACGACGATGCGTTTGACCTGATAGCGTGGGCCGGAATCGATCGACTGGTAATAGCCCCACGGACGGTAAATGCGCTTGTGCTCGGTCGCCTCCGGCCGCCCGTCGATCTTGAGCGCGTCGACGAGCGCCTTGACCTTGTCGCCCTCGCCGCGCTTCAGCACCAGCACGGCGTCCTGGGTCGACACCACCGTGACGTCGTCGACGCCGACCACCGCCGTCAGCAGGTCGTCCGAGCGGATGTTGACGTTCTTGGCGTCGAGGGCGACGCCGTTGCCATGGATGGCGTTGCCGTCGGCGTCATGGGGGCTGAGCTTCCACACCGCGTCCCAATTGCCGACGTCCGACCAGCCGATGTCGGCCGGCACCACCGCGGCGCGATGGGTGCGCTCCATCACCGCGTAGTCGATCGACTTCTTCGGCGATTGCTCGAACGCCGTCTTGTCCAGGATGAGAAAGCCGAGATCCTCGCGCGCCGCGGCGAGCGCCGCGGCGGCCGCTTCGGCCATCTCCGGTTCGAAGGCGTGCAACTCCGACAGCATCGCGTCGGCGCGGAAGAAGAAGTTGCCCGAGTTCCACAGATAGCCTTCCGCCACGTAGCGCTTAGCGGTCTCGCGGTTCGGCTTCTCGACGAAGGCGGCCACGCGGCGCGCGTCGCCGACGCCGAGCGAATCGCCGGGGCGGATGTAGCCGTAACCGGTCGCCGGCTCGGTCGGGGTGACGCCGAGCGTCACGATCGCGCCCTCGACGGCGGCGGCTTCGGCGGCGGTCGAGCAGACGGCGAGAAAACCTTTCTGGTCGAGCACGACGTGGTCGGCGGCGAACACCGCCACGACGGTGTGCGGATCGCGCGCAGCGCCGATCTCGGCGGCGACCGCCACCGCCGCGCCGGAATCCCGGCGCGCCGGCTCGATGACGATCTGCGCCTTGGCGCCGATCTCCTCGAGCTGCTCGCGCACCAGGAAGCGGTAGTCGCGGTTGGTGACCACCACCGGCTCGTCGAACATCGGCGCATCGAGGCGCTTGATCGTCTGCTGGAAGGTCGAAGCCGTGCCGATCAGCGGGATGAACTGCTTCGGCATGGTCTCGCGCGATTCGGGCCACACCCGCGTGCCAGCGCCGCCGCACAT
>NZ_JBEKVH010000248.1:0-3960 GCF_049514155.1 Roseiarcus sp. | reverse complement strand
GTGCCGCTGCTGGCGGCGGTCTCCGCCTTCTCATTCGTCGTCATGATGTTCAATCTGCCGATCCCCGGCGGCACGACGGCGCACGCGGTCGGCATGGGGGTCGCCGCGATCGTGCTCGGCCCCTGGGCGGCGATCCTCGCCATATCGATCGCGCTGATGATTCAGGCGCTGTTCTTCGGCGACGGCGGGATCACCGCCTACGGCGTCAATTGCCTCAACATGGCGATCATCGGCTCGCTCGTCGCCTACCTCGTCTATCAGGCGATCGCCGGGCGCGCGCCGATCGCCTCCGCCCGCCGCATCGTCGCCGGCGCAATCGCCGGATATGTGGCGATCAATGTGGCGGCCTTCGCCGCGGGTTGTGAATTCGGCATTCAGCCGCTGCTGTTCCATGACGCGACCGGCGCGCCGCTCTACGCGCCCTATCGGCTGAGCGTGGCGGTCCCGGCGATGATGCTCGCGCATCTGACGCTCGCCGGCGCGGCGGAAGCGATCATCACCGCCGGAATCGTCGCCTATCTGCAGCGCGCCAATCCGAGCCTGCTGCAGACCACGGCGATGGCGGCGAACGACCAGGAATCGGAGCGCGCGCGCATCGCAGCCGCCGGTGGATGGCGGGGAACGCGGCCGCTGTGGGCCGGGCTCGGCGTGTTGATGGTCGCCTGCCCGCTCGGGCTGCTGGCCGCCGGCATGGCCTGGGGCGAGTGGGGCACGGACGACCTCCAGAATCCGGAGGTTCGCCGGCAGATCGCCCAGGCCTCGGGCCATATCGCCCCGCCCGAGCACGTTCCGGCGGGCATGGAACGGCTGGCGAGCATCTGGACGGCGCCGATGCCGGATTATGCGCCGCCGTTCATGCACGATCCGAATTTCGGCTACATCATGTCGGCGATCATCGGCGCCGGCCTGATCGTGCTGATCTTCGTCGCTCTCTCCTGGCTCCTCGGGCGCGCCCCGCCCTCGCGAGAGCGGAGCGCCTGAAATGGCCGGCGCGAGAGCGAGCGCGAAAATGGGCGTGTGCGACTGCGGGCCGTCTTACGACGGGCGCCGCCAACGCGGCGGCGCCTTTCTCGACCGGCTCGCCGGCGGCCTTGTGCATGCGATGGACCATGCGCTCGACGCCGACGATCTCGCTCGGCGCGACGGGCTGCTGCAAAGGCTCGATCCGCGGGTCAAGCTCGTGGGTTTGCTGGGCTTGATCGTCGTCGCAGTGTTCGTGAAATCGCTGGCGGTTCTCGGCGGTCTGTTTCTCGTCGCTGTCGCGCTCGCGCTGCCGTCGCAGGTCACGCTGTCGCGTCTCATCAAGCAAATCTGGCTGAAGGTCCTCGCTTTCACCGTTCTGATCGCGCTGCCGGCCGTGTTTCTCGTGCCCGGAACGGTCATCGCGCGCGTGCCTGTCCTGTCATGGCCGGTCACGCTGCAGGGAGTCAGAAGCGCGACCTTCCTCCTCGGCCGCGCCGAAACGGCGGCGACCTTTGCGCTGCTGCTGATCCTCACCACGCCGTGGCCGCATGTTCTGAAAGCGCTGAGAGTCTTTCGCGCGCCGATCGTGCTGGTCGCCATTCTCGGCATGACGCATCGTTACATCTTCGTCTTGCTCGAATCGGCGTCGCGCATGTTCGAGGCCCGGCGCAGCCGCATGGTCGGTCCATTGAGCCCGCGCGATCGCCGCCGGGTGGCGACGGCGACCGCCGGCGTGCTGCTCGACAAGGCGTTGCATCTCAGCACCGACGTGCAATCGGCGATGGCTTCGCGCGGCTACCGCGGCGAAGTGCGCCTGATCGACGATTTCCACGCCACGCCGATCGACGGACTGGCGCTGGCCGGCTTCGCCGCCGTCGCTTCGGCCGCGCTGTGGCTGCAGGCATGACCGGCCCTTGCCCTTGGAGACGCCCGTGATCCCGGCGTTCGAAGTCGTCGACGTTCATTACGCCTATCCGGACGCGCCGGCGTTGCAGGGCCTCAGCCTGACGATCGAACAGGGGCAGCGCGTCGCGCTGCTCGGCGCCAACGGCTCGGGCAAATCGACGATGCTCCGGCTGCTGGACGGGCTTTATTTTGCCGATCGCGGAACGGTTTCGGCTTTCGGCGAAGTCCTGTCCGAAGCGCGGCTGCAGGACGACGCGGCCGCGTTCGCCTTTCGTCGCCGCGTCGGCCTGGTGTTTCAGAACCCCGACGTGCAGCTCTTCTGTCCGACCGTGTTCGACGAACTCGCGTTCGGGCCGTTGCAGCTCGGCTGGTCCAAGGACGAAATCCTCGAGCGCGTCGACGCCACGCTGGCGGAATTTTCGATCGCTTCTCTCAAGCACCGTCCGCCGCACCGCTTGTCGGGCGGCGAGAAGAAGCGGGTGGCGCTGGCGTCGGTGCTGATCCTCAACCCGGAAGTCCTGCTGCTCGACGAACCGACCGCCGGGCTCGATCCGCAGAGCGCCAGCGAGTTGATCGACTATTTGGTCAAATGCCAAGGCTCCGGCCGCACGGTGGTCACCGCGACGCACGACCTCGACATCGTCGAGGACATCGCCGATCGCTGTTTCGTGCTGCAATCGGGGCGGCTGGTCGCGTCGGGTGCGACGAGCGAAATCCTCGACGACGAGGCTTTGTGCGCGAGCGCGCATATCGCCCACGCGCATTATCACCGCCATGGCGGCGCGCTCGATCACCGGCATCATCATCGCCACAGCGGCGAGGCGGCGCGCAGCTCGAAATGACCCGAGAGCCGAGGCTTGCTCCTGGCGGCGGCGTTTGAGAAGACCCGCGAAACGTCGTAGCTTCGACGTTGGTTGAATGGGAAGGGCCGAGGGCATGGAGCGGGTCACCATCAGCATGTCCGACGAGTTCGCCGCCGAACTCGCCGCCTTCATGGACGATTACCATTACGACAATCGATCCGAGGCGTTGCGCGACCTGGCGCGCCTCGGCCTCGAAAAGGCGCGCATCGACCACAGCACGAAGGGACAATGCGTCGCGACGCTGTCCTACGTCTTCAATCACCACACCCGCGAACTGGCGAAGCGGCTGACCGACGCGCATCACGATCATCACGATCTCCAGGTCGCGACGATGCATGTTCATCTCGACCACGACAATTGTCTCGAAGTGGCCGTCCTGCGCGGCGCCGCCGACGCGGTCAGGGACTTTTCCAAGACGGTGATCGCCGAGCGCAGCGTCAAATACGGCCAGGTGAGTTTCGTCCCGGTCGATGTGGAGAACGAGGCGCACGCGCACGCCCACGCGCACGACGGCGCGCCGCACGCCCACCCGCACGCGCATCTGCACGCGCATCCGAAAGACTGAGGCGCCGGCGCCGGCGCGCCGCCGCTTCCCAGGGTCACAACCAACGCGCGGCGCCCATCCGGGAAGGTCGGGCCGGGCGGAAAACAGTCCGTCGCGCATGCGGCCACAAGCGCCGGGAACGCGCCCGTTGCCGCCGTTCCACCGCTGACAGCCCGATCTGAACCGGCCGTTCGCACAGTTGGCCTGCTCTGAAATTTCCGCGCTCCTCGCATCGCTCCGAAATTTCCGGGTGAATCTGAGTAGATTCCGGTTCTTCCGTCGGAGAAATCTTAGCGGTATTTCGATTGCGTCTAGGCGCCCCACTCGGTCGGGCTTCTGGCGTCGACGCCAGGACCGCTTTGCTTGCAAGGCTGCACGAAGTCCAACACAGTGTTCGAAGGGAACAAATGCGATGGCGAAAGCACCCGATGTGAACGATAAGGCTCAGCAAAATCAAGACCGCCAACCACAGCAGCATTCCGGCGACAAGCCCAACCAGCAGAAGCTTCAGGGCAAAGCTTTCCAGGTGAATGAAAACAGCGTGGGAGGCCAAGAGGCCGCCCGCTCGCCCGCACCGCCGCGGCGAGGATCCGGCGACAAGCGCAACGAGCAGAAGCTTCAGGGCAAAGCTTTCGAAGTGAACGAAAACAGCGTGAAAGACCAAGGGCCCGACCGGTTGCCCTA
>NZ_JBEKVH010000247.1:0-3984 GCF_049514155.1 Roseiarcus sp. | reverse complement strand
CTTTCGACTCCCGTCGCCGGAGCCGTGGCGCGAAAGCTGCGTTCGACCGCGATTTTGCCGTCGGCGCCGAGGAGCTTGGCCGAGATCTCGATCTGCGCCGCCGGCGGCGCCGCAAGCGAGACCTCAAAGGATCGGATCTCGAGCAGAAGTTGAACGTCGGGCGTGAAGCCGTCCATCGCTTTGCCGACATGCGCGAAGCCGGCATTGTCGAAACTCTCCACCATTTTGGTCTGCACGAGCTTGGGCACGCTATCGGCCCATTGCCCTTCTTCCAACGGCTTCAGTTCGCCGGGGCTCGGCGCGACCAGCACCTTCTGCGTCTCGAAGACGACGAGCGCGGTCGGCTCGGGCAGCGCGATCTGCAAGGTCAGCGCCTTGCTCTCCGGCGCCTGGGGCGCCGAGAATTCCGGCGCGCTCAGGTTGTAGGAGAGCGGCGGCGGCTTGGCGGCGCCGCCGCCCGTCATCTTCTCCAGGCCGGCCAGTATGCTGTCCACCCGCCCTGAATTGTGCGCCAAAGCGGCCGAAAACGTGTTGAGATTGGCGATCACGTCGCGCAACGGTTGCGCGTTGTCGGAGAGAATGCCGCCGAGTTGCGTCAAGGCCGTCTTTGCGGCGAACGCCAGACTTTGGGTTTCATCGGCGGTGGCGACGAGAAGCGGCGACTCCCCATCGGCGCCCGGCTTCAAGATCGCTGTCGAGGCGCCGCCTGTCAAAGAGACGGTCGCGCCGCCCAGCAGACCCTGTGCGTCGATACCGACTTGCGTGTCCTGCCGAACCGGCGTCGTCGCATCCACTGCGATCCGCGCCATCAGGATCTTGGGGGCCGCGGGGTCGAAGCGCACGGAGGTGACTTCGCCCACGCGCAGTCCATTGAAGAGCACCGCGACGCCCGGCCTCAGCCCGATGACGGGCGCCTCGAAACGAATGCGATATTGCGTCAACGCGCCCGCATCCGCGAAGCCGTGCAACCAATAGACGAATACGAATCCGGCGGCGACGATGAGGAGCGTAAACAGTCCGACGATGGTGTACCGCGCTTGTGTTTCCATAGGCTCCGCCTCAACTCAGGGCGTCGCCGGAGCGCTCGGCGGAGCGCTCCGAACGCCGCGAAAATAGGATTTCACCCAGGGATCTTCGGTTTCGAGCACCTGCGACATTGAGCCGATCGCGACGATCCTTCCCCCCGCCAAGGCCGCGATGCGGTCGCAAATCGTTCGTAGCGCTTCGATTTCGTGGGTGACCATGAACACTGTAAGCCCGAGCGTGCGTTGCAGTGTGCGGATAAGCACTCCAAATTCGCGGGCCGCAATCGGGTCGAGGCCGGATGTCGGCTCGTCGAGGAATACGATGGCGGGATCGAGCGCCAAGGCGCGGGCGAGCGCGACTCGCTTGGTCATGCCGCCTGACAGCTCCGAAGGGAGCTTGTCGCCGTCCTCGGGTTTCAGTCCCACCATTTCCAGCTTGGCGTTCGCGATTTCTCGCATCAGCCGTTGCGGCGTTCTCAAATATTCTCGGATCGGGAATTCGATATTTTGAAATACGGTGAGAGAAGAGAACAGCGCGCCCTGCTGGTAGAGAACGCCCCATCGCCGCTCCAGCGTTTGAAGTTCCTGCAATGTCGCTTTGTCTCGATCCACGCCGAAGATCGCGATCCGCCCCTGTCGTTTGGGGGTAAGGCCCAGCATCGTGCGCAAGAGCACGGATTTGCCGGCGCCGGATGCGCCGACCAGGCCGAGGATCTCCCCGGCCCGAACATCCAGGGATAAATGATCGAGCACCCTTTTGCGATCGAACTCGACGACGAGATCGGTGACCTCAATGGCTTTAGGCGCGCCCGCGTCCTTCATCGCTCACATGCCCATGGAGGAAAAGAACATCGCGAAAATACCGTCGAGAACGATGACCAGAAAAATCGCCTTCACGACCGACGAAGTGGTTCGCGCGCCCAACGATTCAGCGCTGCCGCGCACCTGAAACCCTTCGGTGCATGCCACCAATCCGATCACCAGGGCCATGAAGGGCGCCTTGATCATGCCGACCTCGAAATCGGATATCGACACCGCCTCCCTGAGGCGGGCGACATAGAGGTTCGGCTCCATGCCGTAGATCGACGCGACGATTCCGCCGCCGATGAGCGCCGCCATCGCACCGATCAAAGCCAGCAAGGGCAATGCGACGACGAGCGCGATGATGCGAGGGAGAACCAAGACCTCGAGCGGGTTGCGGCCCATTGTTCTTAATGCGTCGATCTCCTCGCGCATCTTCATCGAACCCAATTCTGCCGTGTATGAACTGCCGGATCGGCCCGCGACCATGATGGAGACGATGAGGACGCCGATTTCGCGAAGCGTCAGAATACCAACGAGATCGACGACATAGTCGTCGGCGCCGAACCGGCGAAAATGGAAAAAGCCCTGCTGCGCGATGATCGAGCCGATCAGAAGGGTAATGAGAATGATGATCGGCACGGAGCGCAGGCCGACGCGATCGAGGTGATGGACGATCGAGGTCAAACGAAAGCGTCGCGGCGCCAGCAGGGCGGCGCCGAAAAGCACGACGAGCGCGCCGACCATGGCCGCCAATCGGAGCACCTCTGCGCCCGCCGCTTCGACGCCGCGACCGATGTCCGCCAGACGCGCAAGAGGCCACACGATCCGCTGGAGTGGCGCGGGGGCGCTTCGATTGGTCCGGCGCACGTCTTCGACGAGGTCATGGAACTTCTCGGGCAACCGAACCAACGACACCTGGCGCGGTCGCCCGTCGCCGCGCATCAAGCGCTCCAGAATCCAGGCGCCGTATGTATCGAATTCCTTGACGTCGCCCATGTCGATTTCAAGTTTTGACGCGTCATTGGGATGCGCGCTGTCTATGCAGGCCTCGAGGCGCGTCGCGTTGTCGGCGGTCCACGCGCCCAACCCTGCGATCGTGAGTCGCCCTTCGCCGGCTGTGCAAACGACGAGACTCTGTGAACCCATGCTTCGCCTCCGTTCTGAACGCCTAAAGGACACGGGATGAGCCGGAACTACGATCGACGCTGTCCCTGAGAACCTCAGTGGGTGCGGTGGAGCGTGATCGTGACCTGCGAGAGGTCGCCGCTTTGCGCGCGAATTTTGACCGACTGCTCGGTCCCGTGCGTCGCGACCGTCACGGCGGCGGTGAAGGTCGGACCTCTCGCCATCACCTGAATGAGGCCCTTCGAGTCGTGTCCGGAAATTCCGCCCTGAACGTTCCTGCTGAGTTCACTCCAGTTTCCGAGAATCGCGCCGGCGGTGTCGACGAGACTGATGTGAAGATCGAAGTTATAGCTGTCGCTGCCGCAGCGAAGGGTCTGATCGAGATTGTCGCCGCCCCCGCTTTCGACGTAGGTCGCGTCGCATCGCAGCCGTTCGGTCGTCCCATTGGACAGCGCGATCGAGCCGTCGCCGGACCATTTCCCCGACAACCCAGTGAACGGTCGGGCAGTCTGTGCGCGCGCCTCGTCGATCTGCGGCATGAATACGCTCGCGCCGAGCAGCGCGACAACGAATGGAACCGCGCCTTTCAGTTTCGGCTTCGCATGGGGCATTGGGCCGGTTCCACTCCAACTTCACCACAGGTCCCAGGCAACCCGAGTGACTGGGAGATCATACATGTCGTCGGCTTGGATCGAACCCGGCTCGAAACTCCGAGCCAAGCTTTGGGTCCGCTGGATATATCCAGGCAGGCGCGCGTGAGGGAGGGTCGGAATCTACTCAATGAATCCGCGGAGGGCTTGGCGAGCTTTGCCGGCCGTGACCGTCTCCGACGCCACCGCACAAATCCTCGCCAGCTCCTCCCAAGTCGAATGCGCCAACGACATCAAAGCCGCCGGATATGCGGAGACCTAATACCAAGACTCTCTGATCACGACCTGTAGGCCCAATCTCGCAGGCCGATGGACATGATCTTCCAGGGTTGATCGACGAGCTTGTTCCAGGCGTCGCAGCAATGGTCGACGATGTCGTC
>NZ_JBEKVH010000246.1:0-3999 GCF_049514155.1 Roseiarcus sp. | reverse complement strand
TCGTCGACGCGATCCTTCTTCTCCTTGACCTCGACCTCGGTCGCCCCGCCGACCCGGATCACCGCGACGCCGCCGGCGAGCTTGGCCAGCCGCTCCTGCAGCTTCTCCTTGTCGTAGTCGGACGTCGTCTCCTCGATCTGCGCCTTGATCTGGCCGATCCGGCCCTCGATGTCCTTCTTCGAGCCCGCGCCGTTGATGATCGTGGTGTTCTCCTTCTCGATCCGCACCCGCTTCGCCTTGCCGAGCATCTGAAGCGTGACGTTCTCGAGCTTAATCCCGAGGTCCTCGGCGATCATCTGGCCGCCCGTCAGGATCGCGATGTCCTCGAGCATCGCCTTGCGGCGATCGCCGAAGCCCGGCGCCTTGACCGCCGCGACCTTGAGGCCACCGCGCAGCTTGTTGACGACGAGCGTGGCGAGCGCCTCGCCTTCGATGTCCTCGGCGATGATGACCAGCGGCTTGCCGCTCTGGACGACCGCTTCGAGAACGGGGAGCATCGGCTGCAGCGACGAGAGCTTCTTCTCGTGGATGAGAATGTAGGCGTCGTCGAGTTCGGCGATCATTTTCTCGGCATTGGTGATGAAATAGGGCGAGAGATAGCCGCGGTCGAACTGCATGCCTTCGACGACGTCGAGTTCGGTCTCGAGGCTCTTGGCCTCCTCGACCGTGATCACGCCCTCCTTGCCGACCTTGTCCATCGCCTTGGCGATCATCTCGCCGACCGAGGAATCGCCGTTGGCGGAAATCGCGCCGACCTGGGCGATCTCGTTGGACTTGGTGATCTTGCGGCTGTTCTTGACGATGTCGGCGACGATCGCCTCGACCGCAAGGTCGACGCCGCGCTTGAGGTCCATCGGATTGGCCCCGGCCGCGACCGCCTTGACGCCCTCCTTGACGATCGCCTGGGCGAGCACGGTCGCGGTGGTGGTGCCGTCGCCGGCCGCGTCGCTGCTCTTGGACGCCACTTCGCGCACCATCTGCGCGCCCATGTTCTCGAACTTGTCGGTAAGCTCGATCTCCTTGGCGACGGTGACGCCGTCCTTGGTGATGCGCGGCGCGCCGTAGCTCTTCTCGATGACGACGTTGCGCCCCTTCGGGCCGAGGGTGACGCGCACCGCGTTGGCCAGCACGTCGACCCCGCGGATCATCTTGTCGCGCGCATCCTGCGAGAATTTCACTTCCTTAGCGGACATGCTCTTTCACTCCATCAGACATGAGGCGTTCGTAGGAAAAGGTCGGCCCTGGTTCAAGCGGCCTTGTGGGCCGGCTTGGCCGCGCCCTCGATGACGCCCATGACGTCGCTCTCTTTCATGATCAGCAGCTCTTCGCCGTCGAGCTTGATTTCGCTCCCCGACCATTTGCCGAACAGGATCTTGTCGCCCTTCTTGAGGTCGATCGGGACGAGCTTGCCCTTTTCGTCGCGCGCGCCGGGACCGACGGCGACGATCTCGCCTTCCTGCGGCTTCTCCTTGGCGGTGTCGGGGATGATGATGCCGCCCTTGGTCTTCGCTTCCGCGTCGAGGCGTCGGACGACCACGCGGTCGTGCAGCGGCCGAAACTTCATCGGTTCCTCCTGGTTTTGGTTGTTGCGCAGGCGCGCCCTGGGTTGATTGCGCGTTCCTGGCCCGAGAATTGGGCGCCGCCGATCTGTCGTTCAAGTGGCGACGCAACATATTTTAGCACTCTCCGGCCTAGAGTGCTAATGAAGGACGATCGCCGACAATTCGCTTTTGGCCTTGCCGCCGGCCGACGCGATGGCAAGATCGTCGCCGCCGCCGCGGCGCAATTCTCCAGCCGCGCTCAGGGAGATCGCCCGATGTGCCGCAGCATCCGAACCCTGTTCAATTTCGATCCGCCGGCGAGCGAGGACGAGATCCGCGCCGCCGCGCGTCAATTCGTGCGCAAGCTCAGCGGCTTCGCCCATCCCTCGCGCGCCAACGCGGCGGCCTTCGAGGCGGCGGTCGAAGAGGTCGCCGATTCGGCGCGCCGGCTGATCGCGTCGCTGACCACTGAGCAACCGCCGCGCGACCGCGAGGCGACGGCGGAGCGCGCGAGGGAGCGGGCGCGGCGGCGATTCGCCTGAAAAGGCGGCGCGGCGGTCCGAGCGGGTCTGCGCTCAGCCCTTGCCGTGCCGATTGGCGGGGTGGACGGCGGCTTCGAGAATGTTGGCGCTGCCGCCGATCACCAGCGACGACGAGCCGACGATCAGCGGATCGAGGCCGGAAATGACGCGGTGGTCCTTGTTGTCGTAGGGCAGCGACGACAGGAAGTGCAGCATGCAGTTGAGCCGCGCCCGCTTCTTGTCGTCGGACTTGATGATCGTCCACGGCGCGTCGGCGGTGTCGGTGTTGAAGAACATCGCCTCCTTGGCCTCGGTGTACTCGTCCCACTTGTCGAGCGAGGCCTTGTCGATCGGCGACAGCTTCCACTGCTTGAGCGGGTCGGTCTCGCGAGCGAAGAAGCGGCGACGCTGCTCCTCGCGGGTGACCGAGAACCAATATTTGTAGAGGCGGGTCCCGGCGCGCACCAGCATGCGCTCGATCTCGGGGCACTGGCGCATGAATTCGAGATATTCGTTGGGCGTGCAGAAGCCCATCACCCGCTCGACGCCGGCGCGATTGTACCAGGAGCGGTCGAAGAAGACGATTTCGCCCGCCGCCGGCAGGTGCTCGATGTAGCGCTGGAAGTACCATTGCGAGCGCTCGCGCTCGCTCGGTTTCTCCAGCGCCACGATGCGCGCGCCGCGCGGGTTCAAATGCTCCATGAAGCGCTTGATCGTGCCGCCCTTGCCGGCGGCGTCGCGCCCCTCGAACAGCATGACGATCTTTTCGCCGGTCTCCTTGATCCAGTTCTGCGCCTTCAACAGCTCCGCCTGGAGCGGCAGCATGCGCTCGATGTAGGCCTTCTCCTTGACCTTGGTGCTGTAGGGATAGTCGCCGGTCTCGAAGGCGCGGCGGATCGCGTCGGGGTCGCGGCGCGCGCGCGTCTCGACGCCGAGCGGCTTCTCCAGCCTTTCCGCCTTTTCGAGCTTCGGCGCTTTCTCCAGCTTCAGCGCTTTTTGCGGTTTCGCCGCTTTTTCCGGCTTTGCCGGCTTCGCCGCCTTCTCCGGCTTCGCCGTCTTCTCGGCCTTCTTCGCCGGCGCGGCGGCCGGCGCCTCGGCCGGCGGGGCGACGAAGGCGGCCGGGCGCTCGCCGATCAGGACGGCGCGCGCCTTGACGCTGATCGGCCGCTCCCCCGCGCGTTCGGCTTCGAGCGCCTCGAGCTCGGCGGTCCTGACGTCCTCGGTGCGCATGGCGGCCAAATCCCTGTCTTTCGATCCATCCATCGCCATGGCCTAGCTGTGAAACCTTACGCAATTGTAGCAGTTTGCGGTAAAGAAAGCCGCCGACTCTCGGGCGCAGGTGCGGCAGGGCGTCGCAGCCGGAAGGCCGGCGCAGGTCGATCTCCCGAGGGCTCGCTCACCCTTCCCCCCGCGGCGAAACTCGTCTACTAGGGCCGGCGGTCGCTGCGGCGGCCGCTCGCGACGGGCGAAAAGCCCTCGCCGGAGGACGCCTCGCGGCGGCGCCGCGGTGCGGCCTTTTTTTGCGCGCCCGGGCGGCCAGACGCGGGCCGGCGGCGCGCGCGCCCAGAGGATTTGATGCCGAAGCGGACCGACATTTCGACCATCCTGATCATCGGCGCGGGGCCGATCATCATCGGTCAGGCGTGCGAGTTCGACTATTCCGGCACCCAGGCGTGCAAGACCCTGCGCGAAGAGGGCTACCGCATCGTCCTGGTCAACTCCAATCCGGCGACGATCATGACCGACCCGGACATGGCCGATCGCACCTATATCGAGCCGATCACCCCGGAGATCGTCGCCAAGATCATCGCCAAGGAGCGCTACGCCGTCCCCGGCGGTTTTGCGCTGCTGCCGACCATGGGCGGACAGACGGCGCTCAACTGCGCGTTGTCGCTGAGGAAGATGGGCGTGCTCGACCGCTACGACGTCGAGATGAT
>NZ_JBEKVH010000245.1:0-4085 GCF_049514155.1 Roseiarcus sp. | reverse complement strand
GGGTGAAAGAGCGCCAGGAAGGCGAGCTGATCAACAATGCCGAATACGGCCTGCTGGCGAGCGCCGCGCCGTCGCAGCGGATCAGGACGCGCAAGGGGCCGCCGACACCCGACGATCTCGACGAGCTTCTCACCAAGGTTTGGAAGGAGCCGACCTTCTTCCTCGCCCATCCGCGCGCCATCGCCGCCTTCGGCCGCGAATGCACGCGCCGCGGCGTGCCGCCGCCGACCGTCAATCTGTTCGGCGCGCAGTTCATCACCTGGCGCGGCATTCCGCTGGTGCCCTCCGACAAGGTCCAGATCAAAGCCGGTGCGAAAGGGAGTGAGAAGACCTCGATCCTACTCATCCGCACCGGAGAGAAGAAGCAGGGCGCGGTCGGCCTGTTCCAGCCCGGCGTTCCCGGCGAGATCGCGCCGAGTCTGTCGGTGCGCTTCATGGGCATCAACCGCAAGGCGATCGCCTCCTACCTGATCTCGCTTTACTGTTCGCTCGCCGTGCTGACCGAAGACGCGGTCGCGGTGCTCGACGACGTCGAGATTGGCCGCTATCCGGAATACACGCATGCCTACGCCTGAGACGGACGCCGCCGGCCTGGCCGGCGCGGCCGATCCGCAGGCGAAGGGCGGTTCGTTCCTGCCTGACGCGGCGATCATCGAGCGGCTCGCCAACGCCATCTTCAAGGGCGTGACGGGCGGCGCGCCGATCGGCCAACCGGCGATCCCGACCTCGGCGCCTGCGCCGTGGTCGCCGCCGTCGCCGCCGACGGCGAGCGCGATTGGGCAGGTCGTTCCGGTCCAGCCGCCGTTTGGCGTCATCGATCCGCCAGCGAGCTCGCTGCCGGCCTCGGCGCCGGCGCGCTCGTTCGGCGGGGCGTCCGCCGGCTCGGCGACTCCCGCCACGACGCAGGCGGGGCACGTTGGGCCGCCCGCCGTCGGGCAGACGCTGGTGACGCGGCCGCGCGTCGACCCGACGATTGCGATCGACTCGCCTGTCGACGCAACGTCGGCCTCGCCGTTCGCCGCCGAGATCGACTTCCGCGGCGCGCTGGCGACGCTGCGGGCCGGCCTCCCCGGCCATCATCCGCTTTCGCTGCCCGAATCCGCTGCGCCGCCGCGCGCCTGGAGCGAAGCGAAATCTCCGGCGGCCGCGCCCGCCGCCGACTTTCCCGACGGCGCCGCTGCGCCCGCCGCGCCGACGGCGCTCGCCCCGGCGACGCAGGCGATCGCGCCGCAGCTCGCCGACGCCGGCGCCGGCCCGCGCGTTTTCGACGCCGCCTCGATCCGCAACGATTTCCCGATCCTGCAAGAGAAGGTCCATGGCCATCGGCTGATCTGGCTCGACAACGGCGCAACGACGCAGAAGCCGCAGGCGGTGATCGATCGCCTGGCGTTGTACTACGCGCACGAGAATTCCAACGTCCATCGCGGCGCGCACACGCTCGCTGCCCGCTCGACCGACGCCTACGAGGCGGCGCGCGACAAGGTTCGCCGCTTCGTCAACGCGTCATCGACTAAAGAGATCGTGTTCGTGCGCGGCGCGACCGAGGGGATCAATCTCGTTGCGCAAAGCTGGGGCCGTCGCAATGTGCGCGAGGGCGACGAAATCGTCGTCACCTGGCTCGAGCACCACGCCAATATCGTCCCCTGGCAGCAACTCTGCGCCGTAACCGGCGCCAAGCTCAGGGTCGCGCCGGTTGACGACCGCGGCGACGTCAAGCTCGACGAATACGAAAAGCTGCTTGGCCCGCGCACCCGCCTCGTCGCGCTGACCTCGGTCTCCAATGCGCTCGGCACGGTGACGCCAGCGGCGGAAATGATCGCCATGGCCCATCGCCACGGCGCGCTGGTCTTGGTCGACGGCGCCCAATCGGTGTCGCACCGCCGCACCGACGTCCAGGCGCTCGACGCCGACTTCTTCGTCCTTTCCGGCCACAAGATGTTCGCGCCAACCGGGATCGGCGTCGTCTACGGCAAGCAGGCGATCCTCGACGCGACGCCGCCGTGGCAGGGCGGCGGCAACATGATCGCCGACGTGACCTTCGAACGCACCCTCTACCAGGCGGCGCCGCAGCGGTTCGAGGCCGGCACCGGCAACATCGCCGACGCCGTCGGCCTCGGCGCGGCGATCGACTATATCGAGCGCATCGGCCTGACGGCGATCGAGCGCCACGAGCACGACCTCATCGAATGCACGGTCGCCGGGCTCGCCGACGTTCCCGGCGTGCGTCTGATCGGCGCGCCGCGCGAGCGCGCCGGCGTCGTGTCGTTTCTGCTCGACGGCCAACGGGCTGAAGACGTGGGGAAGGCGCTCGACGCGGAAGGCATCGCGGTGCGGGCGGGCCATCATTGCGCCCAGCCGATCCTGCGCCGCTTCGGCGTCGAGGCGACGGTCCGGCCGTCGTTCGCGCTCTACAACACGCTCGAGGACGTCGAGGCGCTGCTCGCCGCGGTGCGTCGCATCGCCGTGCGCGCCCACGGCGGCTCGCGGTAGTCTCAATTCTGTGGACGACTTTTCCCGCGGCTCACACTGGCGACAACGATCAGCGCGTTCATTGCGTCGTGGCGAAACAGCTCGCCGAGTACCTTGCTGAGCAGCGCTTCGAAAAAGGTGGTGACGCTACGCTCTTGGCCTTCGCACGACTTGCGGATGCTTCGCTCAGAACAGCGGGCGTCGTCGCGACGACGACCGCGAAGCTGCACGATTCGGCGACCTCGGCGAAGCTCAGATGGTGTTGAGTTAGGCGCCAACGAAATCGCCCTCGCATCGGAGGATCGAATCGCGCTTCTCGGCGCGCGATTGATAGTTGCGAGACACGACTATCGCCATGTCCGGCTAGCCGGCGCAACAGATCGAGTTCATTGCATTCATCGACGCGCCAAAAGCGCGTCGCCCGCGAAGCCGACGCAAGGAGCGCTTGGGTTGCCGATCTTCGCCGATGGCGGAGAAGCCATTGCCGCACGAGTCGAGGAGCATGCCGCTCGCCGCGCAATTTCGACCATTCACCTGAAGCCATGTCTAAACAGATCGTGGCTAAGCCGGCGCTCAGATGTCGTACGTCAGTTCGCCCTTTGCCTCGGTGAGGTCGCGCATCGCCGCGAGCGAACGGTGGTCGAGCACATCGGCGATCGCCGCGCGCACTTCGAGCATCATCAACCTGACACGGCAGGCCTTCTCGCTCGAGCAGTCCTCGCAGCGGCGGTAGAAATTGCGGCTGGCGCAGGCGATTGGCGCCAACGGGCCGTCGAGCGCGCGGACGATGTCGCCGACCATGATTTCTGAAGGGCTCTTGGCCAAAACGTAGCCGCCGCCCCGCCCCTTCTTTGAATGGACCAGACGGGCAGAGCGCAATTCGCCAAGGATCGCGTCGAGGAACTTCTTGGGAATGTTATTGGCGGCGGCGATGTCGGCGACCAGGGACGGTTGGCCGGGCGGCTTGCCGGCAAGATGGACCATCGCCTTCAATCCGTACTTGCCCTTGTTGGTCAGCAGCGACACAGCCTATGCCCTCTAGAGCAAGTTATCATCGGATTGCCGCGGCTTCGGCCGTCATTGCGATCGATAGCGAAGTAATCCACCGGCAGCCCCCACATAGCCACCGGTTCAAACTCAACTTGCGATTTTCGGTGAGTTTTCGCAAGACCAGACTGTTATTCGGCGCACGGTGCCGACGCCGTACTTTCGCCAATAACGCCAACCGGCTGCCGTAGCGTCAGACAACGCGAGCACATCATCTTCCGATGTCGTCGGCGCGGACACGCTCGGCTCTCTCGGGGGAAAATCCAGGCCCGCCAGGTTTGCTGACAGTCAATTTGTCCCCTGAGACAAAGCGCGAACCGTCAACGTGCTTAGGGGCGCGGGCGCCGGCGCAACAATTAAACAAAAGTGCCTCAATCAATTGTTCTTCTCAGGCGAATGTCGGCGCGGCGCCTGATTCGCGCTTTGTGGCGCAGCGAAGTCGGCGCAGGAAGCGCGGGCTCCGAGATAGCGATCGTGGAGCAGGCAAAGGCCATCATCGGCGCGCACCGACGCCGCGCCAGAACTCAGGCTCGCTAGGCCGGGAATCGCAGCTTCCAAATAGGCGGCGC
>NZ_JBEKVH010000244.1:0-4115 GCF_049514155.1 Roseiarcus sp. | reverse complement strand
CAAGATCATGCTGCCCGGCGCCGCGGTCGCCAACCCGATCTCGGCGATCTCGCTCGGCATGGCGCTGATGTTCGGCACCGCCGGTCTGCCGCACATCCTCATGCGCTTCTTCACCGTCGGCAGCGCAAAGGAAGCGCGCAAGTCGGTGTTCTGGGCGACCACCTTCATCGGCTACTTCTACATCCTGACCTTCATCATCGGCTTCGGCGCGATCGTGATGGTCGGACCCAACGCGATCTATCATGTCGGCGGCGACATCGCCAAAGGCCTGCTGGGCGGCGGCAACATGCCGGCGATCCATCTCGCCCACGCGGTCGGCGGCGATCTGATGAAGGGCTTCATCGCCGCGGTGGCGTTCGCCACCATCCTCGCCGTCGTCTCGGGCCTGACGTTGTCGGGCGCGAGCGCGGTGAGCCACGACCTCTACGCCAGCGTCTTCCGCCACGGCAGGGTCGACGAAGCGGCGGAAGTGCGCGCCTCGCGCATCACCACGGTCGTGCTCGGCATCGTCGCCATCGTGCTCGGCGTCCTGTTCGAGAAGATCAACGTCGCGTTCATGGTTGGTCTCGCCTTCGCGGTCGCGGCCAGCGCCAACTTCCCAGTGCTGCTGTTGTCGATGCTGTGGAAGGGGCTGACGACCCGCGGCGCCTTCATCGGCGGCTTCGTCGGCCTGATCTGCGCGGTCGTGCTGACCGTCTTCAGCCCCGGCATCTGGGTCGCGGTGCTCGGCCTCTCCAAGGAGGGCGCCTGGTTCCCCTACACCTCGCCGGCCATCTTCAGCATGCCGCTCGCGTTCCTGTGCTGCTGGTTCTTCTCGATCACCGACAAGTCGGCGGCGGCCAATCGAGAGCGGGCGGCGTTCGACGCGCAATACGTGCGCTCGCAGACCGGCATCGGCGCCGAGAAGGCGGCCGCACACTAAAAGACAAGCGCCGCAAAGGCGAAGAATCGAAGGGGGGCGTCCGGCGCGGCTGGGCGCCCCTCTCATATTGAGGCCGTAGCAGGCGCGCCCGGCGGCGAGGAAATCTTCCCTGGGGCCCGTGCGGACGCCCCGTAGCGCCGCGCTCGGGCCCGGACTAACATGGCGTTCCGGCCGCTGGAGAGCGAATCAGCCGGCGCGAGGGGGAGGCCTTCATGAATCTGGTCGAGCGCGTCAAAGCCATTCTGCTGACACCGAAGACCGAATGGGCGGCGATCGACGGCGAGCCCGGCGATCCGCAATTGCTCTTCACCAATTACGTGGCGATCCTGGCGGCGATTCCCGCGGTCTGTCGCTTCATCGGCATGTCGATCGTCGGCCTGAACATGCCGATGGTCGGAACCTACCGGGTCGGAATCGTTTCCGGCCTCATTGGCGCGGTCGTCTATTACGTGCTGTCCCTCGTCATGGTCTACGTGATGGCGCTGATCATCGACGGGCTCGCTCCGACTTTCGGCGGTCAGAAGAGCCAGCCGAGCGCGATGAAGCTGGCGGTCTATTCGATGACGCCGGTCTGGCTGGTCGGCATATTCCTGTTGATCCCCGGCCTGGCCATTCTGGGAATCCTCGGTCTTTATGGGCTTTATCTATTCTGGCTCGGCGCGCCGCCGCTGATGAAGACGCCGGAAGACAAGTCGATCGCCTACACCGCCGCCGTGGTGGTGTGCGGCATCGTCATTTCGGTGATCGTCGGCGCGCTCGTGGCCGCCATCGCCTGAGCCGAGGCGCTCGCCGAGGCCGGATCATGCGTGAAACCTGGCGCTGGTTCGGCCCCGACGATCCCGTCTCGCTCGACAACGCCAGGCAGGCCGGCGCGGCGGGAATCGTCACCGCGCTCCGTCACATCACTGACGGCCGCGCCTGGAGCGACGACGAGGCGGCGGGACTGACCTGGGACGTCTGCGAGTCGATCCCGGTCTCCGCCGCGATCAAGCTGCGCCAGGGGCCGTACCGGCGCGACATCGACGCCTGGAAGGACAGCCTCGAGAGCCTCGTCCGCTCCGGCGTCGCGACTGTCTGCTACAACTTCATGCCGGTCGTCGACTGGACGCGGACGGACCTCGCCTATCCGACCGCGTCGAAGGGGCTAGCGCTGCGCTTCGACATGCCGGCCTTCGTCGCCTACGACGTCTTCGTCCTCGAGCGGCCGGGCGCCGAGACCGACTATTCCTGCGTCGGCCGGCTGAAGGGGCTCGCCGAGCCGCGCGGCGTGATGCGCGCGCTGCAGTGGCGGGCGGCGTGAGCGGGGGAATTCAGCGCCGCGATCACGAAGCGAGATCGAGCATCCGCCGCGGCGCGAGATAGCGCGAGCCGCGCTCGATCGATTCGCCCACTTCCAGATCGAATGCGGACGCGGGCAGATTGAGCTCCGCGGCGACGGCGGCGAGGCCGACGTCGCGATAGAGGCGCGACAACAGACGGCTGCGGCCGGCCGGGACTTCGACGACGTCCGGGGTGGCGGAGAGATCTTGACGCATGGAGAACACTCGACGCTTGTCGCGGGGCCACGGGCGGCGGCCAACAGCGACAAGTTGAGCGAAATCGGTTAAGGGCGATTTAAGCCGCCGCCCGGCGGGCTTTGGGGAAAAGCCTTGTCCGTTCCTTCGCCAGCGATCGTCGGCGTGCTGTTCGACAAGGACGGCACGTTCGTCGATTTCGACGCGACCTGGGGCCCGGCGACACACGCCATCATCCACGCGCTCGCCGGCGGCGATCCCGCGCTGATGCGCGCGCAGGCCGAGGCGCTGCGCTTCCGGCTCGACGAAAAGCGCTTCGCCCCGACTTCGCCGCTGATCTCGGGCTCGTCGGCGAGCTACGGCGCATTGTGGGGCGAAGCCCTCGGCCGCAGCGACATCGCCGCCTTGAAGCGCGAGATCGACGCGCTGGCGGAGATCGAATCGTTGAAGGCGCTGACGCCGATCGGCGAGCCGGCGGCGGCGCTCGGCGCGCTCAAGGCGATGGGGCTGAGGCTCGGCGTCGCCACCAACGATGCCGAGTCGAGCGCGCGCCGGCAGATCGAAGCGCTCGGGCTCGACGAGGCGATCGAGTTCGTCGCCGGCTACGATTCCGGCCATGGCGCCAAACCCGATTCCGGCATGGTGGTCGCGTTCGCGCGCCAGATCGGCGTCGCGCCGCAACGGATCGCGATGGTCGGGGATTCGCGCCACGACCTCGAGGCGGCGCGCGCCGCCGGCGCGCTGGCGGTGGCGGTGCTGAGCGGTCCGGCCGATCGCGCCGAACTCGCGCCGCTCGCCGACCACATCGTCGACGACATCGCCACCCTGCCGGCGCTGTTCGCCGGACTGAACAATGCGATTTGACAGGAGAGCGGATGGGGAAACCCTCAGCTTGCCGTCATCGTCCGCAGGTAGTATGGTAGAATGAGATGGGAGAATGGTAGATGTCTCTCAACATCAAGAACGAGGAAGCGCATCGGCTGGCGAGCAGGCTCGCTCGGTTGACCGGCGAGAGCCTGACTGACGCCGTGACACGCGCGCTGCGGGAGCGGCTGGATCGGGTTGAGGCGCCGAACGATCTGGCGCGCCAACTGCTCGAGATCGGTCGTGACTGCGCTGGCCGTCTCGACGAGCCTTACCGTACGATCGCGCACGGCGATCTGCTCTATGACGAACGCGGCTTGCCGCGATGATCGTCGACGCCTCAGCCGTACTCGCCATATTGCGCGACGAGCCCGACGCCGCCTTCTTCGCCGGCGCGCTCGCCGACCGCGCGGTCGCGCGCCGCATGTCGGCGGCGAACTACCTCGAGGCGGCGATCGTCATCGACTCGGCGAAGGAGCCCGTCGCTAGCCGCCGCTTCGACGATCTTGTCGCCCGGGCAAAGATCGCCGTCGAAGCGGTGACGGCCGACCACGCCGCGATCGCCCGCGGCGCCTATCGCGACTACGGCAAGGGCGGCGGACATCCCGCCCAACTCAATTTCGGCGATTGCTTCGCTTACGCGTTGGCGCGCTCGTCGGGCGAGCCGCTGTTATGCAAAGGCGACGACTTCGTTCACACCGACATCGTCGTCCGCCGGCCGGTCTAACAGTCAAAATCTGACACTTGATTTCCGCGCTGACGGAGCGGAGTCGACCCCGTGCCGCCTTTCCGCCAGCGGCGCCCAATCGACTGAA
>NZ_JBEKVH010000243.1:0-4871 GCF_049514155.1 Roseiarcus sp. | reverse complement strand
TCGTCGACGGACCTTTTGCCAGCAACGATCTCTATTGTTCGCTGCTGGCGGCGCTGCGCCCCGACCAACCGGTCTCCTCATCCCTACTGCAGCAAGGAACCGCCGCCGGCGCCGCCCTGCTGGCGTTGATGGGACCGACGGGAAAACTGCCTCAATGTCCTGTCGACTTGAAGCGCCACGCGCCGGCGTCCCTCAGCCGTCTTGGCGATTATCAATCGCAATGGCGAGCGAGGGCGCGCGAGTCGGTCGGGAAAGCCCTTTGATGAAAAGCGGCCTGATGTAGCCGGCCGCGGTGAGGCCGGCTTTTTCTTGTCCGGCGCGGCGTGAAGCCGGTTGAAGTCAACGCGCCCTTCTGTAGCCGCGGTCAGCGACCCATACGTGTTTGGCTGTCGCCCCAAGAACCCGAAAAAGCCCAAACAAATAAGGGAGGGCCGAAGCCCTCCCTCGCGCATTCCAGTCTCTTCAAGTCCCTCTCAGTCGTAGAGAACCGCAGCGATCTTGGGATCGTCGATGTTGGTCTTGTCGTACCAATAGAAGCCGGTGTCGACGACCGGCGGCAGCTTCTCACCCTTGAGGGCCTTCAACGCCGATTCGATCGTGCACTTGCCGATGCCGACCGGGTTTTGGGTGATGGCGCCGAGCATCAAGCCGGAGCGGATCGCGTCCATCTGTTCCTTGCCGGAGTCGTAGCCGATAAGCACGACCTTCTTGCCGGATTCCTTGACGCCAATCGCTGCGCCTTCCGCCGAGCCTTCGTTGGCGCCGAAGATGCCCTTGAGGTTCGGGTTTGCCTGGAGGTCGGCCTTGGCGATTTCGGCCGACTTCAAGTGGTCGCCGGCGCCGTACTGGACGCTGACGATCTTGATGTTGGGGTGCTTGGCCTTCATCTCGTTGAGGAAGCCGTCGCGGCGGTCGATGCCGGTGCGGCTCGTCTCGTCGTGCACGATGACGGCGACTTCGCCGGCGTCGCCGATCGCTTCCGCCATCTTGTCGGCCGCCAAAGCGGCGGACGCAACGCTATCTGTCCGACAGGTCGTCACTGGGATGTCGCTATCGACGCCCGAGTCGAAGGCGACGATTGGAATGTTGGCGGCCTGCGCCTTCTTCAGCAGCGGGATGGCGGCCTTGCTATCGAGCGCGGCGAAGCCGATGGCCTTCGGGTGCTTGGCGAGCGCCGCCGACAGCATGTCGATCTGCTTGTCGACCATGGCCTCGGTCTCCGGTCCCTCGAACGTCATTTTAACGCCGTTGGCCTTGGCCACCTCTTCGGCGCCGGCTTTCACCGACTGCCAGAACTGGTGTTGGAAGCCTTTACAGATCAACGGAATATAGACGTCGTCCGCGCTGGCGCTGGCCGTAAAGCCGATCGCCACCATGGCGCCGAGCGCCACGCCAATATGCCATTTCTTCAACATGATGATTCCTCCACTTCAGTTATCGTTCTCGTTGCGGTTTCCGCCTCTTGCTCCGCCGGCGGCTGCGGTTTCCCTTGCTGCTGGCTCTCCCTTCCAGCTTCATTCCTCACCTTCTCACGCGCGCTTGCGGCGCAGGATGTCGGCGTAGACAGCGAGAATGATGATGACGCCCGTCACGACGATCTGCCATTCCTGTGAGACCGACATGATGCGCAGGCCGTTGAGCAGCACGTTCATGATGAAGGCGCCAATGATCGTGCCGAGGATGGTTCCCGAGCCGCCGGCCAGCGATGTGCCGCCGATGACGACGGCGGCGATGGCCTCGAGTTCGTAGCCTTGCCCGAGCGCCGGCTGGGCCGAGTTGAGGCGTGAGGCGATGATCAGGCCAGCGATGCCGGTGATCGCCCCAGCAAGGGCGTAGACGGCGATCTTCCAGGCGTCGACGTTGACGCCCGAAAGCCGCGCCGCCTCCTCGTTGCTGCCGAGCGCGAAGGTGTAGCGCCCGAGCGCCGTTCGGTTGAGGATGACCGAGGCGACGATCGCGAGGCCGAACAGAATGAGGACGCCGTTGGGAAGTGGCACGCTCGGCACGAAGTAGCCAATCAGCGACGCCTGCGAAATCATGTCGAAGTTCGGCGTATCGTTGAAGTAGATTGGCCTAGCGCCCGTCACGACCAGCGATAGGCCCTTGACGGCCCACATCATGCCAAGCGTGGCGATAAACGGCGGGATCTTCAGCTTGGCGATCAGGAAGCCCGAAACGGCGCCGCAGAACGCGCCCGTCGCGACCGAAGCGAGGACGCCGAGCCATAGTGGCATCCCCCAGTTAGTCAGGACCACGCCGGTCATCACCGCGCAGAACGTCATCAGCGTGCCGACCGAAAGGTCGATACCGGCGGTGATGATGACGAACGTCGCCGATATCCCGAGCACGCCGTCGACCGCCGTCGCCTGCATGATGGCGAGGACGTTGTCCATCTGGGCGAAGTAGGGCGAAGCGAAGCTGAAGAAGATCAGCATCACGATGAGGCTCAGAAAGGCGAGCAGCTTCTGCTGCGCCTGCGCCCCGAAGAAGCGATTGAGTCCGGTCTTGCTCGCGGGCGCGCGGGCCTCCGCGACGGCGTGCTCGGTGGGGGTGGCCGTGTTCGGTTCCATGGTTCAAGCCGCCATTGTTTCGCGTTGCGTCGCCAACTGCATGATTCGCTCCTGGGTCGCCTCCTCCGGCATGAGTTCGCCGGTGATGCGCCCCTCGCACATGACGACGATGCGGTCGCTCATGCGAAGAATTTCGGGCAGCTCGGAGGAGATCATGACGATCGCCTTGCCGTGGGCGGCGAGCTCCCGCAACAGCTTGTAGATCTCGGCCTTCGCGCCGACGTCGATGCCCCGCGTGGGCTCGTCAAAGAAGAGAACGTCGCAGTTGCGCGCCAGCCACTTGGCGACCACGACCTTCTGCTGATTGCCGCCCGATAGCAGCCCCACCTGCTGCCTCACCGAGGGCGTGCGGATTCCCAGCAGCTTCACGAACTTCCCCGCCTCGGCGAAAATCGCGCGCTCCCGCAGAAAGATGTGAAACGACAAGAACCGCGCCAGATTGGCCATCACCACGTTGGCGGCGACGTCCATGCCAACTGCGAGGCCGAAGCGTTTGCGGTCCTCCGAGAGGTAGCCGACGCCGACCGCGACGGCGTCGCTGGGCGAGCGGACGGAAACCTTCTTGCCGGCCACCCATATCTCGCCGGATTGGGCGCGGTCGGCGCCGAACACGGCGCGCGCCACTTCCGTCCGTCCAGCCCCCATAAGGCCGGCGAACCCAAGGATTTCGCCGCGCTTGAGCGAGAAGCTGACGTTCCTCACCAGCACGCCGCAATTGAGGCCCTTCACCTCGAGCGCCACTTCGTCGCGCGGCTTGCGCGTCGTGTCGCGTGCGACGTCTTTCAGCGTGCGGCCGACCATCATCGAGATGATCGTCTCGGTGCTGGTCGTTGCGGTCGGAACGGTGCCGACATATTCGCCGTCGCGCAGCACGGTGACGCGATCGGAAATCAGCTTCAGTTCGTCGATCTTGTGAGAGATGTAGACGATCCCGACGCCGCGGCTCTTGAAATCGCGGATCATCTTGAACAGCTCGGCGATCTCGGCGTTGTTGAGCGCCGCGGTCGGTTCGTCCATGATGAGCACGCGCGAGTTGTGGGAGAACGACTTGGCGATTTCCACCATCTGCTGTTTGGCGACCGTCAGATCGCCGACGAGGGTGCGCGGATCGAAGCTCAGGTTGAGATGGGCGAGCAGTTCGGCCGCCTCTCGGTTGAGCTTGTCTTCGTCGAGCAGCAGACCGAAGGCCCACTTGGGCTCGCGGCCGATGAAGATGTTTTGGGCGACGGTGAGGTGATTCATCAGTTGTAGTTCCTGATGAATGATGCCAATCCCGGCGTGCTGCGCCTCGCGCGGACCGGCGAAATCGACGCTCGCGCCGTTGTAAAGGACTTGCCCGGAATCTTTGCGATAGACCCCGGCAAGGATCTTCATCAGCGCAACTCAAAGCGGACGTCGCTCAGCGCCCGCACGCCCGGAAAGTTCTTGCTGACGCCTTGGACTTCAATCAGAGTCGCCATCCGTGTCCCCTTATCGGCCTGAAGCCGCCGCGCCGGTCAGCCATAGAGCGGTCCATAGGTCTGACAGGCGCGATAATCTTGTCCCTCGGCGTCCATGCCGAACGCCGCCCAGGAACTGGGGCGATAGATCGCCGCGTCATCGACGTTGTGCATGCTCACCGGGATGCGCAGCAGCGCGGCCAGCGCGATGAAGTCCGCGCCGACGTGTCCGTGCGTCAGCGCGCCATGGTTGGCGCCCCAGGCCGCCATCACCGAATAGGCGTCGCGGAACGGTCCCTTGCCGATCAGCCGCGGGGCGAACCAGGTGGTCGGCCAGCTCGGGTCGGTGCGGCCCTCCAGCGCCTTGTGCGCCGCCTCCGGCAGATCGACGCTCCAACCCTCGGCGAGTTGCAGCACCGGGCCGAGCCCCTTGACCAGATTCAGGCGGGCCATGGTGAACGGCACGCCGCCGCGAGTGAGGAAGTGGCTGGAAAAGCCGCCACCGCGGAAATATTCCTCGACGCCGGGGCACCAGTCGGTCGCCGCGAGCGCCGCCGCGGCGTCCGCTTCGGTCAGCTCCCAGTGCGGCTTCATCGTCGGCTGGCCGGACGCGTCCTTGGCCGTGCACGCGCCGTCGAGCGCCGCCGCGCCGGAATTGATCAGATGCAGCAGCCCGGAGGCGGCGCGACCCTCGAGCTGATGGCCAGTGACCCGCTTGACCGCCTCGGCCGACCAATAGGTGCGCACGTCGGCGAAGATCTGCGCCTTGTTGGTCAGCAGATGGCCGAACAGCATCGTCACGCCGTTCAGGCTGTCGTTTTCGGTCGCCAGCGTGATCGGCTCGCGCAGGCCATTCCAGTCG
>NZ_JBEKVH010000242.1:0-4195 GCF_049514155.1 Roseiarcus sp. | reverse complement strand
GTCACGCGCGAGATTGCCGCGCTGCGCGACAAGATTTCGGAGCGCAGGGAGGCTTTCGAGAAGGAATACGAGCGAACTTCCCAGATTATCGAGTCGCGGTTTGACGAGAACGTGCGCAGAGTGTTCAAACGCCTGCGGGAGGACTTGCCACGCAGTCTTGCGGATCTTGATAGGGACATCGCCGACCTGGTGGATGGATACCTCTCCGCCCGTGCCGTTAAGTATCGACGTTTCGACGAGGCTGGTCGGGTCGTTTTCGAACTCGCGCCTGGCTCCTCATTACCCGTTGAGGTAGGGGACGGACGGCGCTTTGCGACCGGAGACGCTAGGGCGTTAAGCGAAGCCGAGGCTTTGAATCTTGTACATCCGCTGGTTCACGCCGCGATCGCGCAGGCCCGAACGTGGTCAGGCGGCGACTCGGTCAAGCTGCAGCTTCCTCCAGATTCCTCGTCGGAACTCACGGCGCTGACGGGGAAGGTGGGCCTTCTGAGTGTCGTTCTGGTCGACTACCTCGGCTTCGAGCCAGTTCAGCGGCTCGTCGCGGCGGCTGTCGTCGATGGCGCGCCGATCGACCCATCGCTGGCGGCCAAGCTCATGCGCTTGCAGGCCATTGCCAGTCCGGTATTCAAGGTTCCCGTGGAGACGCAATGGCTCGATGACGCGGTGGACGAGGCGGTGTTCGTCGATCAGCGGGAGGTCGAGAAAGGCGAGCAAAAGCATTTCGAGGAAGCCATCGGTCAGCTTGAGCGGTTCGTGGAAGACAAAATTCTGGTGTGCCGACGTGAGCGCGCGAGCATCGCTGAAAAGCTTCGAGCCGTGAAATCGCGGCGTGACGAGATTGTCGGTTCCAGTGCCCGAGATCGGGTCGAGGCGGAGATCGTCCGGCTCGCCACAAAGGACGAGAGTCTTGAGGAACGCATCGGTGCATTGGAATCCAGGGAAGACGAGGTATATAGAAGATGGCGCGACGAATATCACGAGCTTCGATATCGGGTGCCGAGCGTGACACGGCTGTTCCATGCGACGTTCCAGATCACCGCACCCAACCCGGAGAAGTCGTGCTGAGGCTGCTGCACACTGCGGACTGGCACCTCGGGCGACGGTTTCCGTCGTTTCCAGAAGAGGGACAGAAAAAGCTGTCACGGGCACGTATGGACGTGGTCGCGACGATTCTCGACGTGGCGCGGCGCAATGCGGTCAACGCAATAGTGTGCGTCGGCGACATATTCGACGATCCTGATCCGGCTCCGGACTTTTGGGACGGGCTTGCAAGGACCTTCCAAGGGCACGCTGGAAACCATCCCCCTCTGTTTCTGATTCCCGGCAACCACGACCCCTTGACGCAACAGTCCGTGTGGGCTCCAGGTCACGCGTTTCGATCAAAGCTTCCCGCCTGGGTGCATGTCGTCGACCGTGATGATTTCTCATATGAGATCGCGCCAAACGCGATTTTGTACGCGCGCCCGTGCCGTTCAAAGGCGGGCGAGAACGATCTGGCGATGGCGCTTCCGACGCGCGAACCTGGCGATGAACGGCTCCGCATCGGTTGTGTCCACGGCTGCACCTTTGATATGGAGGGGTACCAGACGAACTTTCCTATTCGCCGGGATGCGGGCGTGCTACGCGGATTGGATTATCTCGCAATAGGCGACACGCATTCCTTTCGCGACGTAACTGAAAATCTGGCGGTGCCAACGGTATACCCAGGCGCTCCTGAGCCAACAAGTTTCGACGAAGCGGGCGCAGGCCGCGTCGCGCTCGTCGCTTTGTTCAGGCGCGGGTTGCGCCCCCGCGTTGATGCCGAGCCGGTTGCCTTCTGGCGGTGGATCGACGTGCGGTGCCGTGACATGAATGAGCTTCGCGCCTTATTGACTACTCCGGGTCTCGACCGCCACGTGGTCCGACTTCATCTCGATATGACAGTCTCCTTGTCCGAGGAAAGCGAGGTCGAGCGGATACTGCGAGACCTCCGGGGGACCGACGCGACACACGGCCGCGTTGGCGTCCTGGTGGAGGATCTGGCGAATCTGCGATTACAAGTCGGTTCCGGGGATGCATTCCCGGATGACCTTCCGCCGGTGCTCAAAGATACCGTCGCTCGACTAGACCGCCTTGTCGCGGGGGCGACGGATGAATCCGAGAAATCAAGAGCTACAAGGGCACTGGCGCATCTTTATAAGTTGCTGCAGAGCCACGATGCGACAGGCGGGCGCGATTTATGAGACTAAACCGGCTGCGTGTCGTTAGTTTCGCTGGGATCGGAAACGTGGATATCGAGTTCGGTCCAGGACTCAATGTGCTTTATGGTCCGAATGATCTCGGCAAATCCACTCTGGTTGCTGCCATCCGACTGGGCCTGTTGCTTCCTCACACATCAACGCATTGCGATCAGTACATCGCGTGGACAGGCAGTGACGATCCGATTGTTGAGATGACGTTTGAAACCGAAGCGCAGCGTGTCTGGCGGATACGAAAACAGTTCGGCAAGGGCGGCTCTTCGCTTATTCAGGAGTCGAGGAATGGTCGGGACTTCGATGATGTGGAGCGCGGGAGGAAGGTGGATGCGAAACTACGAGAGATCCTGCGTTGGGGCATTCCCGAGCCTGGCGGCAGTGGCGGAGCTAAAGGGCTGCCAGCGAGTTTCCTTGCGACAGCGCTCCTGTCTCCGCAAGACGACGTAAGCGCCGTACTTCGGAATAGCTTACAGAGTGATCTGACCGGCAGTGGGAAGGAACAGATCGCCGCGGCTTTGCAGGCAGTCGCGCAGGACCCTCTCTTTGTCGCGTTGCTTAGGGAAACGCAGGAGCGACGGGATGCAGCGTACACCGACAAAGGCGCGAAGAAGACCGCGAGGGGGAGCGTCTTCAAGGCGGCCGCTGACCGACTGATCGAAACGAGAGACGAGAAGGAGGAGTTACAACGCATTGTGGCCGAATCCGAGGGCGCAGAGAGACAGTTGCGGGATCTGACCGGTCGGCGCGCCCTGAAGCAGGAGGCATTGGCTGTCGCCACTAATCTCGTCGCAAGTCTTGAAGGGCTTGCTTCGCAGGCAATGTGCCGCTCAGCCGCGGCGGAACAGGTGCGCATTACAGAAGAAGATGTACTGCGTATCAAGAAGATTGGGAGCGAAGTGGCGACGGCGGAGCGAGAGGTCGCGGACCTGGCTGAAAAAATCAATGAGGCGGAACAAGCGCTGAATCTGGCCCGAGGTCGGCAAGTGGAAGCAGACACCGCCCTTAAGACCGCAGAAGAAGCGGCCCATGCAGAAGAATCCGACCCGGGCGTGAGCGATACGGTTGTGCGCCAGCAGCTCGAACTTCAAAAGTCGGCGGCGGAACTGACGACGCGCGAAGCGCAGCAACGGATTGATGCGGCTTTAGCTGCCCAGAAGCTTGTGGATACCGTGACTTCGGTCGAATGTGATCTCCAAGACCAACAGACAAAAGCCCACGCTGCTCTTGACGCCGCTTCCAAAGCGACAGGGGCAGCGAAGAAAGCTGGCGACGAGCTACAACGATGCGACTTGCTTGAGCGAGTGCTGGATGTTCATGCTGCTGACAAGCAAGTAAAAGATGCTCAAGCCGCAGTCGATAAAGACGCTGCTCTCCGAACCCGCTTGGAGGTCACCTCCGGAGAACGGGCACGGTTGATCGCGCAGCGCGCTGCGATTGCGGTTCCGATTCCGGGTGCTCTCGGTCCTATGCGTAAGCTCGCCCGAGAGCTCGACGCTGCGCGGGGCGCTCTTGATGTCGGTTTTGTAGTGACGGTGACTCCGAAAGCTCGCCTTGACTTGCGGGTTCAAAAGGACGGACAGGAAATCGATTCGACTTCCACGGCGCAACCACTCGACATTGAAGCCAACACAGAGGTTGAGGTCGCTATCGCCGATATTGCGATGGTGCACGTTCGGGGCGGCCGACGCGAGACTCAAAAGAAAGCCCAAGGATTGGAGGATCGTTGGAATCGAGAAGCGGCTCCGCACCTCATTGCGGCGGGTGTCACAGAACTCGACGGCCTGGACGCGAAAATTGCTGAGGCTCAAGAGCTGGACGGCGGCATCAAGACGAAGGATGTAGAAATAGAGTCGCTGCGTGCCCAGATCGCTGCACTAGCCAGCGCGACAGAGACGTTGCGCGAAGCATCTGACCGGGCGGCGACATGCCGGATCGCGCTGGGAGCCGTCCGGCTCGATACC
>NZ_JBEKVH010000241.1:0-4201 GCF_049514155.1 Roseiarcus sp. | reverse complement strand
GCGCCACGCGACCTCGAAGATTCCCGACGGCGACCTCGCCAATATCGCGACCCTCGGCTTCCGCGGCGAAGCGCTGCCGTCGATCGCTTCGGTGTCGCGGCTCGAAATCCGCAGCCGCGCCCACGGCGCCGACGGAGCGTTCGCGCTTTGCGTCGAGGACGGCGCGAAGAGCGCGCTGCGGCCGATATCCCATCCCGCCGGCACGCGGGTCGAAGCGCGCGACCTGTTCGCCGCGACGCCGGCGCGGCTGAAGTTCCTCAAGTCCGATCGCTCGGAATCGCAGGCCTGCGCCGATGTCGTTCGCCGCCTCGCCCTCGCCAGTCCCGGCGTGCGCTTCTCCTTCATGAGCGATGTCGGCGGTTCGTTCGATTGTCCGGCCTGCCCGGCGGGCGAAGCGGGCGAGCGCGAGCGGCTGCGCCAGGCGCTCGGCGACGCGTTCGTCGCCGACGCGCTGAGGGTCGAGGCCGCGCGCGAGGGCGTGCGCATTTCCGGCTGGGTCGGCCTGCCGACCTTCAACAAGCCGAACGCGCTGTCGCAATATTTTTTCGTCAACCGCCGCACGGCGCGCGACCGGCTGCTGTCAGGCGCCTTGCGCGCCGCCGCGCTCGACTTCATTCCGCGCGACCGCCATTGCGTCGCGGTCCTGTTCGTCGATTGCGCGCCGAGCGAGGTCGACGTCAACGTCCATCCGGCCAAGGCCGAAGTGCGCTTCCGCGATAGCGGGCTCATCCGCGCGCTGCTGATCGGCGCGGTGCGCCAGGCCTTCGCGGCGGCGGGGCATCGCGCCAGCGCCAGCGGCGGCGTCGATACGCTCGCCGCAATGCGCGCGCCCGATGATCGCGCAGCCCCGCCCGCCGATTGGTCCCCGGGCTTGACCCGGGGATGGCGCGCTTCGCCCGCCGCGCCGTGGGCCGGGGCGAACCGCTTCGCCGAGCCGGCGCAGGCCGCCTTCGCCGAATTCGCCCCGTCGGCCGACGCGCGCGCTTCCGCGCCGCCGGCCGCCGCCGATCTCGCCGCGCCGCTCGGCGCCGCGCGCGCGCAGGTGCACGACGCCTTCATCGTCTCGCAGACGCTGGACGGCGTCGTCATCGTCGATCAGCACGCCGCGCATGAGCGCATCGTCTACGAGAAGCTCAAGCGCCAGCGCGCGCAGAACGGCATCGCGCGGCAGATCCTGCTCAGCCCCTTGGTCGTCGACCTCGAGCCGCGCGCCGCCGCCGCGCTCGCCGAAAGGGCGGGCGAGCTCGAAGCGCTGGGCCTCGTCGTCGAGCCGTTCGGCGCCGGCGCGATCCTTTTGCGCGAAGCCCCCGCGCTGCTCGACGGCGCCGACATGGCCGCGCTGGTGCGCGATCTCGCCGACGACCTCGCCGCCGAGGACGGCGCTGAGACGCTCGAGCGCAAGCTCGACCATCGGCTGGCGACGATCGCCTGCCATCACTCCGTGCGCGCCGGCCGTCAACTCAAGCCCGAAGAAATGAACGCGTTGCTTCGGGAAATGGAAGCGACGCCCGGCGCTGGCCAGTGCAATCACGGCCGGCCGACCTACGTCGAGCTGAAGCTCGCCGACATCGAGCGGCTGTTCGGGCGAAGGTAGCGAAGGGGAGCGGTGGTGACAGTGGTTTGCGGAACGTCGGTACCAGTCCACGGGAGCGCGATGCGATTTTCCGTCTATTGGACTTGAGCAACGGCTACTCCGTGGGGGGCTCCACGAATTTGCGATATGGGCCCGCAATAAAGTGGTTAGGTCGCCATCCTTTTATCAAGCGATCGCCGAAGAGGCTGTCTGCCCCACCAATAGTGATTCCGATCGTTGTTCCCAAGCCCGTCGGGAAAATGGCATCGGCCGCGACCCCAAGCGCAGTCGCGACCGCGAACCGGATCGATTTGGACGGCAGTTTGTCGGCCCACGTCGATGCGGTCGCGCTCCGATGATATTCGTGAACAAGCCCAACGTCCGGATTGGTTTTCTGGATGAAGCTCTTAAATTTGTCTGCCTGATCAAGCAAAGTAAGAAACTCACCAAACGTTCGGCGCCCCTCGTTTAATGTCTCTCGGATCGATGGAAAATCCGGGATAATAAGATCATGGAAGGTTTGTATTTCTTCGGCGTTGGTTTGGCGGCGCTGTAAAAACTCAAAATGTTTAAGTCTGATTATGTTACTATTTAGTGGGGTGGTTACAGGCTCCGCCATATAATAGGCTGCAAAATGACTGTCCGCTCGCGCGGCGACAAGGTGGGCAAGTATATAGGCTGGGTTGATTGAACTATGCGATACTGAGACTCTCTGATGGTAGATCGCGTTGAGCTTGACGAAATCTAAATCCGTTTCAACAACAAATTCTTTGCCGAGGTCGAATATCGAAAATTTAAAGTGCTTATGAAGTTGATATTCAGGCAGAAGATGAGCTAGAATTTCTGTTATAGCCAGCTTAACGAATTTGGTATCCTTTACGTCGGCCAGTGCTAAATCGCAAATCGCATCCTCTTTACCAGGGATACCAGAAAACTTGTGCAGTTTTAGTCGGTCAACGATTCCTCTCGCAAGCTTTCTCGTCGAAAGAGAATTGCCAAATTCTCTCACCAGCATATCGTGAATTTCTTCCTGATAATCGATTTTTTGCTTGCCCGGACCCACGCCGTGAAATGTAAATGCCGCAAATCGATGAGCCGGAGGAAATCCAGAAGTCATCACGGAGAAATTTGGACGAACGTATGAGACCTTGACGGAGTTCTTGTCCAGCAAAGCAAACAAGTCATCAGCGGGGATCTTCCGCGCCAGCTCTATTACTGATCCCCGATCGAGTAACAAATGGGCCGAGCCGTAGAAGAACAGAGTCTCCGCCAAAAGGCCAATGTCGAGGGTATCGGCCATCCCAGCGCGCAGAATTAGTGCCTGTTCAAACATATTGTTGTCGACTATTTTAGTGTACTGCCCAGAGAATCGCAGCCGCAGCCCACATTAATCTCGGCGCTTAGCGCTAAGGGTACAAGCCACGACGCCTCGCCGAGATGTTCCACTCTTGTTCCAATTTAAGGTGCCGCGACCGGTAGCGCAAGGAACCCGAAATTGTCGAGTCGAACAAAATTGCTCCGTGCTTGCCCCGTGAAAAGAGATAGAATCTGGCGCCTAACGCGCTGATTTTACGCGTCTGGGTCTCAAAGAGGCCCGTCACATCGGCCCGCCGCCGTCAAGCCGCTTTGCGGCTGCTGCGCTGCGCTTCGCCCCCTTCGCGGTGACTGCGCCGCTCCGATGTGACGGCATGCTTCCATGATCGTTGCTGCGCGAAGCCGGCCGCACGGCCGGATCGCGCAGCAACGATCATGGAGGCCAACCGCCTGAACCGCGCGGAGGGGTCAATGTTTGCGCCCCCGGACGCTGATCCGGGGGCGCAACCCGCGAAGCGGGCGTGACATTGACGCCGAGCACGGATCAGGCAGGGAGTTCCGCGACCTCTGTCATTCCGACGCGAAGACGCGCAGGCGATGGTCGTCGGGAGGCGAGCATCGCGCCGCCGCCGGTCCCTGAAAAGGGACAGAACTTGGCGCCCAACGCCCTGATTTTACGCGCCCGCGTCCCAAAGTCGCCGGCCCGCGCGGAACGAGGCGGCGTCATCCCGGCGCGAACGCCCGCAGCCGGTGGCCGTCGGGGTCGAGGGCGACGCCGGTGAAGCCGAAATCCATCTGCGTCGGCGGCTGGGCGACGCGCGCGCCGAGCGCCTGCCAGCGCGCGATGGTCACCGCGACCTCCGCTTCGCTGTCGAGGGTGAAAGCGATCTCAGCCCCGCCGGGCGCGCCGGCCGCGGGCGCGACGCCGTCGCGCCGCCACAGGCCGAGCATCACGCCGGGCGCGGCGGGCAGCATGGCGAAGGTCGGCGATGATTCGGCCGCCGGGCGGTCGAGGATCTTGGCGTAGAACGCGACGCTCGCCGCGACGTCTTCGACGTAGAGCAGGATGAAGCTGATATCGGCCATGGCTGGGCTCCCTGGGTTGGCGGCAAGGAGACCTAGCGGTCAGGCGCGTCAGATTCTGTCAGCAGCGCGCAGCGCGAACGGCCGTGACGGCCTAATCGGAATGGCCCGAGACGTTGCTCGGCGTCAGATAATACGGCTCGACCGGGCCGGTGAAGCGGATCGTCAGCAGGTTGCCCTTGCGGTCGCGCGTCTTGCCGACGGGGGCGCGGATCCAGCCCTCGCTGACGC
>NZ_JBEKVH010000240.1:0-7017 GCF_049514155.1 Roseiarcus sp. | reverse complement strand
TGATGAAGCGTCGTCGCCACCGAGACCTTGACGCCGAACTCGTAGGGCCGGTGCGCTTTCCCCTTGCCAATGCATTCGACCTCGGGCGCGTGCAGCGAATAGACTTTGCGACCGCGCTGGTTCTGGCGCTGGTCGCGCACCCTCCAGGCGAGCGAAAGCGGCTCGGCGAATACGCTCTTCAGTTCCTCGTCGCCTTTGATCTTGCGCACGATGTCGCGCGCGGTCCGGCCGAGATAGGTGCGTAAGGTCCGCAGCGCCCGGTTCGCCCGCTTGAACTGCTTGGCGTGGGCGTAGCGCTGATGGGCGATCAGCGCGTATTTGCCGACCCGCTCGTAGGACTGGCGCAGGACGACGCCATGCTTCTTGGCCAGCCGAACCAGCCGCTCGCGGGCGCGATGCATCAGCTTGGCGTCGGTCGGGAACGCCACCGCCTTCGGCTGAACCGTGGTGTCGACGATGACCTTGGAAAAGTCCGCCGGCTTGGCCGCGCCGGTGCGCGCAGCCACGTTCAGGCTCTCTTGGATCAGCGCGACGAGTTTCTCTTCGCCCATGCGCTGGCGCCAGCGCGTCAACGACGAGCGGTCGAACGGCGGCTTGTGCCGAAAGAACTCCTCGCCGCAGAACAACTGGAAATACGGGTTCTCGATCCAGCGCTCGCACAGCGCCTCGTCGGAAAGATTGTGCATGTGTTTGAGGATCGCCAGCCCCGCCATCAGCCGCGTCGGCAGCGGCGGATGCCCGGGCTTGTCCGAATAGACCGCGCCGAACTGCGCCTCCAGAAACCCCCAATCCACCGAGCGGGCCAGCTTGGCCAGCGGATGGCTCATGTCGACGATCTGGTCTAGCCGGGCGCGGAAGAGGTCCTTCTGTCCGCTGTCCCACCGCTCTTTCGGCCGCATCGCGAATCTCCCAATCGCGCCTCTTGCGATGAGAGAATCACGACCCGACCGTCGTTTCAAATTGCAAGATAATCGCCAGCCGCGCCGCTCAAACCGGCGAAATCGAATACTTCGAAACCGTCGGAAAGCCCCATCAATCCAGGGCGCTCACGATTCTTCACGGCCGACTACGTCTCGATTGCCATGACACTTTAGTCTCGCTCTGGTTACCCTTGGCGACCGCGGAAATTATTCGCCGACTTGAGGAGCAGCGGTTGCCTTTTCGGATCGTCGCTGACGAACGCCCGTCTTCGTCGGCCTTTCGCGATCGTCAGTGGACAGGCCCAGGCGCTGAGAGGCACTGTCGAGGTGTCGACGCATGGCGGCGCGAGCCTCGGTGGCGTTGCCGACCTCGATAGCCGACAGAATGGATGTATGTTCCGCAACAGTTGCTCTGGCCATTTTGTCAGAGTCGAGACCGCGGCCACCGACGGACAAAAAACTCTGCCAGATTTGCTCTGACACAAACCCTAGAAACTGGATCATGTACGGGTTTTTCGTTGCCTGTACGACCGCAAGATGAAACTCCAGATCCGTCTTCAGCCACTGAACGCTGACGTAAGGCGCGGAAGTCATAGCCTCCAGCGAGTTTTGCATGCTGGTGAGGTCGTCTTGCGACCGACGCGACGCGGCCAATGCAGCCGCGTCGACTTCAAGGATTCTCCTTAACTCGAAAAGATCAGTGAATGCGCCACTTTCTCGAAGGGTGTCGCGATCAATCGTCAGCACCAACGCGTTTTGGCTTTCGGCAACGAATGCTCCGAGTCCCTGCTTAGACCATACGTGGCCCTCCGAACGCAATTTAGCGATGGCTTCGCGGACGACATTTCTGCTGACGCCGAAAGTGGTCGCCAATGCTTGCTCAGAGGGCAGCTGATCGCCAGGTTTGAGTCGGCCCTGCGCGATTTCTCGTGAGATCGAGCTGGCGACAAGCGCCGGTAGATGGGGCCCGCGGTTCAATCTGCCAAGCTTCAAAGCCATGCATCAGTTCTCCCGAGCACGATGGTTTGGCGAGATGCGGCCAGAGCTGCTCACGTCCCCCAAGTCGCGAGCGTCCATGGAGCGCGATCGCGAGATAGAAGCGCGTCGCGTCGATACAATACGGGGATGTGTTCCTCTCAGCCCCGCCCAGTCCACACGACTCTCCAATAATCGCGCGCGAAGATTGAAAATGGTCGCCTGGACGATATTGGAGGCGCGCGCACAGTCTTCCGCAGCCGCCAGTTGCCGACGCTCATTGAGCTTTTCGCCCCTTACGGCGACGACCTTAGGATGCGAAACGGGGGGAGGGCCCATAAAATCGAATCTCCGACGGCGGCGGTAGGCCAAATGTAACATCGCAATGTTGTGGTACAACCCTATCATCAGATATAAATCCGAAGTATTTTGGATGCGACCGCGAATCGCGCGACGCCAGCGGACGACCGGCAGTCGAGGGGAGACTACGCGGGAAAATAGACGCGTTTCCGGATGGCGCATGCGATGATTCGCGTCTTGGACTTGGAGAATTCCATAAGATTTTATACCGGACCGCTCGGAATGACCCTTCTGCGCAGCGAGGACTTTCCCGAAGGACGATTCACATTAGCTTTCGTAGGAAACGGACCGGAGACGGGCAACACCGTGATCGAGCTTACACACAACTGGGACCAGAAGGCGCCTTGTCAAATCGATTCCGGCTTCGGCCATTTCGCTCTTGGCGTGACGGACATTTACGCTGTCTGCGCGGCGCTTGCGGAGCAGGGCGTCAGTATTCCGCGGAAACCCGGGCCGAAGAAGCATGGAGTTACCTACATCGCTTCATTGAAGATCCGGACGGCTACAGGATCGAGCTGATTGGGTTAGATACGGAGCGGTGATTGCGTCGCCGCTCCAGACTCGGGCGTTGTCATACTTTCGGTGGCGCCACTTGATCGACTTCCGCAGCGCGTCAGCGAGGTAGGTTAGGCGACCGAGCCACTGGCGCGTTGATTATATCCGTACCTACTCGCTTCGTTCGGCTCGCGCTTGGCGCGTCATGCGGGCCTATGTGACGTTTGCCGACGAACCTTGAGGGATGAGCTGCGCTCCTGATCCTGATCAGAGCGCATTGATCGGGTAATTGACGGGTTCCCCATTGGCGAAGCGGACAGCTTCCTCGGCGACTTTGCGTTTAAGCTCTAGTCCGGCTTCCTCCGAGTACCACGCCATGTGCGGCGTCAGGAGACAATTATCGAGGATGCGCAGGGGGCTATCTGCGGGCAACGGCTCGCTCTTCAGCACATCGAGCGCCGCGCCGGCGAGCGCGCCTCGACGCAGCGCATCGGCCAGCGCGACTTCGTCGATGATCCCTCCTCGAGCAGTGTTCACGATGATCGCCGTGGACTTCATGCGGCCCAGAACCGCTCGGTCGAACATATTGCGGGTTTGCGTGGTCAGCGGACAGTGGATGGAGACGAAGTCGGATTCACTGACCACTTGGTCGAATCGAACCCATTGCGCGTCCTGCATCTCCGGCGAACTGGGGCCGTATGCGGGATCGTAGCCGATTACGCGACAACCGAGTGGCCGCAGCTTGTGCGCCAGGGCGCTCCCGATGCGGCCGAAACCGACAATGCCGACGGTCAACTCGGACATCCGGCGAATCGGGACCGCTAGCGAATAATCCCAAGCGCCGCTCTTCGTCCGCGCGTTCATCAGATCGATTTTGCGCTCGTGGGCCAGGATCAGCGCGAGTGCGTGATTAGAGACCTCTTGCACGCCATAGTCCGGGACGTTGCAAACCTGGACGCGATGCGCGCTGGCGGCCTTAAGATCGATGTTATTGACTCCCACGCCATAGCGCACGACCTGGCGGAGATTGGGCTTGAGCGCAGAGAAGACCTTCGGCGTGAACGGCGCATATTGGTTGAGGACGATATTCGCCCCCTTGCATTGAAGAATCAGGTCCGCCTCCGTGACGCATCGCAGCACCCGGAATGTCATTCCGTTCTCGGCGAAGACCGTCTCTTCAGGCTTCATGGATTGATGATCACAATCGGAAACGACAATCTCCACGACATCTACCTCTCAGGTTTTCCTACGGCCCACGTCCCCAGTCGGCTTGGCTCCTAACGCGCCAAATAACCGCCATCGACTGGCAGCAAGCGCTGTGTTCATGTCGGTCGCCATATAGCGGGGGGCGATCGCGTTGATGTTGACGCCGCGTCCCGCCCATTCGTTGACCAACGCCTTCGTGAGCTGCATTACGCCGCCCTTGCTGGCCGCATACGCTGGCACGGTGAAGCCGCCAAAGAAGCTGAGGAGCGAGGCAATGTTGACGATCTTGCCGTGTCCCTGGGCGAGCATCACGCGCCCAGCCAACTGGCACATGGCGAAAGTCACCGTCAGATTGACGTTTAGCACCTCGTTCCACTCGTCGAGCGGAAAGTCTTCCGACGCATGCCGGCGCTGGATGCCGGCGGCGTTGACGAGAATGTCAAGCTTGCCCGCGAAGAGCTTGAGTGCCTGGTCGAACGCCGCTTGTCGTTTGTCGACATCCGCAAGATCGACCACGACCCCGTGGCACGCCAACCCCTTGTTGCGATATTCTTCGGCCACCGCGAGGACGCGATTGGAGATGTCGAAAAGGGCGACTTCGGCGCCCGCCTCCAGCAGTGCCTCGGCCATTCCTCGGCCAAGGCCCTGCGTGCCGCCGGTCACGATGGCCTTGTGGGATTTAATATCAAATGAATTCATGGTGCAGACTTTCGAGTTGTAATTCAGCTCGGTCGACCGCGCCTCATGCGGTGCAGTCGACGAGGACCTTGAGGGTGTTGATTGCGGGGTCGGCGATCATGTCGAAAATGCCCGCCGACTTGGTCAGGGGGACGACTTGCGTCACTACGTGTTCCAGGTCGTCTCTGATCTGCGCAGCGTAGGAAACCGTCTGTTCGAATTCTCGCTTGGTGTAGACGCGCGAACCGACCAGAGTCTGTTCCTTGAAGTTGATCTCGCGCAGATCGACCGGACGGGGCGCCTTGTGGATACCCGTCATGCAGATCGTTCCGCCGACGCGTGCAAGTTTGGTCACTTCGAGGGCGGCGCTTTCGACCCCGCTGCATTCGAAGACGACATCCATGCCCTCGCCCTTGGTGGCCTCGTTCACGAAGTTGACGAGGCCGCCGTTCTTGCCGTTGACCGTTTCGTACCCGAGCGTGTGGCACATGCCGAGCCGCGCCTCGTCGACATCGGAAATAACGATGCGCGACGCTCCGCTGCGCCGGAGCGCGATCGCGGTCAGCAAGCCGATCGGCCCCGCGCCGATGATGACCGCCGAGTCGCGCACCTGATAGCGAGACTGATGTAGTGATCTGACGATAACAGCGAGCGGTTCGATGAGCGCGGCGATTCGATCGGACAACGCGTCATCGACCTTGAATAGGACGTCTTCGTCGACCCAAGCAAATCCGGCCATGCCGCCGTCGCAGTCGATGCCGATCAGTTTGAGCTTTTCGCAAACATGCGGCGTTCCGGTGCGGCATGGCAGGCAAACGCCGCACGACAGCAGCGGGTAGGCGACGACTCGATCGCCTGGTTTGAAGCCACGCGTTCCGCCCCGTACCTCCTCGATCACGCCGACGAATTCGTGGCCGATGACGAGCGGCGCCTTGGCGCGCGGATGCTTGCCGGCGTGGATCGCGATGTCCGTTCCGCAAACGCCGCAATAGCGCATCCTTACTTTAGCGGCGTGGTCGCGCGGTTGCGGTTCCGGGACATCCCGCACCTCGACCCTCGACGGAGCCGCATAGACGAGCGCTTTCATGACAAAATGTCTCCTTGCGAATTCACGGGCGACCTACTTGCGGGTTCGTTCGAAACGCGAACGTGCGGACGCCGATCGGTTGATTCGAAGCGCGCCACGCCATGCTGGCGCTTCGCCGTCGTCCCACCCAGGAACGTCCCGGGCCTGCGCCAGTCGGCGCCGCTCAGACCGCACCACAGGCTCCGGCTCACGAGCGGTTTCCGGCGGATTGCCAGCCGGTCTGCGCTTGCACTCTCAACATGCAGGATCGCCGTTTCGCCAATCACCCGCTTAACCCCCTTGCGTCGCCTCTGCGGTCGATATATAAGAAGTCTGGTCGTAGGACAAGCCGGTATCTGGACTTATTGGTAAGCGGTTGGCGGCAGGGATACACGCGGGTGGGCAGAAAGCGTTCGAGACTCGAAGGGGCTCAGGTTGGGAGCATGCTCCCCGCCTTTGCGGTCGCGGGCAGCGTGAGTCCTTGGGCGACCGAGAAGGCCCGAGTGATTGCGCAGCGCATCGCCGAGCTGGCGGAATTCCGCGAGATCTTCCGCCCGTCGTTTCTGGAGGCGCCCGCCTCTATCGACTCAGGGGCTTCGCAATCGTTGTCGCCTTGAAGAATTTGGGGCTTTGCGGCTCTCGATGGCGCGGGTTGACCGCGCTCGAACCCGTCAGTGACCCCGGCAAGAATCCGATGAGATCGGATCGTTGAAGGAGGAAGCAAATGAAACGTCTAGGATTGGGCCTACCGCTCGCGGCGGGGCTTCTTGTCGGCCTTGCGGGGCAGGCTGCCTTCGCTGAAGACGGGGAGATCAAAGTCGGCGTGGTCGCAGCGGAGTCGGGATCGTTCGTTTCCGCGGGAAACACGATCGCCGCCGCGGCAAAGCTGGCGACCCAGCAGATCAACGACGCCGGCGGCATCAAGGTCGGCGGCAAGACCTATAAGTTCAAGCTGTTCATCAGGGACGACCGCACCGACGTCGATACGGCGATCGCCGCGGCGCGCGAACTGGTCAACGACGTCGGCGTTTCCGCAATCTGGGGAACGGAATCGCACGACTTCTCGGTCTCGATGGGCAAGATCACCGGGCCGGCCAAAGTGCTGCAGTTCACCGGCAACAGCTCGCTCGGCGGTGTGCTGTCCGACGAGACCGTCGCCAAGGGCGGCTGGCTGCACTACGCGTTCCAGACCGAGCCTCAGGAATGGCAGCGCAGCACCAGCACGGCCAAGGGCGTGACGTCGCTGATCGGCCCGAAGCTCGATCATCCGATCAAGCACTCCGTCGTGTTCGTCGGCAACGACGCGACCGGCCAGTA
>NZ_JBEKVH010000239.1:0-4235 GCF_049514155.1 Roseiarcus sp. | reverse complement strand
CGCCGGGGCGCAGCAGACGATGCGTCGCAACATGCACGCTCCCGTCGATGCCCGGCGCGTCGCCCTGGCTGCGGCCCTTGGCCGCGCCGGCGCCGCCCTCGTCGATGATCACCGGCAGCCGCCGGCCGACCTTGGCGGCGAGCCGCCTGGCGCTGATCGCCTGCTGGCGCGCCATGAAACGCTGCCAGCGGCTGTGCTTGATCTCGTCGGGCACGGGCGCGAGGCCGAGGTCGTTGGCGCGCGCGCCGGCGACCGGCTCGTATTTGAACGCGCCGACCCGGTCGAGCGTGGCTTCGTCGAGCCAGTCGAGCAGCAGGCGGAAGTCTTCCTCCGTCTCGCCGGGGAAGCCGACGATGAAGGTCGAGCGGATGGTCAGGTCGGGGCAGATCGCGCGCCAGGCGCGGATGCGCTCGAGCGTCTTCTCCTGGTTGCCCGGCCGCTTCATCGCCTTCAGCACGGCGGGCGAAGCGTGCTGGAACGGCACGTCGATATAGGGCAGCACAGCGCCGCCGTTCATCAGCGCGATCACCTCGTCGACATGCGGGTAGGGGTAGACGTAGTGCAGCCGCACCCAGGCGCCGAGCGTCGCCAGCTCGCGCGTCAGGTCGAGGAAGCGGGCCGAAACCTCGCGGTCGCGCCAGCGGCTCGCGGCGTAGCGCAGGTCGCGGCCGTAGGCGCTGGTGTCCTGCGAGATCACCAGCAGTTCCTTCACCCCCGCCTTCACCAGCTTCTCGGCTTCGCGCAACACCTCGGCCGCGGGGCGCGAAACGAGGTCGCCGCGCAGCTTGGGGATGATGCAGAAGGTGCAGCGGTTGTCGCAACCCTCTGAAATCTTGAGATAGGAATAGTGGCGCGGGGTCAGCTTGACGCCCTGCTCGGGAATCAGGTCGACGAACGGGTCGTGGGGCGCCGGCGCGGCGGCGCGCACCGCTTCCATCACGCTCTCGTAGGCCTGCGGGCCGGTGATCGCCGCGACATTGGGGTAGGCGTCGCGGATCTGCTGCGGTTCGGCGCCCATGCAGCCGGTGACGATCACTTTTCCGTTCTCGGCCATCGCCGCGCCGATCGCCTCCAGCGATTCTTTCTTGGCGCTGTCGAGGAAGCCGCAGGTGTTGACGATCACCGCGTCGGCGCCGGCGTGGCTCTTGACGAGCTCGTAGCCCTCGGCGCGCAGCCGGGTGAGGATGCGCTCGCTGTCGACCAGCGCCTTGGGGCAGCCGAGCGAAACGAACGAGACGCGCGGCGCCGGCTTGGCCGGATCGGAGGGGGGTTCGGTCATGGGGACCGCTTGCCACAGGGGGGCTGAGCCGGCAAGGCTCGTCTCGCCCGCTCAGGTCCGCGGGCGCCGCCCCAACTTCCGCCCGAGTTGGGCGCGAAAGTTCCGCCAGCCCCAGCCCCGGGAGACGTTCATGCGATCGCCGCTCATCGCCGCCGCTCTGCTGCTCGCACTCTCCGCGCCCGCCTGGGCACAGGCGACCCCGCCCGCCGCGTTGCGCGGAATCATCGAGCGCGTCGCGCCCGATCGCGAGAGCTTCGACGTCAAAACGCGCGACGGCGCGGAGAAGACGCTGCGGTTGGCGGCCGACGCCAAGGTCGCGCGGGTCGCCGCCGCCAGCCTCGCCGACGTCAAGCCGGGCGTCTATGTCGGCGTCGCCGCCGCGCCGGGCGACGATGGGACGCTGAAGGCGCTCGAAGTCCACATCTTCCCCGAGTCGATGCGCGGCGTCGGCGACGGCCACCGGCCGTTCGATTTGGCGCCCGGCAGCACGATGACCAACGGAGCGGTCAACGCGCGGGTCGAACAGGTCGACGGCCCGCAGATCGTCGTCGCCTATAACGGCGGCCAGCAGACGATCACGGTCGACAAGTCGACGCCGATCGTCGCCATCGAGCCAGGCGGTCTCGGCGACCTGATGGCCGGCGCCGCGATCGTCGCGCGCGGCAGCGTGGGCGAAGGCGGCGCCTATGAGGCGCGCAGCGTCGTCGTCGGCGTCAACGGGGTCACGCCGCCGATGTGAGGGGCCGTTCGCGCTGTGCGCTCCCCTTCGCCGCCGGAAGAGGCGCCGAACGCCGTTTGGGGCGCTTGGCCATTCTGATTTCCAGGCAGATGGAACAGCGAAACGTTTGGAAATTCTTGACACAGGAACAAAACATGAACATAATGATGTTGCATGGATGGACGCTTGCCGATGAACCTGCCGCTGGCCCGAATGTATCGACTCGCCCCGCGCGGCGGAGGCGGACTGGCTTGTGACAATGCGGGCGTCGCGCTGGGCGCGGTCGACCTCGTGCGCGTCGGCGCCGACGCGGCGGGACGACGGCGGTGCGAGGTCCAACCGCCGCAGGGACTGCGGCGGATTGTGAGCGCAGCTTATGGGCCTCAGCCCGAGGACGTCATTCTTCGCCTTCACCGCGGCTTGCGCCGCGCCGCTAAGGCGATCGAGGCCGGCGATCTGTGTCTCGCAGGCATCGAGACCGTGCTGCTGCATCTACCGGACCTGACGTCTTCGGCGCTCGCCAAGCTCGCGGAAGTCGCCGAGCTGGAGAAAGGCGGGACAGCCTGGCAGGACGAGCCGCGCGTCCCGGCCGGACAGCCGGACGGGCGGTCAATGGACGACAGGGGAAGGCGCGGGCGGCGCGCCCGCCGTCGCCGCCAAGCCCGCGGCGCCCATTTCTGCTCACGAGATCACTCCCGCTCAAAATCCCCGTCTCCCGCTCGACGACGGAGTCTACCGGCCCGCGGTCGACGACCCGCACATCAACCTGATCGGCGGCGCGGAGGAAGAAGAGGCGTCTCGCCGGTCGAACGGGCCGCCGGACGATTTCACGCGTCTCGAAGACGTGTTCCCCGGCCTTCTGGATGCTCCCGCCCTGGCTATTCCCTTGGCGCCCATAGACGGTTTTTTCGGCGTCAGCGCCGTCTCCGACGAGGCCAATCTGGAGGCGACCTTGGGCCAGTACCGGGCTCTCGTCGAGGACGTCAAACAGGTCGACCCCAGTTTCGTGGACGATGAACTCCTGCCGCCGGGCGGGATCGCCGGCCTCACCTGGCAAGCACGTACGAATCTGATCAACAACCTGCGGATGGAGCGGGCCGCCGCCTATTATCAGATTCTCGGCAACGCCGGGCCTCTGCAGGTCGAGACGCTGCGGTTCTTGCAGGACGCCGTCGACGCCGCCTACGAGGAAGCCGTAAGCGAGGCGGACGCCAGCCGACTCCAGCCGCGCTTGTCGCGAGAGGAGGCGATCGGCAACTGGGTTGATTTCACGGTTCGGAAGGACCTGAAAAAGCTCTTCGATTCCTTCGGCATTCCCTATGGTCCAGGCGAGGACGCGACGATCAACAATCGCGACTACGAAAGTTCGGAGAGTGGCCAAAGTTACAGGATTCCGGATGCAAGAATCGGAGACGCATCTTTCGATTGGACGCTTTCTTCGAAGACGATCAGCGCACCACAAATCCGCGGATTCTTCCGCGCGGACTCGCTACCGCGCGCGGTGGTCATCATTCGTCCGAGCGAGCTTGGTGGCGCTTACTTGATTCCCCGACCCCCCGATGCTTGGTTATACCTTTGGTTATAAAGGTGACTCATGAAGCCGGTAAAGATGACAATCCCGCAAGACATCGGAGAACTTTTGGAACATCTAATCTGGATGCTTCTAAAGTCGCCGAAGTTCATAGACAAAACGGGACGTTTTCCGTTCCAAGATGTGGAGTATGTATTCCGAGAATTAAACGAGGGGCTTAGCAACGTCCGGCCGACGCTCGGAGAGGAGCGCTACCATCAACTGATGGGAATGTCGGACCGGATGCGGGCGCTCTTTGAGGCCGACCCGGAAAACACGATGGGCGAAACGAGAAAGGGCCGCGACATCATCCATGAGATGGAGGACATCCTGAGACAGGCCCGGCAAGAATCCTGACCCGCCGACCGCCTCCGCCTCAACCGCTTCCATCCCATGAAGCCGCGACGTCGTCGGCGATGGTCAGATGCTGGACGCAGGCGTCGGAGGGGCTTCAGTCGACGGCACGGATTGATCGTCCGCCCAGCGCTAAGAAGGACCCTCTCGCGCCTTTGGATTCCGTCGCTCCCACCAGAACAATCCGTCGCGCTATTCTCATCTTCGTCTTCCTTGGTGCCCCGCTCGCGCCTTTCCTGTCGCCCGGGCGGGCCTGTATAAAGCGGCATGCGCCCCGCATTGCTCGATCCGCTGTTCGCTCCCGCCGGGACGCT
>NZ_JBEKVH010000238.1:0-4281 GCF_049514155.1 Roseiarcus sp. | reverse complement strand
TTTGAAGTTCGCCAGCGCCTCGCTCCGCCAAGCAAACAATGAGGGAACCCGCTCTCTGGCCGCCGATCGCCGCCCACTATCTCGGCCCTTGCGCGCGGATAGGCTCGCGCGCCCCTCCCCTCGCTTCAGATCAGCTTGAGGCCGTTCAGCAGCACGATGGCGATCGCCAGCGGCGCGACGAAGCGGATGAGGAAAAATGCCGCCTTGATCAACCCACGGTTTTTCAGCGCGCCCTGGTTGGAAAGGCTCTGCTCCGTCTTCTTAAATCCGTAGACCCAGCCGACGAACAGACAGATCAGGATGCCGCCGAGCGGCAGCAGGATGTTCGAGCTCAAATAGTCGAACAGATCGAACGGATTGAGCCCGAAGAGCTTCACGTTCTCCATCACGCTCTGCGACAGCGAGGCGGGAACGCCGAGCAGAGCGATCGCGGCAATCGTGATGACCGTCGCCGGTTTGCGGCCCAGGCCGTAGCGCTCCGACAGGATCGCCGCCGGCACTTCGAGCAGCGACAGGATGGCCCCGACGCTGGCGATGGCGGTGATGAAGAAAAACAGGGTCATGAACACGATTCCGCCGGGCATCGACGAGAAGACGGCCGGAATCGTCATGAACACCAGCGAAGGGCCGGCGGACGGCGCGAAGCCGAAGGTGAACACCGCCGGAAAAATCGCGACGCCGGCGAGCAGCGACACCGACAAATCGGCCAGCATGACGCGCGTCGCCGTCCACGGGATGTTCTGGTCGTCGCGGAAATAGCTGCCGTAAGTCAGCATGGTTCCCATGCCGAGCGACAGCTTGAAGAAGGCGAGGCCGAGCGCGGTCAGCGCCACCGCCGGGGTGATCTTGGAGAAGTCGGGCTGGAACAGGAAAGCCAGCCCCCGCCCCGCCCCGTCGAGCATCAGGCTGCGCCCGCACAGCACCAGCAGCAGGATGAACAGCAGCGGCACCAGCCGCCGCGTCACCGCTTCGATCCCCTTCGACACGCCGAACATGATGATGCCGCCGGTCAGGGCGAGCACGACCCATTGCCAGGCCAGCACGGTCAGTGGCGATGAAACCAGTTTGCTGAACGCGGCGCCGGCCACTTTCGGGTCGACGGTCGACACTTCGCCCGACATCGCCTTGAAGATGTAGGCGTACACCCAGCCGGCGACTTCGGAATAGAACGCCATGATCAGCAGGGCGGCGGCGAAGCCCATCCCGCCGACCGCCTTCCACCACCAGTGGCCGCGCGGCGCCAGAATTTCGAAACTGGTCACCGCGTCGGCCCGCGCCGCCCGGCCCAGCATCGTCTCGGCGATCATCACCGGCAGGCCGACCAGCACGGTGGCGGCGAGATAGACCAGCAGGAAGCTGGCGCCGCCGTTGGTTCCGGTCAGCGAGGGAAATTTCCAGATGTTGCCCAGCCCGATGGCCGAGCCGAGGGTCGCCACCAGCACGCCAAAGGTGGTGGTGAACCCGTCGCGATTGATTTTCGTCATGTCTCCCCCGGACGCGCAACTTGCCGCTGCGCGCATTCGATTATCGAGCGCGTCCAGGATCTTAATGATCTAGATCAGGAAATCCGCGGTCATCCCCGGTCCAAAAGGCCGCAGCCTCATGGACGTCGGCGGGCCTGATCCGGTCGCGCCTGGCAAGACCGGCGCGTTCTTCTACCCGCCGATCGCCGCGTCGATCTCGACGGCGGTCGGCATGCTGGTCTGCGCGCCCGGCTTGGCGCAGGCGAGGCTTCCCGCGACGACGCCGCGCTTCATCGCCTCGGCGAACGACAGGCCGCGGTCGCGCGCGGCGGCGAAGGCGCCGACGAAGGTGTCGCCGGCGGCGGTGGTGTCGACCGCGGCGATCTTCGGCGCCGGCGCGAACGCGCGCTCGCCGGCGATGAAGCCGACCGCTCCCGCCGCCCCCAGGGTGACGATGACGGCGAAGCCGAAGCGGCGCGCCAAAGCGGCGCCGATCCCCTCCGGCTCGCTGGCGTCGATCGCGAGCGCGTGGCCGAGCGTCGCCGCCTCGTGCTCGTTGACGCAGAGATAATCGAGCGCGCCGAGCAGCGCTTCGCTCGGCCGGCCTGCCGGGGCGAGGTTCAGCATCACCTGCGCGCCGCGTTTCTTCGCCAACGCCGCCGCCGCGTCGACCTGCGCTTCGGGCACTTCGCGCTGCAGCAGCAGCAGATCGCCCTGGCCGAACGGCAATCCTTCAAGCTGTTCGGCCCGCGCCGACGCGTTCGCGCCGGCGGCGACGACGATCGCGTTCTCACCCGCCGGATCGACGACGATGAACGCCGCTCCGGTCGGCCTGGCGACCGTGCGGGTCGCGCTCAAGTCGACGCCGTCGGCGTTGAGCAGCGCCAGCGCCGCGCCGGCGAAGGAATCGGCGCCGCAGGCCCCGACCAGCGCCACACGCGCCCCGGCGCGCCGCGCCGCCAGCGCCTGGTTCGCGCCCTTGCCGCCGGGAACGGTGACGTAATCGCCGCCGAGCGTGGTCTCGCCCGGCGCCGGAATTTTCGCTCGGGTGACGAGATCGATGTTGATGGAGCCGAAGACGACGATCATGGGCGCTCGAACCTCGAGGCGGCGGCGGTCGCCGCCCCGCGGTCTCGGATAGCACTGTCGCCGACCGAGATAAACCGACGGCCGGCGCCGTCCCGTTGAAACAATCGCGTTCGAACCCGGTCGCGCCGGCGCCAGCGCCGATTGCGTCCCGCCGCCGGCTCGGCGCGCTATGGAGGTTTTCCATCCGCCTCGACCGACAATTGCTTGGCAAGCGCCGGAACTGCGGCGACAATGGTCATGAACCGCGAGAGACCTCGTTGCCCGCAAGGCGCATGGGCGACGCGAATCGCGCGGCGAAACGAAACGTCGCATAAGGAGTTGAATCCGCACGGAATCGCGAAATCGCCGATTTCGCTGAGCGCGCCAAACGAAGCCTATCGGGAGGCGAAGCGAAACCGCCGACTTCGCTTTCGTTTCGTCTGGCTTCGTTTCGTTTCGCCGGCGCCCGCCCGATTGCGGCGCGGGCGCATTCGCCTTGAATCCGCCATCGGATTCGGGGCATGAAAGGCCCGCGCGTCGAAAGCGCAAGGAGATCGCGATGAAGCTTCACTGGGCCGCCTGCGTCGCGGCGACAATCGCCCTGGCGGCGTTGACTCCTCTGGCGCCCGCGGCGGCGGACGAATTCACCCCGGCGCAGAAGCAGGAGCTCGGCCCGATCATCCGCGATTACCTCGTCGGCCACCCCGAAGTGCTGCGCGAGGCGATCGAGGCGCTCGACAAGCACGACAAGGAAGCCGCCCAGGCCGAGCGGGAGAAGGCGGTTTCCGACCGCGCCGGCCCGCTGTTCTCGTCGCCCTTCCAGGCCAACGTCGGCAATCCCGACGGCAATGCGACCCTGGTCGAGTTCTTCGACTACAACTGCCACTATTGCAAAGGGGCCCTGCCCGATATCGCCAAGCTGATGAAGGACGACCCCAATCTCAGAGTCGTCCTCAAGGACTTTCCCGTCCTCGGGCCGGGCTCGGTCGAGGCGGCGCGGGTCGCCAGCGCGGCGCGCAACCAGCTCCCCGGCGACCGCTTCTGGGCGTTCCACGCCAAGCTGCTCGCCATGCGCGGCCAGATCGGCAAGGCCGAGGCGCTGTCGGTCGCCAAGGAGATGGGCCTCGACATGGACCGGCTCGCCAAGGACATGGACAGCCCGCAGATCGAATCCGGGCTGCAGGACATCATGGGCATGGCCGACGCGTTGCAGATCAACGGCACGCCGTCGTTCGTCGTCGGCCAGGAGGTCGTGGTCGGCGCCGTCGGCTACGACCAGCTCAAGGACAAGATCGACGCCGTCCACAAATGCGGCCACAGCGTCTGCTGAATTCCGCCGCCGGCCGAGGTCCGATGGCGAAGGGAATGTTGCGCTGAGCGCAAGCGCCTTGAACCGCTTTACGGCGGAGGCGCGCCGGCCGCGCTCGATAGCGCCGGAGCGCAAGCCGATTTAGGCGTCCTTTACCAATCGAACAGCTAGCGGCTGTCGGATGAATTCCGCACGGTCGAATTAACCTGGCCGCAAGGGCCTCTGCCTAGATTGCCCCTATCCCGAGCGGCGAAGTCAACGCGCCGGACGGCATGTCTTCTGGAGCAGGAGCAAGGTAATGATCAAGTCCCTCAAGTCCTTCGTCGCCAACGAGTCCGGCGCGACCGCGATCGAATACGCGCTTATCGCCTCGCTGATCGCCGTCTTCCTCATCGGCGCTCTGTCGGCCCTCGGCACGAAGCTGTCGAGCGAGTTCGCCGA
>NZ_JBEKVH010000237.1:0-4285 GCF_049514155.1 Roseiarcus sp. | reverse complement strand
CGCTACGGCGGCGAAATGAAGAAGTCGGTGTTCAGCTATCTCAACTTCATCTTGCCCGACTCCAACGTGCTGCCGATGCATTGCTCCGCCAATTTCGGCGGGCCCGACGACGTCGCGATCTTCTTCGGCCTATCCGGCACCGGCAAAACGACTCTGTCAGCCGACCCCAACCGCACCCTGATCGGCGACGACGAGCATGGTTGGAGTCGCGAAGGGATCTTCAACTTCGAGGGCGGTTGCTACGCGAAGGCGATCCGCCTGTCGCGCGAAGCGGAGCCGGACATCTACGCCGCCAGCGAGCGCTTCGGCGCGGTCATGGAGAATGTCGTACTCGACCCGCACACCCGCGCGCCCGACTTCGACGACGACTCCCTGACTGAGAATACGCGCATCGCCTATCCGATCGATTTCAACGCCAACGCATCGACGTCGGGACGCGCCGGCCAACCGCGCAACGTCGTCATGCTCGCCTGCGACGCCTTCGGCGTGCTGCCGCCGATCGCCAAGCTCGACGCCAATCAGGCGATGTATCATTTTCTCTCCGGCTACACCGCGAAAGTCGCGGGAACCGAACGCGGCGTGTTCGAGCCGCAGGCGACCTTCTCGACCTGCTTCGGCGCGCCGTTCATGCCCCGCCATCCGATCGTCTACGGCAATCTGCTGCGCGAGTTGATCGACAACGGCGGCGTCAATTGCTGGTTGGTCAACACCGGCTGGAGCGGCGGTCCGTGCGGCGTCGGCGCGCGCATGCCGATCCGCGTGTCGCGTCGCTTGCTCACCGCCGCGCTCGACGGTTCGCTCGTGCAATCCGAGTTCCGCACAGATCGCTACTTCGGCCTCGCCGTGCCGACCTTCGTCCCCGGCGTCGATTCGGCGTTGCTCGATCCAGTGCGGACGTGGCGCGACAAGCGAGCGTTCGCCGCAACGGCGGAACGTCTGGTCTACATGTTCCATGACAATTTCCAGCAATACGCCGCGCGGGTCGACGAGGCCGTGCTGGAAGCCGGTCCTGATCGGTGCGCTCTGACGGAGTGAGGTCGCGAAACCGGCGCGCGGTTCAGCCGCGCGCCGCCCGCGCCAGGCGTTCGATCGCCAGGTCGAAATAGCCCTCCGCGTCGATCGAGCGCAGCACTTTGGCGTTGGCCGGCCTGTCGGTCACGCTCCACCAGTCGACGATCGTCATCCCGCGCGTCATTTCGTCGCAGCTGATTTCGACCGCGACGTCGCGCCCGTCGAACAGCTCGGGGCGCAGCAGATAGGCGACGACGGTCGGGTCGTGCAACGGGCCGCCGTCAGTCCCGTATTTGTTCTCGTCGAAGCGCTTGTTGGCGGTCAGCAGATGGAAGAACGCCTCCATATGCGGCTTGCCGACGGCGCACAGGCGCCTGAGCCGCGCCTTGGTCGTCAGCGCCTGATGGGTGCAGTCGAGCGGGATCATCACGATCGGCGCGCCGCAGGCGAAGACGCGCCGCGCCGCCTCCGGATCGACGTAGATGTTGTATTCGGCGCAGGGGCTGACGTTGCCGCCTTCGGAGAAGGCGCCGCCCATCAGCACGATGCGCTCGAGCCGTCGCGCCAGCCGCGGCTCGCGGGCGAGCGCCAGCGCGAGATTGGTCAGCGGCGCGAGGCAGCACATCGTCACCGTGCGTTCGGGCCGCGCCATGACGAGGTCGACGATCGCGTCGGGCGCGAAGCCTGCGGCGGCCTTCAACGTCGGCTCAGGCAGGTCGTAGCCTTCAAAGCCGTTTTCGCCGTGAACGTACTCGGCGGTCTCGAGGACACGGCTGAGCGGGCCGCTTGCGCCGGCGTAGACCGGCGTGTCGCCGCGGCCGGTGAGTTCGAGCGCCTTCAGGGCGTTCTTGGTGGTCAAGACGAGCGGCGCATTGCCGCCGACGGTGGTGATCGCCAGCAGGTCGAGTTCGTCGGGCGAGCCGAGCGCCATCAGGAAGGCGACGGCGTCGTCGGGCGAGGGATCGGTGTCGATGATGATCGGACGCGCCATGATCGCCTCAAAGAAATCGGCGCGGGCCGGTCGTCCGGCGCCGCGCCGCTTGGGTCGCAGAGAATGGCTTTTTGCGCCGCCGCGCAAGCCGCTAGCGCACGGCGACGAAGGCGATGACCGACCCGCGCGGGACGACCGCCTCGGCGACGCGACGGCCCCAGTTGCCCGAGATGAGACGGATCGAGCCGTCGCGATCGACGCTGGAGACGACGCCGACATGCGACGCCCAGCCGCGACGGCCTCCCAGCACCGCCAGCGCGCCAACCTCAGGCCGCTCGAGCCGTGGGCCATAGGCGAGCGCCGAGGACGCCATGCGGCCGTCGAGCGGCCGATGGCCGGAACGCTCGAGCCACGCCGACACGGCGTCGGCGCACCACGGGCCAGGCTGACCGGTGAACTTGCCCGAGCCGATCCAGCGCGCCGCTTCGGCGACGACGTCGCCGCCGCCGAACGACGCGGGAGCGAACGACAGCGACGGAGGCGGACTGGCGACCGGAGGCAAAGACCCCACCCGATACCGCCTCATCGCGATCGGTTGCCTGCCGGCGTAATGGTTGGCGCGCCCCGACGCGTAGCGAGACGTTCCGGGCCGGCGCTGCGCTGTGCGGCTGGAGCGATAGGGGCGGAGCGACGGCGCTGCTTCCCCGCCGGCCCCCGCTTCGCGCCATTCGGCGAAGACGTTCGGGGTCTGCGCATTCCTGCCGTTGGCGTGAGCCACTTGCGGCGCCAAGAGCCCGGCGGCGAGGAGAACTCCAAGAACGCTAACTTTCAACATGCTGCTCCATTTCAAAGACATGAGGACACAGGCCGCGCCTAACGCAGCGTATGCCTTCCTCGTCGGTCAGTTTTTTTGATTAGACCTTTGCCGCCAGGCAGTCGTTCGATTCGTCAACGAGCGATGAACGGCGCAGAGGTCCGCTCTATACGAGCCGTCGGCATATTGACTGCGAATGTGTCGATAATGTGAGCCTGCTGAACACGAGGCCGTGGGGACCTACCGTTCGTTTATACGGTACCTATCGTCCGTTATACTGTCGTTTCGTGATGCCAACGCGTAATGCGCGAGGCCGAGCCAGCGATGGCGCAATCCCCCTGGCCAATGTTTGCATTGCGCCGCCGCTCAGCCGGCTTGCGCCTTCGTCGCCGCCGCAAGGAAGGCGCGACGCGAATCCGGCAATTGCAGGCCGCGCGGCGAGAAGAGATCGCGATCGAGAAAGAAGCCCGTCAGCCGAAACGCGTCGGCGATCTCCGCCGGGCCGGGCGCCGGCGTCTCGCCGCCGCGCAGGAACGCCGGCAGCGGCAGCAGCCGGTCGCGCCACTCGGCGCCGGCGGCGGCGCTGATCGCGCGACCGCTCTTGGGCGAGACGTAGATCAGGTCCTCGCGCACGCCGGTCGCCGCGCAGCTGTCGAGGTCGAGCGCGAAACCGCATTCGGCGAGGACGCGCGCCTCGAGACGGGCGACGAGCGCCGGCGCCACCGCGGAATCGTCGAGCCGATCGGCGATCAGCGTCAGTCCCTGATAGAGGGATTCGTGCGCTTCGCGTTCGGGCAGCAGGCGCATCAGCGCGCCGAGCCAGCCGATCCCGGCCAAGCCCAACGCGCTGCCGATCAGCCGCCCGGCCCTCAGCGCCAGCGGTTCGACGGCGTAGACGCCGAGATGTTCGTCGAGCCTCGCGCGCCAAACCAGGCCGAGCGTGTTGCCGGGCTGCAGCGCCGGCCGCAACCGCGACGAACGCCCGCCGCGCACCAGGCCGAGATGACGGCCGTGGCGGCGGGTCATCGTCTCGATGATCGCCGAGGTCTCGCCGTGGCGACGCACGCCGATGACGATGCCTTCGTCGCGCCATTCCATCGCGCCGCTCCCTACGGCCCGGCAAGGTGGCGCGGCGGCGGGATCTTGGAAAGGCGCAACGCGATCACGAGCCCGACGGCGGCGAGGCTGACCAAAAGCGCGACGACGCCGGACCAGCCGTCGCGGGCGAAAAACAACCCGCCCGCCCAGCCGATCAGGCTCGAGCCGATGTAGTAGAAGAACAGATAGAGGGCCGCCGCCTGAGGACGCGCGCCCGGCGCGCGCAAGCCGACCCAGCTTGAGGCGATCGAGTGGGCGCCGAAGAAGCCCCAGGTGATGAGCGCGACGCCGAAGATCACCAATGCGAGATTGTCGGGCAGCGTCGCCGCGACGCCGACGAGTTCGCAGGCGATGGCGATCCACAACACCTTTCGTCGCCCGTAGCGGCCGGCGAGATCGCCCATCACCGTCGAGCTGACCGCGCCGATCAG
>NZ_JBEKVH010000236.1:0-4360 GCF_049514155.1 Roseiarcus sp. | reverse complement strand
TCGGCCGACCTGCGCCAGGCGCAACACACCTCCAACATCGCCGACGTGCGCGTCTGGAAGGACGGCGAAGGCGCCGATCCGACCCGCGATCTGAAGGCGATGCTCGCCGACCTCGGCGTGCGCGGCCGCCTCGGCGTCGAGTTCGACAGCTATGGCCTCACCCATTTCAACGGCTTGAGGTTGCAGGCGACGCTCGCCGGCTTCGCCGAGCTCGTCGACGCTTCGCGGCTGATCCCGAATCTACGGACGACGAAGTCGGTCGAGGAACTCGTGTATGTGCGCGAGGCGGCGCGCCTCTCCGACCTCGCCGACTGCGCCGCGCTCGAGGCGACCGAAGCCGGCGCCGACGAGGGCGAAATCCTCGCCGCGATGCATTCCGCCATCTTCGCCGCCGGCGGCGACTATCCAGCCAACGAATTCATCATCGGCTCGGGCGCCGACGCGCTGCTCTGTCGCTACAAGAGCGGGCGGCGCCAGCTGTCGGCCGACGACCAGCTCACGCTCGAATTCGCCGGCGTCAGCCGCCACTACCATTCCGCGATCATGCGCACCCATGTCGTCGGCCGGCCGAAGCCGCAGCACTTGGCCTATCACGCCGCCGCGCGCGAGGCGCTTTTGGCCTGCCAGGCCGAATTGCGCTCCGGTCGGACCGCCGGCGAGGTCTTCGCCGCGCACGCGCGCGTCTTCGACGCCCACGGCCTCGCGCGCTGCCGGCTCAACGCCTGCGGCTATTCGCTCGGCGCCAAGTTCACGCCGTCGTGGATGGACCCGCCGATGTTCTACGAGCGCAACCCCTTCGTCATCGCGGCGGGGCAGGTCTATTTCCTCCACATGATCCTGATGGACAGCGACGGCGGCGCCGCGATGTGCCTCGGCCGCACCTATCTCACCGGCGTTCACCATGCCGAACCTTTGAACGGCGCCAATCTGGACCTGGCGGTCAAATAGGGTTAGCAGAGCGTTAACAAGGCCGTCGGCGCGCGAGGGCGTAACCGCGGTCGCGCTTGGGTTGTGCAGGGTCGGCGCGTTCGATGGCGGCAAATGCGGCGAAAAGAAAAGCGACGCTGGCGCTGCTCGTCGCGCTGACGGCGCCGCTGGCGCTCGGCGCCTGTGTCGCCGTCGAGACCGCCGCCGAGATCGCTCCGGACGACGCGGCATCCCGTCAATTTGCGCTTCGCCAGGGCGCGAACCTCGCCCAGGCCAGCCTCGCCATCGTCTCGGTCGAAGGCGCGCCGCCAGCGATCGGCGCGGATTTCGACCGGCGGCTCGACGCCGCGGCGCGTTCGCGCGACATCGCCGTCGTCGACGCCGCCAAGGCGCGCTATCTCGTGCGCGGCTATCTCTCCGCTTCGCCGACCGAGGACGGGGCGGAGATCGAATATGTCTGGGACGTCTTCGCCGCCGACAAGCAGCGTGTCCAGCGCCTGAACGACGTCATCGCGGTCAAGGGCGCGGGCGACGATCCCTGGGCGCTCGCCGGCGAAGCGGTCTTGACCAGCGTGGCGGCCAGGAGCGCCGACGACCTCGCCGCCTTCCTCTCCAACACGCCGGAAGCCGCCCCTGCCGCCGCTGCGGCGGCGCCGCCGGCCGAGACGGCGCTCGGCTACGCGCAGCTCAAATAGCGCCCCGGCGCTTCCGCCCATTCTGTGGATAGGCTTCGGCGCCGCCGATGGCGTCGTCTCGCCGTCATATTGTTCCCGGCGGCCGCCGCTGCTATGACCCGCCCCAATCTCGCGCCGCGCGGGCTCGGGAGGGTGAGGGCCCGCGCGCCGATTGGAGCTTGGGGCATGCCAGGTCAGATGAAGATACTCGCCGGCAACTCCAACGCGCCCTTGGCCGAGGCGATCGCCGCCTACCTCGGCGAACCGCTGACCCGCTGCCACGTGCGCCGCTTCGCCGACCTCGAGATCTTCGTCGAAATCCTCGAGAACGTGCGCGGCCGCGACGCCTTCATCATCCAGTCGACGTCCTATCCGGCCAACGACAATCTGATGGAGCTGTTGATCATGATCGACGCGCTGCGGCGCGCTTCCGCGCATCGCATCACGGCGGTCATCCCCTATTTCGGCTATGCCCGACAGGACCGCAAACCGGGGCCGCGCTCGCCGATCTCGGCCAAGCTCGTCGCCAATCTGCTCACCCGCGCCGGCGCCGACCGCGTCCTCACCGTCGATCTCCACGCCGGCCAGATCCAGGGCTTCTTCGACATCCCGACCGACAACCTGTTCGCCGCGCCGACGATGGTGCGCGACATCAAGGAGCGCGGCATCGCCGACAACGTGATGGTCGTCTCGCCCGACGTCGGCGGCGTGGTGCGCGCCCGCGCGCTGGCCAAACGCCTCGACGCGCCGCTCGCCATCGTCGACAAGCGGCGCGAGCGCGCCGGCGAGTCGGAAGTGATGAACATCATCGGCCATGTCGGCGGCCGCCATTGCGTGCTGCTCGACGACATCGTCGATTCCGGCGGCACGTTGTGCAACGCCGCCGACGCGCTGCTCGCCGAAGGCGCTCTGAGCGTCTCCGCCTACATCACCCATGGCGTGCTGTCGGGCGGCGCGGTGGCGCGCGTCGCCGCCTCGCAACTCAGGGAGCTGGTGCTCACCGACACCATCGCGCCGACCGAGGCGGTCAGGGTCGCGCACAACATCCGCGTCATTTCGATCGCGCCGCTGATCGGCGAAGCGATCGCGCGCATCGCCAAGGAAGAGAGCGTCTCGGTCCTGTTCGACTGAGCGTCGATTTCGCGCGGTTGCGCCGGCTTGCCGGCGCTTTGAAGCCAGCCTATCGTGACCACACGCAGCGCGGTTCGGCGTGCGGGGAAGCAGGTTGACTCCCCCGGCGCCGTCGGCGTTATGTTTGACCGAACGGTCAACTCCGCTCGCATGGGCCAAGCGGCCGCGCGGCGGTCGCATTCGCCGGGACGTCTTTGCGACCCCGGCGTGAACGGAGAAGGGGAGAGTTGGATGGCCGGACGTCAGTTGTCAGCTTTGTTTTCGGGCCTCGCGGTCGCGACGCTCGTATCGGCGGCGGCGCTCGCCGCCGACGTCAAGCCGGCCGTGATCTATGACCTCGGCGGCAAATTCGACAAATCGTTCAACGAAGGCGTCTACAATGGCGCGCTGAAATTCAAGAAGGATTCCGGCGTCGACTTCCGCGACCTGGAAATCCAGAACGACGCCCAGCGCGAGCAGGTGCTGCGCAAGTTCGCCAAGGACGGCTTCTCGCCGATCATGACCGTTGGCTTCGCCTGGGAGACCGCGCTGAAGAAGGTCGCTCCGGAGTTCGCCGACACCAAGTTCGGCATTATCGACGACGTGGTCGACCTGCCGAACGTGCAGTCGATCGTCTTCAAGGAGCACGAGGGCTCGTTCCTGGTCGGCGTGATCGCCGCCAAGACCTCCAAGACCGGCAAGGTCGGCTTCGTCGGCGGCATGGACATTCCGCTGATCTCGAAGTTCGGCTGCGGCTACGCCCAGGGCGTCGCCTATGCCTCCGGCGGCAAGGACGAGGTGTTCGCCAATATGACCGGCACGACGCCTTCCGCCTGGAACGATCCGGTCAAGGGCGGCGAACTCGCCAAGTCGCAGATCGACCGCGGCGCCGACATCGTCTACGCCGCCGCCGGCGCGACCGGTCAGGGCGTGCTGAAGGCCGCCGCCGACGCCGACAAGCTCGCCATCGGCGTCGATTCCGATCAGGACTATCTGTTCCCCGGCAAGGTGCTGACCTCGATGCTGAAGCACGTCGACGTCGCCACCTACAAGTCGTTCATGGACGCCAAGAACGGGACCTGGAAGGCGGGCGTCCAGGCGCTCGGGCTCAAGGAAGGCGGGGTCGACTTCGCCGTCGACGAATGGAACAAGACCGTGCTCACGGCCGACGCGAAGGCCGCCGCCGACGCGGCCAAGGCCGACATCATTTCGGGCAAGATCGAAGTCCACGACTACATGTCGGACAGCAAGTGCCCGAACTGAGACTCGTGATCGCAGCCTGAGCGCGTCGTTCTCCGCCTCGGCGGAGAAGGACGCGCGGGCGCCGGTCGACAGCCGGCGCCGCGAGGCCAGCGTTGGAGCGTCGTCGTGAACCCTCAAGCGCCCGCCGCTCCGGCGATCGAGCTGATCGGCATCGACAAGAGCTTCGGTCCGGTCCACGCCAACGTCGACGTCAATCTCAAGGTCGAGCGCGGCGTCATCCACGGCATCGTCGGCGAGAACGGCGCGGGCAAGTCGACGCTGATGTCGATCCTCTACGGCTTCTACGAGGCCGACTCCGGCGAGATTCGCGTCAACGGCAAGCCGGTGCGCATCCGCTCTTCGCGCGAGGCGATCGACTGCGGCATCGGCATGGTCCATCAGCATTT
>NZ_JBEKVH010000235.1:0-4382 GCF_049514155.1 Roseiarcus sp. | reverse complement strand
CCTCTGTTGCAAGGACTGGATCCGGGGCTGGCTGACCGGTGTGTGGGCAAGCGAAGAAAGCGACGCGTCCTATGTGCCGTTCAACATAAGAACACGAAATTGGGACGAACGGCTCTTCGAACTCACCGAAACGAAAGCGGCGAGCCATCTGCTGCCTGAACTCCTCCCCGTATCTCGCACCGATCCGTTGCTCGGCGGAATTGCACGCGAACTGGGTCTGCGGGCAGGAATTCCGGTGGCGCTCGGCGCGACCGACATCATCGCCGGTTGCGTGGGCGGAGGCGCCGTCGCGCCCGGTCACGCCGTGACAATCCTGGGCACCAGCGCCAACAGCAGCATTGTCACCGACAACCCCGAATTCGATCCACCCGGCATCGGAATCATGGCTGCGGCCCCGCTTTCACGCTGGGTGCGCACGATGGTCAATACATCCGGCGCGATGACGCTCGACTGGGCGGCGCGACTGTTTACCGGTTCCGACGTTGTCGAACTGTTCAGACGCGCTGAACAGGCCGACGTCTCGGATCTGCCGGTTCTTGTCCCCTATCTGGCCGCCGCAGGCGTCGTCTCCCCGTTTGTCGACGCCCACGCGCGAGGCGCGTTTCTCGGGCTGAGGGCGAGCCATGGGTCCGCGGAAATGTGCCGGGCTGGCGTTGAGGGTCTCGCCTTCGCGGTCGCCGATTGCTACGCGAGCATGCCAAGCAGCGTCACGCGCATCAGCGCGACCGGCGGCGCCGCGAAATCCGATCTGCTGCTTCAAACCATCGCCAGCGCGACGGGTGCGGATGTCGTCAGGCCGGCCGGCGAGGAGTTCGGCGCGCGCGGCGTCGCCTTGCTGGCGGCATTTCACGCCGGGTTGGTCAGCGCCGAAGAATTTTCGTCGCTCGCGCGAGGCCTCGATGTGGAACGGGTTTTTGCGCCGCGGCCGGAGAGCGTCGCCGCGCGCTTGCGCCGCTATCGCGAATCCGGCGGCATGACCCGTGGGACAGGTAAGCTCTGGCCATGACCGCCTCACCTCTTTCCGCTTCCGGTTCGAGACCAATTCCTATGCGCATCGATACCATCCGGCTTCGTCAATCAGCGGTGTGGCTGGCGCTGGGCCTGACGATCGTTGCGATGCTTGTCGTTCGGCCGACGCTGATCGCGCCGGAGCAATGGCCGATATTGCTTCGGCAGGCTGCGCCGCTTGGGGTGCTCGCGATCGGACAGACCATCCTGTTGATAGGGGGCGGCTTTGATATGTCGGTCGGGGGCGTCGTCGGGTTCGTCAGCGTTCTGGCGGCCGGCCCTTTCGCCCAGAGTCAGGGCGTCGGGGCGGTGATCTTCGCGTGCCTGATCCTCGGCATTGCCGTGGGCGTCCTCAACGGTGCGATCGTGACCTTCGGCAAAGTCTCGCCGCTGGTGGCCACCCTCGGGACGGGGTTCGTGCTCACCGGCGCGATGTTGATCTACACAGGCGGAGCGCCGACGGGTCACGTGCCGGACGGCATTCGGGCGCTGTCTCGTGAAAAGTTCCTTGGCGTTCCCCTTGCAGTCGATATCTGGTTGGCGCTGGCTCTTCTTGCCGGCCTGATGCTGAATAAGTCGTGGTTCGGCCGTTACGTCTACGCCATCGGGTCGGGCCCCAAGGCCGCCATTTACGCCGGTGTGGCGGTGACGGCGACGCAACTCGCGTCGTATGTCCTGTCGAGTCTTTGCGCCGTGGTTGGCGGCCTTCTGCTCGCCGGCTTCGTCGGGATCGGCGCTCTTGGCGCCGGCCAGGAACTCACGCTCGATTCGCTTGCAGCGGCGGTAATTGGTGGAACGCTGCTTTCCGGAGGCGTTGGCGGGATGACCGGGACGGTCGGCGGCGTCGTCTTGCTGACGGCGCTGTCGACTCTGCTGACCGGCGCGGGCGCCGGCGCCGCCGGAAGCAGCCTGGTGCACGGGCTCGTCCTTCTTGGCGCGTCGATCTTGTTTCGGGAGGCGAAGCGTGGCTAGGGCCGACACACAGGAGCCGGCGCCGCCGTGCGCGCTGCGCGGAAAGGTTGTGTTGGTGGTCGGCGGCACCACCGGCATCGGCGCCTCCGCCGCGAATGCATTTGTCGCCAACGGCGCGGTGGTCACGGTCACGTCTCATGACGAAGAATCCGTCGAAGCTGCGCGCGAACGCGTCGACGGTTCGATCGACGTGGTCCTCGCAGACGCCCGCGACCCATCGTCGTCGGAACGACTGGTCACGCAGATAGCATCGACCAAAGGACGCCTTGACGCGCTCTATCACGTGGCCGGAGGGAGCGGACGCCGCTTCGGCGACGGCCCGCTTCACGAACTGACCGACGAGGGCTGGCGCGAGACGGTCAGGCTCAACATGGACTCGGTCTTCTATTCCAATCGGGCCGCCGTTCGTCAGTTCCTTCGGCAGGGCAAAGGAGGCTGTGTCGTCAATCTTGGATCGGTTTTGGCCTTCTCCCCGTCGCCTCGGTATTTCGCAACGCATGCCTACGCGGCTGCGAAGGCTGGAATCGAGGGCTTCACGAAGTCGATTGCCGCCTATTACGCGCCGCGAGGGATCCGGGCGAATATGATCGTTTCGGGCCTGACCGACACGCCGATGGCTTTGCGGGCGCTGGGCGACGCAGCGATCGCGCGATTTGTCGAAAGCAAGCAACCGCTGGATTCGGGCCGCGCCGGGAGGCCGGACGACTTCGATGCAGCGGCGGTCTTTCTCTTGTCCGACGGTTCGCGATTTGTGACCGGGCAGGTCATCGCCGTCGACGGCGGCTGGAGCTGCACCGATGGTCAGTGCCTTTGACAACCTCCGTCAGTCCCATCAAACGCGCCGTGGGCTTGTCTTGCGACGATGCCGCCCCCGTTTCTCATCGGTCGTTTCGAAGGTCGAATGTGGAGCGCCGGTGAGCCAACAACCGATGAGAATTGAATGATGACGAAAGCAGTCCGGGGAGCGACGTCCTTGTACGACGTCGTGGTTGTCGGTGCGGGTTCGGCCGGCTGCGTCGCCGCTATCGCCGCCGCGCGTTGCGGGGCAGGTCGGGTTCTGCTGGTTGAGCGCTATGGCTTCCTCGGGGGCACTTCCACCCAGAGCCTGGATACCTTCTACGGCTTTTTCACTCCCGGGAACGCCCCCAAGAAGGTGGCGGGCGGTATTTCGGATCAGGTCGTCGATCGCTTGGCCAAGCGCCAGGAGATGTTCTTGCGCCCGAACACTTACGGGGCGGGAACCGGGGTAACCTACAACCCGGAATATCTGAAGGTCGTCTGGGACGATCTTGTTGCCGAAGCCGGCGCCGATGTTCTGCTGCACGCCCAATTGGTAGGCATCGAGCCGTCCGGTTCGATGGACGGATCGATTCTCGCGGTTCTGACCACCGGCGGAATCGTCAAGATCGGCGCGCGCCGCATAATCGATGCGTCCGGCGACGCGCACGCCGCCCATTTCCTCGGCGCTCCGTTGGAGGAGGCGGGGGTAGCGGAGGCCGCGCAAACCTTCACCACCACGTTTCGCATGTGCAACGTCGATCTGAAAAGATTCGAACAAGCCGGAGGCAAACGGTTGTTGCAACGAAAGATGGGCGAGGCTGTCGCGGCCGGCGCCTATCCGTTGCCGCGCAAGAACGGCAGCGTCCACGAAATGGTTCAAGCCAACTGCGTCGCGACCGTTGCGGTGCGCGTTCCTTTCGCGTCGCCGTTCGATCCGGGTGAACTTACGCGAGCCGAACAGGAAGGGCGGCGCCAAGCTTATGTGTACGAAACGTTCCTGCGTCAGGAAATCGAGGGATTCGCCGACGCCAAGATTATCGGCATGTCGTCGCCCCAGATCGGCATCCGGGAATCGCGGCGGCTCCGCGGAACCTACCGGCTGACGCGTGAGGACTGCCTGGGCCAGGCGCGATTTGACGACGTGGTCCTGATCTGCGGCGCGCCGATCGAGGATCATCGACTGAACGCGGACGGCGATGAGGAGACCGAATGGGCCTACGTTCCCGATGGCGGCGTCTATCAGGCGCCCTATCGGTGTCTGACGGCGCCCGGCTTCGACACGCTGTGGGCGGCGGGGCGCTGTTTCAGCGCCACGCATTCGGCCCACGCCAGTTGTCGTTCGATGGCGCAGACGATGTCGATGGGACAGGCGGCCGGCGCCGCCGCCGCCTTGTCGATCCGCCAAGATTGCGCCGCGGCGGACATTTCCACGACTGCGCTGCACGACCAGCTCCTGGCGCTCGGAGCGGTCCTCGATCCCCCTTCGCAAACAGCGCATATCGGCCGCGACGATTGGGCCAAGAACCGTTTCACGGGAGTTCGCAACGGATGACTTTTTTCAGGGAACCGCAGGAAATATTCGCCGAGACTTGGGTCGACCTCGTCTCCGAGTTGAAATGGAC
>NZ_JBEKVH010000234.1:0-4418 GCF_049514155.1 Roseiarcus sp. | reverse complement strand
TCCGCAAACCGCAAGCCCGTCCGTCTCCCGACGTTCCGACCCGCTATCGCAAAAAGCGCGATGAATTTTGAAACGTGACCGTCAGTAGTCTCTTTAAGACCCCATCGCCCGCGCCAGTTCCGTTCACACGAAACCACCCCAGACAACAAAGCCCCGCAAGGACCCCGCCGCCCACGTCTCTCTTCCTTCCGATGCAATTGTCAAATAGCAGTCGAGGCCGAAACCTCGGAACCCGACGACGCCCTCGCGACGCATGCGCCGCGCGAATCGCCATCGTGCTCAATCTCGTCCGACGCGCCCTCGGAAGACGTGCGAACCGCTCCGCCCCCGCCTCTCGGCAGGGAAGAGAGCTTGAAGAGTTCGCCCGAAAACCGCGGGGGCCTCGCATCCGCTCGAACGCGGATGCGCCGTCGGCGTGCGGCGATATAGGGAAGCCGTTGCGACGTGTCAAACGCTTTTTCGAAAAAACGCGCGCCGCGCGTTTCGGCGCGCGCAAAGGACGCGGCGACGCAGCGTCGCGGCGACGCTCACGGCCAGGCGGCGAACGACGTCGGCGCCTGCGGCGGCGCGACGCGCGACGCCCTGCGATAGGCGCCAGGCGACATGCCGACGCGGCGCGAGAAGAAGCGGCTGAAATAGGCGGGATCGCGGAAGCCGAGACCGTAGGCGATCTGCTCCGCCGTCTGCCCGGTGTCCCGCAGGCGCACGCGCGCTTCGGCGATCAGACGCTCGTGGACGAGGCGTTGCGGCGGACGGCCGAAGGCGCGCGCGCAAGCCTCGTGCAGATGGGCGCGCGCGACGCCGAGCCTGCGCGCGTAATCGTCGAGGCCGAGGTTGTCGCGATAGTGCAGTTCGACCAGCTGGCGGAAACGCTGCGCGGTCGGCGCGCCGGCGGCGAGCGCGTCGGAGGCGCGCGCGAGTCCGCCCTCCCGCCACAGATGCATCAGCAACAGGCCGAGATAGAGCCCCGCCATCACCGGCGCGCCCGGACCCGGCTCGCGTGATTCGCGCGCCAGCGCCGCAAACAGCATATCGATCTCGACGAGGCCGCCGGCGGCGACGAGGATGCGGTCGAGCAGCGGCCGCAGTTGCGCAGCAAGCGGGTTCTCGCCGATCGTCCGCCAGACGATGTCCTCGCTCGCCAGCAACGCCGCGCCGTCGCCGCCGGCGGCGAGGCGAAATTCGCCGCGCGCGGCGAATGGCAGCCACAGGATCTGCGGCGCGACGAGTTCGAGCGCCGCGCCGTCGCGCGGCTTGAAGACGGCGCGGCCGCGTCGGACGAAAAAGGCGCGAAAGCACGGCGCTCCGTCGAGGCTGGCGGCCGACCAAGCGCGTTCGGCGAGCGCGGCTTCGAACTCAGTCGCGACCAGTGTGGCGCGGTGGGGATTGGCCTCCGGGCGCGGCCGACGCGGCGAGGACTGAAACAAGACTCTTCCTCCCTGACCCGGAAAAAGTACAAGACAAACCGAAGAACGTCCATTGTGACAAGAACGCGAGCGCGGCTAACTCGGCCCCAAGCCGCCGAGGCGCGGCGAAAGCTGAGGAAACGAGAGACCGAGCGCCTGCGAGGCGTCGGTCGCAGGGAGAGACGACCCGTGAGCGACGTTGCGTTGCTGGTCAGCGATCGCGACCTGCCCGCCGCCGACGGCGCCGTTTTCGAACGCCTCAACCCGATCACCGGCGATGTCGCGACCCGCGCCGCCGCGGCCAGCGTCGCAGACGCGCAAGCCGCAGCCGCCGCAGCGGCGGCCGCCTTCCCCGCCTGGTCCGCCCTTGGACCGAGCGAGCGACGCGCCCGCCTTGCCGCCGCCGCCGACGCGCTCGAGCGGCGCGGCCCCGACTTCGTCGCGGCGATGGCCGAAGAGACGGGGGCGACCGAAGCCTGGGGCCGCTTCAACGTCGCGCTGGCGGCGGCGATGATGCGCGAAGCCGCGGCGCTGACCACTCAAGTCAAAGGCGCGATCATCGCCTCCGACCGGCCCGGCGCCACCGCGTTCGCGCTACGCCAGCCGGTCGGCGTCGTGCTCGGCGTCGCGCCGTGGAACGCGCCGGTGATCCTCGGCGTCAGGGCGATCGCCGCGCCGCTCGCCTGCGGCAACACCGTCGTGCTCAAGGGTTCGGAAATCTGTCCCCACGTGCATCGCCTGATCGGCGAAGCCTGCCGCGACGCCGGGCTCGGCGAGGGCGTGGTCAATGTCGTCAGCAACGCGCCCGCCGACGCCTCGCGCATCGTCGAGGCGCTGATCGCCCACCCGACAGTGCGGCGGGTCAACTTCACCGGCTCGACCCGTGTCGGCCGGCAGGTCGCCGAGCTGGCGGCGCGTCACCTCAAGCCGGCGCTGCTCGAACTCGGCGGCAAGGCGCCGCTGATCGTGCTCGACGACGCCGACCTCGACGAAGCGGTCGCCGCCGCGGCTTTCGGCGCCTTCATGAACCAGGGCCAGATCTGCATGTCGACCGAGCGGCTGATCGTCGACGAATCCGTCGCCGACGCCTTCGCCGCCAAGCTCGCCGCCAAAGCGGCGACGCTCGTCGCCGGCGACCCGCGCAAGGGCCGCACGCCGCTCGGCGCGCTGGTCGGCTTCGACGCGGTCGAGCGCGTGCTCGGCCTGGTGCGCGACGCCGTCGCCAAGGGCGCACGGCTGATCGCCGGCGGCGGCGCCAATGGCGTGCTGATGGACGCCGCCGTGCTCGACAACGTCACGCCGGCGATGCGGATCTACGCCGAAGAATCCTTCGGGCCGGTGGCGGCGATCATCCGTGTCGGCGGCGTCGAGGAGGCGGTGCGGGTCGCCAACGACAGCGAATACGGCCTCGCCGCGGCGGTGTTCGGCCGCGACCTCGGTCGCGCGCTTTCGGTCGCGCGGCGGCTGGAGACCGGCATCTGCCATGTCAACGGGCCAACGGTCCACGATGAGGCGCAGGCGCCCTTCGGCGGCGTCAAGGCCTCCGGCTATGGCCGCTTCGGCGGCGCCGCGGCGATTCACGAGTTCACCGAGCTTCGATGGATCACCATCGGAACCGGGCCGGGCCGTTATCCGATCTGATGAGCCCTAAGGAGAATTGCGCGATTTTGTTATAGAGTATAATTACATGGCATCAACAGCGCGAAAGCGCGACAACGCCGGCCGTTTCCAGCGGCGCGACGACCACAGGGAGGAAGCGATGACCACAACCAATCGGATGAATTTTGCTTCGGGCGCGGGCCTGTCGCGGCGCGCGCTGCTTGCCGGCGCGGGCGCGACCGGCCTCGCGCTGGCGGGCGGACGGCGCGTTTTCGCCGCCGGCGCCGAGAATACGCTGAAAGTCGGCTTCATCAGCCCACGCACCGGCGCGCTCGGCGGCTTCGGCCAGACCGACGGCTACGTGCTCGACGTCGTGCGCAAGTCGCTCGCCTCCGGTTTCGCCGTTGGCGACAAGACGTTCGACGTGAAGATTCTCGATCAGGACACCCAGTCCGACCCGTCGCGCGCCGGCCAGCTCGCCAAGGGCCTGATCAACTCCGACAAGATCGACATGATGCTGGTCGTCTCCACGCCGGAGACGATCAACCCGGTCGCCGACGCCTGCGAGGCGGCGGGCGTGCCGTGCCTGTCGACCGTCATGCCGTGGGAGGCCTGGTATTTCGGCCGCGGCGCCAAGCCCGGCGCGCCCTCGCCATTCAAATGGACCTACCATTTCGGCTTCGGCGTCGAGGAGTTCCACAAGACCTACGTCTCGCAGTGGAACCTGATCCCGACCAACAAGAAGGTCGGCGTGCTTTACCCCAATGACGCCGACGGCAACGCCATCCGCGCTCATCTCGCGCCGGCGCTGGCCAAAGACGGTTTCACCATCATCGACGCCGGTCCCTACGAGGACGGCACCACCGACTATTCAGCGCAGATCGCCCTGTTCAAGAAAGAGAAGTGCGAGATCTTCAACACCTTCCCGATCCCGCCGGATTTCGCCGCCTTCTGGCGCCAGGCGGCGCAGCAGGGCTACACCAAGATGGTCAAGATCTGCCAGGTCGCCAAGACTGGCCTGTTCCCCGACGGCGTCGAGGCGCTCGGCAATCTCGGTTTCAACCTCTCGACCGCCGCCTACTGGCACAAGGCGTTCCCCTACAAGTCGTCGCTGACCGGCGTCAGCGGCGTCGACCTCGCCGACGGCTACGAGAAGGCGGCCGGCAAGCTATGGACGCAGCAGCTCGGCGCGTCGTTGGCGGTGTTCGACGCCGGCTTCGCCGCGCTGAAGGCGGCGGGCGATCCGACCAACAAAGAGGCCGTCGCCAAGGCGATCGCTTCGCTCAACACCACGACCATCGCCGGCAAGGTCGACTTCACCAGCGGTCCGGTGCCCAACGTCGCCTCCGGCCCGATCATCGGCACGCAATGGGTGAAGGCGCCAGCGGGGAGCAAGTTCAAGCTCGACTACGT
>NZ_JBEKVH010000233.1:0-4465 GCF_049514155.1 Roseiarcus sp. | reverse complement strand
GCTCGCCGGACTGCTCGGCGCCGGCGTCATCGTCAGCTGGTCGATCGGCCTGATCCGCGACGCCGGCGCGGTGCTGCTCGACATGAACCCGGATGCGCGGCTGACCGCGCGCTTACGCGCGGCGATCGAACGCGACGGCGATGCGCTGCTCGACCTGCATCTGTGGCGGCTCGGCCCCGGCCATCTCGGCGCCATCCTGGCGATCGAGACGGCGAGCGGCCGAGACGTCGCCGACTATCGTCGCGCCGCGATGCAGGTCCGGCGCTTTTCGCACCTGACGATCGAGGTCGAGCGCAAGGCCGAACCGACCCCGGCCGCCGCCTGCCGCGCGATCGCCTGAGGCGTATTAACCTTTCAGCAACGAAACCGTTGAAGACGGCGGCAAAGCGCGCGATGGAGAGGGCTTGCGGCGGCGCTGGCGGGCGGGCGTCGTGGAGGCCGCTTCCTTGATCGACAGCTACAACAATCCGTTCCTCAATGACCGCAATCGGCGCCGCCATACGCGTCGCCGCACGCGCATCCGCGCCTGGGCCGATCCGGGCGGCGTCGCGCCGGTCTACGATTGCGTGGTGCTAGACGTCTCCGAGGGCGGCGCCAACGTGGTGTCGGTCACCGGCGTCGACCTGCCCGACAGCTTCGAACTGCAACTCGACGCGCGCAACAAGATGGGGCGCGCGGAAGTCGCGTGGCGCGAGGGCGCCGCGGTCGGGGTCAAGCTCGACAAATCGAAATAGAAGCGCGTCGCCTCAGGCGCGCGCCGCCTTCGCTTCGTCGGATTCGAGGAAGCCTTCGAGCCAGTGGATGTCGTACTGGCCGTTCTGCACGTCGAGATTGCGCACCAGCGTCCGATAGAGCGGCAGCGTCGTCTCGACGCCCTCGACGACGAATTCGTCGAGCGCGCGCCTCAGCCGCATCAGCGCCTCGGTGCGGTTGCGGCCGTGGACGATCAGCTTGCCGATCAGCGAGTCGTAGTAGGGCGGGATGACGTAGCCCTGGTAGGCGGCCGAATCGACGCGCACGCCCAAGCCCCCGGGCGGGTGGAAATAGCTGATCCGCCCCGGCGACGGCATGAAGGTGCCCGGATGCTCGGCGTTGAGCCGGCACTCGATCGCCGCGCCTTGTATGCGTACGTCCTCCTGCGCGATCGACAGCGGCGAGCCGGCGGCGATCTTGATCTGCTCGTTGACCAGGTCGATGCCGGTGATCATCTCGGTCACCGGATGCTCGACCTGAATGCGGGTGTTCATCTCGATGAAATAGAAGCCGCCGTTCTCGAACAGGAATTCGATCGTGCCGACGCCGACGTAGCCGAGCTCGGCCATCGCCCGTGCGCAGACGCCGCCGATCTCCTCGCGCTGCGCCGCGTTGAGCGCCGGCGAAGGGCCTTCCTCCCACACCTTCTGATGGCGGCGCTGCAGCGAGCAGTCGCGCTCGCCGAGATGGATCGCGCGGCCCTTGCCGTCGCCCAGCACCTGGAACTCGATGTGGCGCGGCTTGGCGAGATACTTCTCGAGATAGACGGCGTCGTCGCCGAACGCCGCCTTCGCTTCCATTTTCGCATTGGCGAGGGCGTCGGCGAGCTCATCGGCCGAATTGGCGACCCGCATGCCGCGCCCGCCGCCGCCCGCCGCCGCCTTGACCAGCACCGGATAGCCGATCTCGGCGGCGACCTTGACCGCCTCGGCTTCGTCGGCGATCGCGCCCGCCGAGCCGGGCACGCAGGGGATGCCGAGCCGGGCGGCGGTGCGCTTGGCCTCGATCTTGTCGCCCATCAGGCGGATGTGCTCAGCCTTGGGGCCGATGAAGGCGATGCCGTGCTCGGCGAGGATGTCGGCGAAGCGCGCATTCTCGGCGAGGAAGCCGTAGCCGGGATGAACTGCGTCGGCGCCGGTGATCTCGCAGGCGGCCAGCAGCGCGGGGACGTTGAGATAAGACTCGCGCGCCGGCGGCGGGCCGATGCAGACGCTCTCGTCGGCGAGCTTGACGTGCATCGCCTCCTTGTCGGCGGTCGAATAGACCGCGACCGTGGCGATGCCGAGCTCCTTGGCCGCGCGCAGCACCCTGAGCGCGATTTCGCCGCGGTTGGCGATCAGGATCTTGTCGAACATGCCGGGCGGCTCCTGACGGCGGGAGAGGCTCAAAGCGCGCGCGGCGCTACAGCCTCATTCGATGACCATCAGCGCCTGACCGTACTCCACCGGGGCGCCGTCTTCGATCATGATCTGCGTCAGCTTGCCGGACCTGTGGGCGACGATCTCGTTGAACGTCTTCATCGCCTCGACCAGCATCAGCTTGTCGCCAGCCTTCACCGTCGCGCCGACCTCGACGAAAGGCTTGGCGTCGGGGGTCGGCCTCAGATAGGCGGTGCCGACCATCGGCGACTTGACCGTGCCGGGATTGTCGACCGCGTCGATGGCTGTTTCCGCGGCGAGCAGGTTCGGCGGGGCCGCCATCATCGGCGCGGCGGCGACTGCGCCTGGCGGCGCGGCGAGAACATGGGTCGCAGCGATCGTATGGCGCTCGCGAGCGACGCGGATGCGCATGCCCTCCCGCTCGACCTCTACTTCGCTCAGATCGTTGGCGGCGGCGATCTTCGCCAGCCCGGCGACGACGGCGAGATCGAACCCGCCGGCTTCGGACGCGACGGCGGGTTTGACCGACGGCTTCTTCATCGACACCTGCTGACGCCTTGCCCCGTGACGCGATCGTTCGAAATGCGATCGACCGGCGGGACCTATAGCCCGCCGGCGCCGCCAAATAAAGCCCGCCGCCGTCGCGGATGGGGAAAACGTTCGACGAAACGGAACGGATCGGCGCGCCGATTTCGGAAAACAGGCGCCAATCGGCGGGCCACGATTCAGGCGGGGCGGGCCCATACATGCGCGTCGTGAAACGCCGCGCCGCCGAACGGCGCGACCGGGTCGGCGCCGGTCAGCGTGTTGATTCCCCGGCCGTCGAGGAAAGCGGAGGGGGGCCAGATTCCCTCGCTGACGATCAGCCCGCGCGAGACGCCGGCAAAGGCGCGCACGTGCAGCCGCACTTCGCCGCGCGGGTTGCCGAGCCGCGCCACGTCGCCGTCGGCGAGCCCGAGCGCCGCGAGGTCGTCCGGGTGCATCAGCGCCGTCGGCCGCGCTTCGCGGGCGCGCGAGGTCGCCGTCTCGCTGAAGCTCGTATTGAGGAAATTGCGCGCCGGCGAAGTCGCGAGCTTGAACGGATGGTCGTCGTCGGCGGCCTCGTTGACCGGCCAGTGGTCGGGCAGGGTCGGCATCTCGCGCCAAGGCCCCCTGAGTCCGTCGTTCGAATAGGGGGTCGCGGGCCAGTCGGCGCGGAAGTGGAACTTGCCGTCGGCATGGGCGAAGCCGTTGAGGAAATGCGCCTCCTCGAACGGCGGCTGGCAATCGAGCCAGCGCGCCGCTTCGAGCTCGGCGAGCGCGCCGCGGCCCGAGGCGCGTAACGTCCAGTCGATGATCTCGCGCGGGCTCATGGCGAAACCGGGGTGACGCGCGCCCAGACGCTCGGCGAGGGCGACGACCACCTCGTGGTTGGAGCGGCAGCCCTCGGGCGGCTCGATCGTCTTGGGGCCGAACTGCAGATACTGGTGGCCGCCGCCGGTGTAGAGGTCGTCGTGCTCGAGGAACATCGTCGCCGGCAGAACGATGTCGGCGGCGCGCGCGGTGTCGGTGAGGAACTGCTCGTGCACGCAGACGAACAGGTCGTCGCGGGCAAAGCCGCGCCGCACCTTCTCCTGGTCGGGCGCCACGGCGAGCGGATTGGTGTTCTGGATCAGCATCGCGCTGACCGGGCCGCCGCCTTTCAGCGCCTCCGCGTCGCCGGTCAGGATCGCGCCGACACGCGATTGATCGAGCCGCCTGACCGAGGAATCGCGCGCGTCGAGCCCCTCGATCATCGTCTTGTCGAGCTTGAAGACGCCGCTGTTGGAATGAAACGCGCCGCCGCCTTCGTGCGCCCAGGCGCCGCTGACGACCGGCACGCATAACGCTGCATGCATGTTGGCCGCGCCGTTGCGCTGGCGCGAGAAGCCGTAGCCGAGGCGGAAGAAGCTGCGCTTGTTGCGGCCGACCAGCGCGGCGAATTCCTCGATCGCGGCGACGGCAAGGCCGGTGATCGCGCTCGCCCATTGCGGCGTGCGGGTCTCGAGATGGGCCTCGAGCGCCTCGGGCGCGTCGGCGTAGCGCGCGAGATAGGCGCGGTCGGCGAGCCCGTCGCGGAACAGGACGTGCATGACCGCGCAGGCGAGCGCGCCGTCGGTGCCGGGCTTCAGCCGCAGCGCGAGATCGGCTTGGCGCATCGTCTCGGTGTCGTAGATGTCGACGACGACGATTTTCGCGCCGCGCTCCTTGCGCGCCCGCGTCGCGTGGGTCATCACGTTGACCTGGGTCGCGACGGCGTTGGTGCCCCAGATGACGACGACGTCGGACTTCGCCATTTCGCGCGGGTCGGCGCC
>NZ_JBEKVH010000232.1:0-4514 GCF_049514155.1 Roseiarcus sp. | reverse complement strand
CTTGGCGGCGAGCGCCTTGGCCTTGGCGAGCGCGTGGGCGTGCAGCGAGGCGGCGTCGACGATGGCGTTGATGAGGCCGCCGGCGCGAGCCGCCTCGGCGTCGAACGGCTCGCCGAGCAGCAAATATTCGCTCGCCCGCGCGCGGCCGAAGCGCAGCGGCGCGAGCAGCGAGGAGCCCGCTTCCGGCACCAGGCCGAGATCGACGAACGGCATGTGGAAGCGCGCGCTTGGACTCGCGTAAACGAGGTCGCAGTGGAAGCACAGCGTCGTTCCGAGGCCGACCGCCGGCCCTTCGACGGCGGCGACCAGAGGCTTGGCGAAGCGCGCCAGCGCGTAGATGAAGCGCATGACCGGCGTTTCGCCGATCAGCGCGCCGGGGGCGAGCGCGTAGGCGAGGAAATCGCCGATGTCGTTGCCGGCCGAGAAGACGCCGCCGCTGCCCTCGAACAGCAGCGCGCCGACCTCGGAATCGTCGCTCGCCCGAGCGAACGCGGCGATCAGCGCCTCGTACATCGCGCCGGTCAGCGCATTCTTTTTCTCCGGCCGCGCCAGCGTGACGACGAGGACCGCGCCGTCGCGACTGACTTTGACAAATTCGCTCATGCGCTCTCCGCGAGGACGGCGTCGCAGCTCGCGAGCGGCGCGGCGCCGGACTGGATCGAACGGGCGAGGCCGGGCGCCGCGGTCGCGAGCTTCTCGGCGAAGAAGCGGGCGAGGCCGATGCGGCCGCGCTCGGCCGGCTGGCTCAGCGCGGCGAGTCCCGCCTTGGCGAGGCAGATTCCGCCGAGCGCGAGGCCGAACAGCCTGAGATAGGATGTCGCGCCGGCGAGCGCCGAGGCGAGGTCGCCGCCGAGCGCGCCGCCAAGATAGGCGCTCGCCTGTTCGAGCGCGTCGACCGCTTCGCCGAGCCGCGCCGCGGTCGCACCGAATTCCGCTTCGCCCGACGCCGCCACGGCGGCGACCACCGCGCGCATGGCGGCGATTTCGCGCTTGAGCGTCGCGCCGCCCGACAGCGGCAGCTTGCGCTGGACGAGGTCGATCGCCTGAACGCCGTTCGTGCCTTCATAGATGGCGGCGATGCGCGAATCGCGGAAATATTGCGCCGCGCCGGTCTCCTCGATGAAGCCCATGCCGCCATGGACCTGCAGGCCGAGCGAGGCGACCTCGTCGCCGATGTCGGTCGAGAACGCCTTGGCGACCGGGGTCAGCAGCGCGGCGCGCTCGCTGGCCAGCGCGCGCGCTTCGGCGCTTTCGGCGTGGATCGCCAGATCGATCGCCATCGCCGTCAGATGGCAGATTCCGCGCGCCGCCTGGACCAGCGCCTTCATCGTCGCGAGCATGCGCTTGACGTCGGGATGCTCGACGATCGGGCTCATACCGCCGCCGGCGGCGCCGGCGCGGCCCTGGCGGCGCTCGCGCGCGTAAGTCAGCGCCTTCTGATAGGCCTTCTCGCCGATCGCCACGCCCTGCAGGCCGACGCCGAGCCGGGCGGCGTTCATCATCACGAACATCGCCGCCAGGCCGCGGTTCTCCTCGCCGACCAGATAGGCGGTCGCGCCGCCCGCGTCGCCATAGACCATGACGCAGGTCGGAGAGGCGTGGATGCCGAGTTTGTGCTCGATCGAAGCGCAGCGCACGTCGTTGCGGGGTCCGAGCGAGCCGTCCGGCTTGACGAGAAATTTCGGCGCCAGAAACAGCGAAATGCCGCGGGTGCCGGGCGGCGCGTCGGGCAGGCGCGCCAGCACGAGATGGACGATGTTGTCGGCCAGGTCGTGTTCGCCGTAGGTGATGAAGATCTTCTGGCCGGTGAGGCGATAGGTCCCGTCGACCGCGCGCTCGGCGCGGGTCTTGACCGCGCCGAGGTCGGAGCCGGCCTGCGGCTCGGTGAGGTTCATCGTCCCGGTCCATTCGCCGGTGACGAGGCGGCCGAGATAGGTCGCGCGCAGCGTTTCGCTTCCATAGACCTCGAGCGCGCCGATCGCGCCCTCGCCGAGTAGCGGACAGAGCGCGAAGCCCATCGACGCGCCCGACCACATCTCGTTGCAGGCGGCGGCGACCGCATGCGGCAGGCCCATGCCGCCGTATTCCGGCTTGGCGGTGACGCCAGCCCAGCCGGCCTCGGCCCAGCGGCGATAGGCGTCGCGGAAGCCGGGCGGCATCGTGACGACCCCGTTGGCGCAGCGCGCCCCCTCGCGGTCGCCGACGACGTCGAGCGGCGCGATCGCTTCGGTGGCGAACTTGCCCGCTTCGGCGATCACCGCTTCGGCGGTGTCGAGATCGAGCTCGCCGAACCGGCCCTCGTCGATCGCCGCCGCGAAGCCGGCGACGTGCTTGAGCGAATAGAGAATGTCGGCGACCGGCGCGCGATAGGTCATGGCGTTCCCTGTTGCGGCGTCGTCCGTGCGCGCCGCTTGACGACGAAGAGCTTGTCGCGTCCATAGGCGCCGCACAAGCGCGCCATAAGGTTTAGAAATAAACCAATACCCGCGCAAGCCGATCTCCGCACGCCACGCACGCATGTCGCAACCCACGCGTCAGACCCGCCTCGCGCCCGCCGATCCGCGGGCGATCGCCGAAGCCGCCGCCTGCCTGCGCGCCGGCGGCCTGGTGGCGATGCCGACCGAGACGGTCTATGGCCTCGCCGCCGACGCGACCAACGACCGCGCCGTCGTCGCGATCTACGCCGCCAAGGGCCGGCCGGCTTTCAATCCGCTGATCGCCCATGTCGCCGACGCGGCGGCGGCGGCGCGCGAGGGCGCGTTCGACGACTTCGCCCGCCGGCTCGCCGAGGCGTTCTGGCCGGGGCCGTTGACGATCGTCGCGCCGGTCGCGCCGAGTTGCCGGGTGAGCCTGCTCGCGCGCGCCGGACTCGAGACGCTCGCCTTGCGCTGCCCCGACCATCCGGTCGCGCAGGCGCTGATCGCGGCGGCGGGCGTCCCGCTCGCCGCGCCTTCGGCCAACCGCTCCGGCCGCGTCAGCCCGACCACCGCCGCCCACGTCGCCGCCGACCTCGACGGCCGGATCGACTGGATCCTCGACGGCGGCCCGGCGCGGCGCGGCGTCGAATCGACGATCGTCGCCTGCCTCGGCGGGCGGCCGCGGCTGTTGCGTCCCGGCGCGTTGACGCGTGAGCGGATCGAAGCCGCGCTCGACGTGGCGCTCGACGACGCGACGCCCGGCGGCGCGCCGCTCGCGCCCGGCCAGCTCGCGTCCCACTATGCGCCGCGCGCCCGGCTCAGGCTCGGCGCGCACGAAGTCGCCGCCGGCGAGGCGGCGCTCGACTTCGCCGGCGCGCTGGCGCATGCGGGCGCGACGGCGCGGCTCGACCTTTCGCCCGCCGGCGTCCTCGAGGAAGCCGCCGCCCATCTCTTCGCCTATCTGCGCGCGCTCGACGACAGCGGGGCGGCGCGCATCGCCGCCGCGCCGATCCCCGAGCGCGGACTCGGCGTCGCCATCAACGACCGGCTTCGCCGCGCCGCCGCGCCGCGCGGGGAGGAAGCCTGACGCCGCGACCTCATGTCGCGGCGGCTGCGGCACTCGTTTTCTTGCACGATTGGCTTGCGCCAGCGCATACGATCCGCAGTTTCCGACTGCGACGAAAGCGCCTCACGATCCATGGCCTCCACACTCGACTGGGATGAATTCCGTTTGATCAAGGCGATCGCCGACGCGCACTCGCTGGTCGGCGCCGCCGAGGCGTTGAACCTCAATCATTCCACAGTGTTCCGTCGCCTCGCGGCGATCGAAAACGACGTCGGGGCGCGGCTGTTCGAGCGTTCGCGCGCCGGCTATCAGCCGACCGAAGCGGGCGAAGAAATGATCGCGCTCGCCGGCTCGATGGCCGAATCGATCCTGGAGTTCGAGCGGCGCGTCGCTGGCCGAGACGCCAAGCCGAGCGGCGAATTGCGGGTGACCACCGTCGATTCGGTGGCGATTGGTCTGCTCGCGCCGATCCTGAGCCGCTTCCGCGCCGCCAATCCCGCCGTCCAAGTCGACCTGATCATCGCCGAGCAGACGCTCAATCTGTCGCGCCGCGACGCCGACGTCGCGATCCGCGGCGCCAACGACCCGCCGGAGTCGCTGGTCGGCCGCCGCGTCTGCGCCATTCGCTGGGCGGTCTATTGCGCGCCGGCGATCGCCAACGAATTCGGCGGAAGAGTGATCGCCGCCGCGCCGTGGGTCGGGTTCAGCACGGCGCCGACGCGCGCCAAGCGCTGGACCGACGAGAAGATCGGACCGCGGCGGCAAGTCTGCTCCGTCAACTCCGTGCTGGCGATGGCAGGCCTGGCCGTCGGGGGGGTCGGCGCGACGGTGCTGCCGTGCTTCGTCGGCGACCAAAACCCGGGCCTAGTGCGCATCGGCGGGGTCATCCCCGACCTCGACGTCGACCTCTGGCTGTTGACCCACGCCGATCTGCGGCACTCGGCGCGCGTGCGCGCCTTCATCGATTTCGCCGGCGCCGAGCTCGCCTTCGCCCGCGATCTGATCGAGGGCGTCGCAGCGGTCGAAGCGGC
>NZ_JBEKVH010000231.1:0-4515 GCF_049514155.1 Roseiarcus sp. | reverse complement strand
GAGCAGGGCGACGAATTCCTGCTGATGGGGCTGAGGTTGCGCGAGGGCATCGATTCGACCCGCTTCGCCGCCTTGAGCGGCCGGACGCTGCGCCGCCGCCAGATCGACGACCTCGTCGCCGACCTCGCGGCGTGAGCGAAGGCGGCAATTGAACGGAACGCCCTCGCCCTTACGGTTGTCGCCTTCACAGCGCGCGCCCCTTCCCCCGCGCTTCGCGCGGTCCCCCCTCATCCCGCTGGACAGCGGCCGCCAAGTGATCGTCCTCCCCTGCGAAGCGGGGGAGGGGAACCGCGCCAAGCGCGGTGGAGGGGGCCGACGGCGCGAGGCGGCGCGGCGGCCGCGGCGGGTCAACGGCTCGAGGCAGGCGCCATTTTCAGGCGCGTTGGTTTGTTTTCAACGCCCTGCGCGGAAATTTTCCGCCGCCTCGCCGCGCCGCCGCCGATGCGGGTCCACTGCAACTAGATAATTAGCACGAAATATAAGTGGTTACCAATATAATTCACAGAACATGTGTTAGTTTGACTCGCCAGATGATGGGCACTTTTGGCGGCGATGACCTTTTGTTTGCTCTATCCCGGAGTCCCTCAATCGTATTTTCACGCGATCCACGAACCCGCGCGAAGGCGGCCGCCCTTCAATCCTCCCAAAACGATTTGAACCGCTCCGGCGAAAGCTCCGTGTAGCGCACCGTGTGCTGAATGTTCTTGTGCCCGAGGTAGTGCTGCACCGCCCGCGTGTCCTGTCCGTCATTGGCGAGCTTGTACCCGCATGCATGCCGCAGCATGTGCGGATGCACCGGGAACGCAAACTTCCCTGTCTCCCCCGTTCGCGCCACCATCTTGCGAAACCCGGCCGCCGTCATCGGTGCGCGGCGCTCGGTAACGAAAACGTACCGCGACTCGATTTGCTCGCGCTTCAGACGCCGCAGCGCGCGTATCTCGATACCGCCCATCGGATGCACGCTCGGCGTCCCGTTCTTGAGACGCCGCACGTGCACGAGCCCGCGCTCCAGATCGACTTGATCCCAGCGGAGCGCGCACAACTCCGATGCCCGCAGCCCGTGCCGGTACGCGACGAGGATCATCGTCGCGTCGCGGTGCCCGTATCGCCCGCGCGAGCGCGCGCCCTCGACGAGCTTCCCCACTTCTTTGGCGGTGAGATATTCGCGTGGCCGACGCTTCGCATTCAAAAGCCGCCGCGGGGGCACTGTCCCATTTACGGTGCTCGGAGCGGGCTTGCGCTTGCTGCCTTTCGTGGCTGAAATTCGAGTGTTCACAAAGGGTACTGTCCCGTAAAAGGCTCTTTTCGGGACAGTTCGAGTGTACCATGCGATCCGCCGCGCGCGGCCGCTGGTTCCATGTTGGAGTTTATGCGACTCTTGGCATTCTATGTTTTGGCGTTGTTTGACGTCACGCAGCGTGACGCCTTGCTGGCCTGAACCTGGATCAGCCGCAATCGGCGCTTGATCCGCGATTTCGAACGCTACGGGAGGATCGTCGCCGCTTCGTGCGGCTCGCAATGATCCGCCTCATGCTCAAACGCCTGACCAGGCCAAGCTTTTGCTCGTGAATCCATTCTTCTTGGATCGGCTCTAATGCGCGGACTGGAAGGCAAAATTCATGGTGCAGGAGGCCCGGTTGAGTCGGGTTAGGGTTCCATGCGTCTGGTCGAACTTGCCGAGATAAGTATTGTGAAATTCCGTGCCTGTCGGACGATGGAAGGGGTCTCTGGAGGTCTCACCGCTCAGGCCATTCTGCGAAATCTCTGCTGCGCCATCTGGTTTGATCGTTCCTTCATACGCTTCTGAGCCCGGTTTGTCCTTGTCTCCACGCTCGGCGCGAAAAGCGCCGTCCAACACGACGGCGTCGAGTTCGTAACTCCAACCCGGCAGTCCCGACAGCGTGCTGTTACAGACAAGAGTTCCTATCCATGAGCCGTCGAAGCGCCGCACATCCGGTACGGCAGGGTTCGCAGACGGTGGGGGCAGCGCCACGGGCGACGCGTTCGGCGAAGGCGCAGCCGCCACCGCGGATTCGGAAGTCGGCAAAGGCGTTGGCGTCGGGGAAGGCGAAACGACACGATAAGCCAAGGCGCCGAGGCCGGCCATAATGGCCAACACCACCGCTACGGCGATCGCGATGTTTCGCCGGCCCAGAATTCCCGCGCGCCGGTTCTTTCCTTGACGGCTTGTCGCGGTGCCTTCCGATGATTTCTCCGCGCCGGGAGCGACCTCGCGCGGCGGCAGCGCCAGCAACCTTCCAATCGAAGCGGCAAGAGTCTCCAGATGCGCTTCGAGCGGCGGCGTCAGGGCGTCCAGCCAGTGAACCGAACTGACGAAATAGGAAACCGCCTTCGTCGGATCGACGCTTTCGATGCGCACCGGAATAACAGTCACGCCAAAGTTTACGGCGCGTTCGAGTTCGCGGTGAATGTGGTTGGACTTGTTGGCGTGCGACGAGAAAATAAGAACAAGTACGCGGCAATGTTCTAGAGCTTCCAATATCGCGGAGCCCCATTCTTCCCCAGGCCCGATGTCGCGCGGCGCGATCCAGCATCGAACGCCGGCTCTTTCAAGCACCGCGCACGCGGCGTCCGCCGTCGGCTTGTCTGCGCTCGAATAGCTGATGAATACGTCCGACGGCATAGCAGCGAATGGTCCCGAGAGAGGGCGATGCCAACAGCTTGATGCCCGCTTTCCCTGGTCCAAGCAAGCTCGATTGCCCGCCTAACGAGGGGGTCGAACGTGGGCGAATTTGTCTTTCTTCGTCCAAGTCGGACTTGGATTCCATGTGGCGAATATCCATAGGGGCAGGCCGCCGATTAAACCTGGATGTGGATGGGCTCCGTGGTGCTACCCCTTGACACTCAAGGCGCGTACGACGCAGGGAGCTACCCGCTCCGCGATGATCTCGTAGCCTCTGGCGTCTGGGTGCGTATCTGAGTTACGGCCCTTCTGCCCACCGCTCTCGATTATGTCTTCGCGCGGCACGTTCTGACTGAAAATCCCGCAAAGGATTGCCCCTGCCTGCCGTGCAATTCCCGCGTCTTTCATTTTCTGGTCGTCAAGAAACACCACCGCGATCCGCCGCGCGCGAAGTCGACTTATGATTTCCGATACATTGCGGGCATGCACGTCCATCAGCCCACTCACTTGGTCTTTATGGGATGGCTGAAAGATCACCACGCGAGTCCCGTCGGGTACTGCCGAATCCAGCCGCGCCAACATTGCGTCGGTCGTGTCGCCATTCACGCCTTGATTGCTAACGGTGACCTTTACCCCTCGATTCCGCAATATCTCTTCCAGTCTTGCGGGGTAGGCCTCCGAAGCCGACACGCCAAAGCCCGCTGTTCCGCTTGGCCCGAACGCAACGACTTGAGCATGGGATTCCGCGGTCGAGACAATCACAAAAAGCGCAGCCAAACGGATCCAATGCATGGCCCCATCTCCCTCTCTTTTGACCTAGATTCCCAAGTCAACTCCATTGAACTACTTGCTATCACAGATTCCAGCGGCCTCCAAAATTGCTGCAGCGTCGCTATGTACGGAGTATTAAACCGAAATTCTCCAGATGACCGTCGACCAAGCCGAAGTTGCACTTTTTGGATTACGGGATTACGGTGACAGTGCACTCAATCGCCTTCCGCATGCGTTGGCTTCGGTCCGCGCTTGCGTGGCGCCAGGCCGCGACCGCTGCGGGCCTCCAAATCGGCGATGAAAGCGGGACCGCCGACCGGCCGGCCGACCGTCTCGCCCTTGCGCAGCCGCGCCGTCGCGTCGCGATCCTCACCCCCTGCGACAAGGTCGGCGAAGCGCGCGAAGCGTTGGCGCGCCGGGGCGACGTCGGTCAACGGGTCTTCGCCGAGCCCCAGCAGCGCGCGGGCGCTCGACCACGGCCAATCCTCGGCGCGCAGGACGAGCCGCGCCCGCACCGGGTTGAGCGTCACGTAGCGGTAAGCGGCGGCGAGATGATCCTCGTCCATCGCCACCGCGCCGTAACGCCCCTGCCAGAAATGCCCGGTGCGTCGTTGCCGTGCGTGAACCAAGCCGGCGTAGCGCCGATGCGCGCGCGCCAACGCCCGGCGCAACCCGTCCTCGTCGTCGGGACAAAGGATGAGATGGACGTGATTGGGCATCAGACACCACGCCCAAACTGCGACGCGCGCCTCCGTCGCCGCCGCGGCGAGAAGATCGCGATAGCAGGCGTAGTCCTCGTCTGAAAAGAACACCCTCCGCCCGCCGTTGCCGCGTTGGGTGACGTGGTAGGGCAGGCCGGGCACGACGAGGCGAGCGAGACGGGCCATCCCTTCCCGATACCAGATCGCTCGAGCCGCGGCAATAGAATGCACTGTCACCGTAATGCCGTAATGCCGTAATGCGTAATGGCACCGTAATGGCATAATAACTGTCCCATAATTACTAATCAAATCTGTAGTTGAGGCCGGCTCGGACAATGTTGTTGTCCAGATGGACTGCCCGCGTGCCGATGATGGCGTTCGGAACGATGAGGTCGGGGG
>NZ_JBEKVH010000230.1:0-4574 GCF_049514155.1 Roseiarcus sp. | reverse complement strand
GTTCCCGAAATCGCCGCGCGCGCTCATGTAGAAATCGTTGACATCCTCATCTCGCGCGCCTTCGCCACGGCGGGTCTCAGACCCCAGGACATCGATGGGGTCGCCGCCGCGGCGGGGCCGGGGCTGATCGGCGGCGTGCTGGTCGGGTTGATGGCGGGCAAGGGATTTGCGCTCGCGACCGGGAAGCCGTTCGTCGCAATCAATCACCTCGAGGCCCACGCGCTCGTTGCGCGGCTGGTGACGCGCGTCGCGTTTCCTTATTTGCTGCTGCTCGCCTCGGGCGGGCACACCCAGATCCTCGCGGTGAATGGGGTGGGAGATTACGTACGGCTCGGCGCGACGATGGACGACGCGATCGGCGAGGCGTTCGACAAGACCGCCAAGCTGCTCGGCCTGCCCTATCCGGGCGGGCCGGCGGTCGAGGCGGCGGCGCGCGACGGCGACCCCGCTCGCTTCGCTTTGCCGCGGCCGCTGCTCGGCCGGCCGAACGCCGATTTCTCGCTGTCGGGCCTGAAGACGGCGACGCGGCTCGCCGCTGAGGCGATCGCGCCGTTACGGCCGCGCGACGTCGCCGACCTCTGCGCCTCGTTCCAGGCGGCGATCGTCGACGTGATCGAGGACCGACTGCGGGTCGGCCTCAGGCTGTTTCGCGAACGGGTCGGCGCCGCGCAAGCGGTCGTCGTCGCCGGCGGCGTCGCCTCCAATGGCGCGATCCGCGACGGAATGGCGCGCTTCTGCGCCCAGGCCGGGCTGCCGCTGGTCGCGCCGCCGCCGAAGCTCTGCACCGACAACGGCGCGATGATCGCCTGGGCGGGGGTCGAACGGCTGCGCCTCGGCCTCGCCGACGACCTCGCCGCCCCGGCGCGGCCGCGCTGGCCGCTCGACCCCAAGGCCGAGCGGGCGCTCAACAACAAGGCCTGAGGCGAATCTACTTCGGCGTGGCGGTCGGCGCCGGCGTCGGCTGGGCCTGCAATTCCTTCTGCTTCTGCGCGTTCACCGCCGCCATGTGGTGGCCGACGATGCAGCCGCCGATCGCGCCGGCGACGACGTGATGGCCGGCGTAATGGCCGGCAACGCCGCCCACCAGCGCGCCCTTGAGGCAGCCCGCGGCCTGAGCCTCGCCCGCCGGGCCGGCGGCGAAGCCGAGCGCGAGGGCGGCGGCGAGGGCGAAAAGCGGAAGTCTGGAGGTCATGGGGTTTTCCTCGAAGAACGAAACCGACCCGCGGGAGGTAAGGCGAATCGCCCGCCGGCGCCAGGGCGCGCCAAGCGAAATTGCGCCGATTTGATTGCAATTCGCAGGGCCGACGCCTAATATGAGCGTATCCCCTCGAGTTTGACGATTTGAGGCTGCGCCTCAGCCCTCGCAGAGGGCGAACGCGCGCAACCGCAGGTCCAAGGAGCCCGACTTCATGTCCGATGCGCCGCTGATGCCAAAGGCCACCGCCGTCTGGCTGGTCGAGAACACATCGCTGACGTTCGACCAGATTGCGGAGTTCTGCAAACTGCACCCGCTCGAAGTGAAAGGCATCGCCGACGGCGAGGTGGCAACCGGCATCAAGGGCTACGACCCGATCTCGACCGGCCAGGTCACGCGCGAGGAAATCGCCGCTGCGGAGAAGGACCCCGAGCATCGCCTGCAGATCGCGTCGAGCAAGGTCAGGGTGCCGGAATTCAAGAAGCCGCGCGGCGCGCGCTACACGCCGCTGTCGCGCCGGCAGGACCGGCCGAACGCCATCCTGTGGCTGCTGCGCAACCATCCCGAGCTGAAAGACGCGCAGATCATGCGGCTGGTCGGCACGACCAAGCACACGCTCGACGCGATCCGCGACCGCAACCACTGGAACTCGGCCAATCTGCAGCCGATGGATCCGGTGACGCTCGGCCTGTGCTCGCAGATCGACCTCGATTTCGAGGTCAACCGCGCCGCCAAGGACCGCCCGAAGGTCGAAGAGGACCGCACCCAGACGCTGGTGCCGGCGGAAGTCACGACCGCGCGGCCGACGCCGTCGACGACCAGCGAGGTGTTCGGCGCGGCGCCGGCCGCCAAGAAGCCGAGCGAAGAGAAGATCGACGTCGAGTCGGTGTTCGGCAAGCTCAAGGAATTGAAGAAGGCGGAGTGATCGGCCGCGTTCACGCGGCGAGCGCCACGCCCGCCGCCGCGGCGAGGGCGGCGACGAGGAGCGGCGGCGCGCGCCCGGCGACGAGAAGCGCGAATGCCGCCGCCGCGACGGCGAAATCGCGTGGACTGAGCACCGCGTTGACGAAGGCCGGATTGTAGAGCGCTGCGGCGAGCAGGCCGACCACCGCCGCGTTGATTCCCGCCATCGCGCTTTGCGCGTGCGTCTCGCGCCGCAGCTCGCGCCAGAACGGCAGCGCGGCGACCAGCGCCAGCAGCCCGGGCAGGAAAATCGCCGCCAGCGCCACAACGCCGCCGGCGAGCCCGGCCGGCGGCGTTCCGGCGAGCGCGCCAAAACCGGCCGCCACGGCGAACAATGGCCCTGGCAGCGCCTGCGCCGCGCCATAGCCGGCGAGGAACGCGCCCTGCGACAGCAACCCCGGCTGAACCAGCGCATCGCGCAGCAGCGGCAGCACGACATGGCCGCCGCCGAACACCAGCGCGCCGGAGCGATAGAAAGCGGCGGCGAGCGCCGCGAGCCCTTCGCCGGCCGGCAGGAACGACAGCGCCAACAGCGCCAGAAAAATCGCCAACGCGGCGAGCGCGGCGCCGCGCGACAGATGGGGCGCGAAATCGTCGACCGGCGCGGCTGCGGCGCCGCGAACCGCCGCCAGTCCGGCGAGAGCGCCGCCGACGATCGCCGCGAGCTGGGCGAGCGAGCCGGGAACGAACGCGACCAGCGCCAGCGCCGCCGCGGCGATCGAAGCGCGCGGCGAGTCGGCGCAGAAGCTCTTGGCCATGCCGAGCACGGCCTGGGCGATCACCGCCACCGCCATCAGTTTCAGCCCGTGCAGCAGGCCGGCGCCCCACCAGAGGTCTGCGATCCCCGCCGCGCCATAGGCGAAGGCGAGCATCAGCGCCGCCGAGGGCAGGGTGAAGCCCGCCCAGGCGGCGAGCCCGCCGAGCCAGCCTGCGCGCGTCAGGCCGATGGCGAAGCCGACCTGGCTCGAAGCGGGCCCGGGCAGGAACTGGGCAAGCGCGACGAGATCGGCGAAAGCGCGCTCGGAGAGCCAGCCGCGCCGCGCGACGAACTCGCTGCGGAAATAGCCGATATGGGCGATCGGCCCGCCAAAGGACGTGAGGCCGAGCTTGAGGAAGGCGAGGAGGACTTCGCTCGCTGCGCGCCCCCCGTCCGTTCGAGCCGCGCGCGCCCCAGCGTCCGCCATCGACGATCCTTCGCTTGCGGGGCCCCGGCGGCCCGGAGCGTCGGCGCACCATAGGGGGCGGCGCGCGGGGCGACAAATCCGTTCAGCGCGCGGGCGTTTTCAGCGACTTAGGCGCCATTTCGCGCGCGGCCGGCGGCGAGCGTGGCGCACCCCGACGCCGACCGAGCGCTATGAGACGTGCGCGTCTATAGAATTAAAGCTATGAGCGATCGTCTAGCCAGGCGCGCCAACCCCACGACCGCTCCCTTAGCGAAAAGACCGGGCGGCGCCGGCTTCCCGCAGGCTTAAGAATTGCTTAATCTCATTCCCGAGGAGGCCAGCCTCGTGGAGAAGGGTCATGAAAATCTCGCTGACCGTTTCCGTTTTCGCGACCGCGCTCGCCGCCGCCCCCTTCGCGTCGGCTGCAGCGGCGCCCGTGGTTCGGGCGTTCTCGCCTCCGCTGGTCGGCCAGCCCTGGCGCGGTGGCGAGCGTCACGCCTTCTGGCGCGGCGGAGAGGGCGACCACGACTTCTGGCGCCATCGCCACCGCGACGAATTCCTCGGTCCCATCGGCCCCATAGTCGGCGATGCGTCCGAACCCGGAACTGAAGCGACGCCGTCGCCGTTCGTCGTTTCCGCGCCGGTGTTCGTCAACGTGACGCTCGCGCCGGCGGCCGAACCGCCGCGGGGCTGGACCGACGGACCGAAGCTGATCGTGATCGGCCGCGGCGCGCCGCAGCATGGGCATTTGCCGCTCATCATCTACGGCGACTGATCGGCGCCCAAACGAGCGGCGTTGCGATTGACTCCGCCGGCGCCGGCGACTATAGGACCGGTGCTCGCGCGCGGCTTCTTGAGGCCGCGTTTTTGCTTTGCCGCCTCCGCGCGGCGGGGCCGGGCGCCTAAAACCAGCAGGTTGCAAGCTGCAAAGAAGCCGGCCGCGCGGAATTCCGCGTAAGAGCCGGGATGAACACGGGAAGCAAAACGATGTTCGCAGTCATTCGCACCGGCGGCAAACAGTACAAGGTCGCCGCCGACAATACGATCACGGTCATGTCGCTCGAGGGCGACGCCGGGTCGACCGTAACTTTCGACGACGTCCTGGCGCTGTTCGACGGCGAGACCAACCACGTCGGCTCGCCCAATGTCGCCGGCGCCCGCGTGCTGGGCGAAATCGTCGAGCAGGCGCGCGGTCCGAAGGTCATCGCCTTCAAGAAGCGCCGCCGCAAGAATTCGCGCCGCAAGCACGGCCA
>NZ_JBEKVH010000229.1:0-4589 GCF_049514155.1 Roseiarcus sp. | reverse complement strand
AGACCGACGACGCCAAACTTCGAGGCGCAATAGGCGACGTGCTCGTCAATCGCGACAGTTGCGCATTGTGAAGCAATGTTGACGATCTTGCCGCCGCGGGCGGCGGCGATCATCGCCTTGCCAACTGTCTGCGACATGAGGAACGTGCCTTTCAAATTGACGGCGATCGTCTTGTCCCAATAGTCGAGCGGCAGCGTGGCGGCCGGAGCCAAGAACACGACGCCAGCGCAGTTGACCAGGATGTCTATCCCGCCAAATGCGGCCCGAACGCCGTCGACCGCCTTCTGCACCGAGGCCGGATCCGAGACGTCGCAAGCAAACGACATCGCCCCGCCGCCGAGAGCCTTCGCTTTGGTCTCCGCATCGGCGACCTTGAGATCGACGACGGCGACCCGCGCCCCTTTTGCGGCGAAGGCGCTGCAGATCGCCGCGCCAATGCCTGACGCGCCGCCCGTGACCAGCGCGCGCTTGCCTTTCAGGGAGAAGTCGAAATCGATTGATGCGTGTGCGTCGGACATCTTTATGCTTCCTTCTGAATTTTGACGGGGCAGGCATACGCGCCCCGGGAGGATGAGCGCGTATGCCTTGTTTCGGCGCCAGCGCGCCACTTCTAACGGCTCACTTCGAACGCGCCGCAAGCAGCGCATCGACGTTCGCCGTCGTTATCGGGACCAGTTCAGTGCGAGCAGACTCCTCATTGAACTGAGCTGTCAACAACCAGAAACAATCACGCGCATGGTGCGCCTTCGTGAGCCACCGAACCTGGGCTCCGCACTCCTCCGGCCGCCGCGCCACATGCTGTGACAGCGCGGCAAACCGAATAAGCCCTTAGTAGCGCGAGATGCAGAGCGATTGGCCCTAGCCTTTCACATAGGGTGCAAGCAGCGACATGTCGGCGGCGCCCGCCCTTTCCGTAGCGGTCAGGGCCTGGTGCCAGTACGGATAGAGCAGCGGCGGCATGCTAACGGCGTCCAACTTCGCGCGTTCCTCATCGCTGAGCACGAGGTTGATCGCCTTCAGGTTGGTCTTGAGTTGTTCCTCAGTGCGGGCGCCGACGAGCACTGACGTCACCGCGGGTCGGCGCAGCAGCCACGACAGCGCCACCTCGGCCACCGTCACGCCGCGGCCTTTGGCGATCCCGTCAAGCACATCGACAATGTCGTAGAGCTTGTTCTCATCGAGCACCGGCGGCTCGCCCCAACCGGAGAGACGCCGGCCCTCAGGCTGCTTCTGGTTGCGGCGGTACTTGCCGGTGAGCAGGCCACCACCCAGCGGGCTCCACACCAAGACGCCCAGCCCCTGGTCTAGCGACAACGGCAGCAACTCGTACTCGGCCTCGCGGGCTTGCAACGTGTAGTGGATTTGCTGGCTAACGAAGCGTTGGTAACCCTTCCGCTCCGACACGCCGAGCGCCTTCATCAGGTGCCAAGCCGAGTAGTTGGAGCAGCCGATGTAGCGCACCTTGCCGGAGCGGATGAGCGTGTCCAGAGCCTCCATCGTTTCCTCAACTGGGGTCTGGCCGTCCCATTCGTGCATCTGGTAAAGATCAATATGATCGGTTCGCAGGCGACGCAAACTCGCTTCGCAGGCGTCGACAAGGTGCAGGCGCGAGAGCCCCGCATCGTTCGCGCCATCGCCCATCGCGAAGCGCGCCTTGGTCGCCACCAACACTCGATTGCGCCGCTTCTCCAGCGCCTCACCGAGGATCTCCTCGGAGCGACCGGCGGAATAGACGTCCGCAGAATCGATCAGGTTGATCCCAACATCGAGACAAAGGTCGATCTGCCTGCGCGCGTCATTGACGCCGGTGTGGCCGACTGAACCAAACTTACCTTCTCCGCCGAAGGTCATGGTTCCCATCGTGAGCACCGACACCCGCAGTCCAGATTGTCCAAGTTGACGATATTCCATAACTTTTCTCCTATTAAGCTACGATGGCGCGGCAAATGGACTCGCCCGTGCGACCGAAGGCAAACATTCCAAAACTATCTTTCGCGACGCGCCTCGAGCGCCGTTCGATGACTCACTTCGAATTGCAACAGGCCCGATCTAACCCATGCGCTACGGCAAGCGTCCTGCCCTCTTGTGAGCCTGGGCCCATGTCGGCGTCGGTCAAACCCGATGACCGTTGGCATTACATTTCCTCACAACGCCCCAGTGCCTGAGCGGCCCAGGATTCCTCGTCGACGACCAAGTCGAAGCGGCTCCGCTACCGCATCGCCTCCGACGCCGTGCGCGACCGACGCTTCACGACCGTCACCGCACTGACGCCCACCAACAGCAAACCCCAGATCGCCATTGCCAGGTACGCGCTGAGATGAAGCTGGTTGAACGCTGACGCGATCACTTGGAGGATGAGGAGCGCCAGAACCAGCCCGCTCACAGTGCCGAAGCCGCCATAGGGGTCAGTTCCGCCCAGCACCGAAGCCAACACGGTCACGAGGATGTAGCTATCGCCGTAGGTCGCGTTGGCCGAGTTAAAGCGCCCCATCATGACAAAGCCGGCGATCACGGCAAGAAGGCTCGACAGAAGGTAGATCCCGAAGAGCACCCGCTTCGTGTCGACGCCGGAGTATTCCGTCGCGCGTTCATTCGAGCCGATCAGATAGATCGCCGCTCCGAACGGCGTCCGCTTCAGGATCACCGCCACAGCGGCCGCACAGAGTGCAAAGACGATCAGACCGAATGGCACGCCGAAGACCGTGCCGCCGCCGATGAAGCGGATCGGCGCGGGAAAGCCGGATATGACCGCGCCGTGCGTCAACCCCAGCGCAATCCCTTTGATCATGATCATCGTGCCGATAGTCGCCAGCATAGGATGCACGCCCGCATAGACGACGATAGCGCCGTTCAGCAGCCCAACCAGCAGACCGAGACCCACCGCGAGGAAGATGGCGACGAACATCCAGACGACCTGCATCGTCTCGCTGGCGCCCGGAATTCTCGTCGTCAGCACGTGGGCCGCGGTCAGCGCGCACAGATTGGCGGTGGCGACGGCCGACAGATTCATTCCGCCGTGTAGCAATGTGATGAAGATCGCCAGCGACAGGATGCCGAGCTCGGGCAATTGGGACCCGATGGACGACAGATTTGCCGAGTTGACGAACCCTTTGCCGAGCAGCAGGACGAATAGAACCACAAGGGCTAGCAATAGACCGCTCAGCCCGAGCTGGTAGCCGTAGACGCCGACGCCGCGGCGCATCGCGAGCCGAGCAAGCGCAGCCGGATCGTCGTGCCCAACACGGCTGAAAGAATTGCTCATGCCGCCGCCCCTACCTTCCCACGAACACGTTGCCCACGCCGCACCTGAATCGCCGTCAGCGACATCGCCGCGACGATGACCAACCCGGTAACCGCCTGCATCCAGTACGAGGAGACGCCGGCCAGTATCATCCCGTTGCGCATGACGGAGATGAGCGTCAGCCCAAGAAATGTGCCGAACGCTGTGCCCACCCCGCCATTGAGGCTCGCGCCGCCCAGAACAACCGCCGCCAGCACGTCGAGCTCTTTTCCGATCAGCGCGTTGGGCATTACGCTTCGCGCAAGTTGAGCTTCCGCCACCGAAGCTAGCCCGGCGAACAAGCCCAGGTAGCCAAAGATGATGAGGTTGAGCCGGAACATATTGAATCCGGCCCGCTGGGCCGCGTCCGGATTGCCGCCCATCGCGTAGATCTGGCGACCGATGTTGGTGCGCCCCAACAGCACCCAAGTCCCGGCGAACGCGGCTATCAGCATCAGGATCTGCAGATTAAGCGAGTAGGTGTAGCCATTCTCCCCTGTCACCGTGAACAGACTTATTCCGTCCGTGAACCAGCCAGGCAACTGGAAGATCCATTCGCCCCTAGTGAAGACGATGAGGAGACCAAAATAGACGTTCAGCAACGCGATGGTGGCGATGAGCGCCACCATCCGGAACCGGTAAATGACCACAGCGTTAATCAAACCGAGCGCTGTGCCAACGCCGCAGGCGATCAGGATTGTCCCCACCCAGCCGATCGGATACGCATTGGCGACGGTCAACGCGATATATTGTGAAACCGTCGCGACAGCGGCGAAGGAGAGGTCGATGCCGCCCGCTATCAGCACCACCACCAGACCGGCGCAAAGAATTCCCGTGTAGGCGTTCGTGGTCAGCAGATCCAACAGGTTTTGCATCGTCAGGAAGGTGTCGGTCGTGAGCGACAGGACGACGCAGACCGCCAGGATCGCTAGGAGCAGCCAGAATTCATAGCTGCGTCGGAAGCGGGCAAAGGCCTCACGCATTGACAGCCTCCTGGAGTTCCCGCTCAGAGCTGAGGTGTGGTTGGTATTCCCCGCGCAAGCGCCCGTTACGCATGATCAGCACCCGATTGCAGTGGTACAGCACCTCTGGAACCTCGTTCGAGATCATGATGATGGCGACGCCGCTGGCGGCGAGTCGCTTAACCACCTCATAGATTCCATCTTTGGCCGCGATATCGACGCCCGCGGTCGGGCTGTCGAGAATGAGAATTCGAGGATTGCGAGCCAGCCACTTGCCAATCACCACACGCTGCTGGTTTCCGCCTGAAAGAGTCTTGACCGCGTCGTCCGGGTGGCCGACCTTGATC
>NZ_JBEKVH010000228.1:0-4594 GCF_049514155.1 Roseiarcus sp. | reverse complement strand
TCGCAAGGATTTCACCCGCCTCAAGCAACCGCAAAGACCCTCGCCGCTCGACTCGCAGCAACTCTCGCTAAACTGGAGCCCAACATGAACCGGACAGCCGTGGGTCAAGCCCGGCCATGACGGCGAAGGGTGGTTCAATCCAAAGCCAACAGGCTCTAAAGGCGCCGGGCGTGCAGGTCGGGGAGGAAGTAGGTCAGCAGGCCGATCGCCGGCAGGAAGGCGCAGACCTGGTAGACGAAGCTTAGGCTCGTCTTGTCGGCGAGGAAGCCGAGCGCCGCCGCGCCGACGCCGCCGAGGCCGAACGACAGGCCGAAGAACAGGCCCGCCACCGCGCCGACATTGCCGGGCGTCAGCTCCTGGCCGTAGACGACGATCGCCGAGAACGCCGACGACAGCACCAGGCCGATGCAGACGCTGTCGATCGCCGTGCCGACGAGCCCGAGGTGGGGCAGCAGCAGGGTGAACGGCAGCACGCCGAGGATCGACAGCCAGATGACGAACTTGCGGCCGTAGCGGTCGCCGATCGGCCCGCCGGCGTAGGTGCCCGCCGCCACCGCGGCGAGGAAGACGAACAGCAGCACCTGCGAGGTCTGCACCGACACGCCGAAGGTCTGGATCAGGTAGAACGTGTAGTAGCTCTGCAGGCTGGCGAGATAGAACACCTTCGAGAACACCAGCACGACCAGGATCGCCATCGTCCGCCTGACGACCGCGGGCGAGGCCGGCGACGGCCGCGCCGCCGCCGCGCCCGCCGCCTTGCGCTGGGCGCGATGGGCGGCGTGCCAGCGGGCGATGTGGGTCAGCAGCACGATCGCGACGAAGGCGAGCAGCGTGAAGGCGAGCACCGAACGCTGGCCGAACGGCACGACGATGAACGCCGCCATCAGCGGCCCGAGCGACTGGCCGAAATTGCCGCCGACCTGGAACAGGCTCTGCGCCAGGCCGTAGCGCCCGCCGGAGGCGGCGCGCGCGGCGCGCGAGGCTTCGGGATGAAAGACCGCGCTGCCGATGCCGATCAGCGCGACGGAAGCGAGCAGCGCCGGATAGGTTCCGGCGTAGGCGAGCGCCGCCAGGCCGATCAGCGAAAAGCCCATCGCCGCCGGCAGCGCGAAAGGCGCGGGCCGCCGGTCGAGCGCGATTCCGATAAACGGCTGCAGCAGCGAGGCGGTGAGCTGGAAGGTGAAGGTGATGATGCCGGTCTGGAAGAAGCTCAGCGACAGTTGCTCGCGAAACACCGGATAGAGCGCCGGCGCGAGCGACTGCATCATGTCGTTGAGCATGTGCGAGCCGCTGGCGGCGAACAGCACGCCGAACGCCGTCGCCCGCGCCGCGGCGGCTGAGCGCGACGAAGCGTCCTCGACGCCCAGGCGGGCGGTATTTTCGGCGGCGGCGGTCATCGGGTTTCTCGTCGCAGGGGGCGCCGAACGCGCCGGGAGCGGGGTGTAACGCCCCACGACGCGCGACGGCAAGCCATGGCAGGGCCCCTCAAGGCTTTGTGATGAGCGGCGGCGAGGAGGGCCGGCGCTATTTCGGCGCCAGCACCATCGTCATCTGCCGTCCTTCCATCAGCGGTTCGGCCTCGACCTTGGCGATCGGCGCGGTCTCGGTCCTCACCCGCTGTAAGAGCTTGAAGCCGATGTCCTGGTGCGCCATTTCGCGGCCGCGGAAGCGCAGCGTCACCTTGACCTTGTCGCCTTCCTCGAAGAAGCGCCGGACCGAGCGCATCTTGACCTCGTAATCATGGTCGTCGATGCCCGGCCTGAGCTTGATCTCTTTGATTTCGACGATCTTCTGGCGCTTGCGCTGCTCCGACGACTTCTTCTGCTCGAGGAAGCGGAACTTGCCGAAGTCGAGGATCTTGCACACCGGCGGGACGGCGTTGGGGACGATCTCGACCAGATCGAGGCCCGCTTCCTCCGCGAGGCGCAGGCCCTCCGCGATGTCGACGGCGCCGACGTTCTTTCCCTCGGCGTCGATGAGCTGGACTTGCAGGGCGCGAATGTCGCGATTGACGCGCGGCCCGCCTTTCTCCGGCGCCGCGGTCGACTTCATGGGACGACGAATGGCCACTCTCCTGGGTTGGTTGCTGCGATGGGCTGAAAAGACGGCGCGACCCTCCGCCCGGCGCAAAGCCGGCGAAAGGTCGCGCTATGGATTGTCCACGGAAGGGCGGGGTAAGTCAATCGGCGCTTTGCCGCTTTCGGCGATGCCCGCGCGGGCGCGGGCGGCCATCTGTTCCAGGCCGCGCGGCGTTCGCCTACAATCGCCTGGTCCACAACGCCCCCTCGTCCTGAGGCGCCGCGAAGCGGCCTCGAAGGACGCTTCCGCGCTCGCACGTCGGCGCATACCGCATCATCCTTCGACTCGCCCGCTTTCGCGGGTGGCTCAGGATGAGGTTCGCGTAAACCTGCCTGGGCGGCAGTCAATGCCCCGGTGACGGGCCGTGACGAAGAAGGCTCGGCAGAGAGCGCCGCCGACCTCTTGGAAGCGCCTTTTTTCCCAAGCCGAAGGGCGGTCAAGGCGCGCAGCGCTTTGTAGGCGCGGCCGTCGGCCGCGCTTCTTGTTTCTGCCGGACGCGCTCAGCGAGCGCGTCTACAAGAACGGCGCGCGAAACGCGCGTCCTTGACCGCCCTTCGGCTTCGGAAGTCTCAGCCTCCAAGAGGTCGGCGGTGCAATGGATCGCGCCGAGGGGGAGCGGTTCCGATCGCGAAAGTCTCGCGCGGACCGCGGAGCGCGAGATTGCGATGCTCGCATGACGTAACGGAACGCGTTCTTGTATTTCTCGCCTGGCCGTAAATGCACGCGCAATGCAGACCCGGTTTCGTTTGCGGCTCTGGCGACGGGAAATCCGCAACAGCCCCGGGAAAACGCTGGTTGTCCCCCGTTTTACTATGGCGCGCATTGTCAATGCGGCGGACGGGCGTCATGATGCCTGCGCCGTCGAGCAGGCGGCGTGATTCGGCGAGGTCGGATCCTCGCCGTTCCGGGGCCCGTTATGAACAAAACACGCATGGGCCTTGCCGCGCTCGCCGCAGCGATGGGCGCGCCCGCCCTGGCGGCCGACCTATCGCTGCCAGCGCCGCCGCCGGCGTGGAGCTGGACCGGCTGGCGTGTCGGCGTCGAGGGCGGCGGCGCGTGGGGCCGGAGCCAGTCGATTTACGCCGACCCGCGCTCTCCGACCTATGTCGGCCTGCCGATGACCAATCCGTTCGCCGTCAGCGGCGGTCTCTTCGGCGGCGTTCTCGGCTACGATTGGCAGGTCGACAAAGTGATCGTCGGCGCCGAGGGCGACCTGTCAGCGGTGAGTCAAAAGGGCGCCGACAACGACCTTGCGCCCTTCAACACGACCGTCATCAACACGACCAGCGAAAAATGGCTGGCGACGGGCCGCCTGCGCTTCGGCATGTCCGTCGCCGAACGCTGGCTGGCCTACGCGACGGGCGGACTCGCCGCCGCGAGCGTCGAGGACACGGTCGACGCCAGCGCGGACGACACAGGCGTCTTCAGTCAAACCAAGACCCTCTGGGGCTGGACGATCGGCGGCGGGCTTGAAGCCGCGCTCAGCCGAAACTGGTCGATAAAAGCCGAATATCTCTACGTGGACCTGCAAAAGGGGACCTATTTTTCCCCCGACCTCATCGTTCCGAACGCCATCATCGGCACGCGGGCAGTCCATCTGGACAACAACATTGTCCGAGCCGGCCTCAACTACAGATTTGATTAGTAATTATGAATTATGGTGACAGTTTACTCAACCCCCAATGACTCGCCTCGCTTCGGTCCTCGCTTCGCCGGCCGGGGATTGCGTCCCGTGAGCGTCGCGACGCGATCGAGGAAAGACGGCGAGCCGAGCGGGCGGCCGATCGTCTCGCCGCCGCGTAGCGCCGCGACGAGCGCCGGCGCCGGCTCGCTGGCGATCAGCGCGGCAAAGTCTCCTCCGCAGCGTTCGAGGATCGGCGCCGTCGCGACGACGCCGTCGTCCCGGCGGGCAAGATGGGCGCGAACGCTCGACCAGCGCCAGTCTTCGGCGCGCTTCACCAGCTTTGCGCGAACCGGATTGAGCGCGACATAGCGCGCCGCCGCCATCAGATGCGCCTCGTCCATGGCGACCGAGCCGTAGCGCGACTGGAACAGGTGTCCGGTGACGCGCAGCCGCGCGTTGATCACGCTGGCGTAGCGCCGGTGCGTCTCGCCGAGCGCGCGCCCGAGCCCCTGCGGCGTCGACGGCGTCAGGATCAGATGGACGTGGTTCGGCATCAGGCAGTACGACCAGACCGCCACGCCAGCCTGGCGGCAGCGCTCGCTCAAAAGGTCGAGATAGAGACCATAATCCTCGTCGCCGAAGAACGTCTGCATCCGCCGATTGCCGCGCTGCGTCACGTGATGCGGCAGATCCGGGACGAGGAAGCGGGCGATGCGGGCCATAGGCGCGGCTCATGGCGGATTGTGACGAAGCGTATGGCGCAAATTGGAGATTTAGTAAAGTGTCACCGTAACCCCCGTAACCCTGACAATCCTCCATCGAAGGGCGGGGCAAGTCAATCGGCGTTTCGCGGCTTTCGTCGGCGCCCGGGCGAGCGGGCTTGGCCTCGAC
>NZ_JBEKVH010000227.1:0-4598 GCF_049514155.1 Roseiarcus sp. | reverse complement strand
TCAACCTGTTCAAGGAAGGCGTGTTCTCGGACGGCGCCAAGCGGGCGATCGAAAAGGCGAAGGCCAAGCTGTTCCAGCCCGACTGGAAGCGGGTCTTCGACGACGACGAACTGATGGCTTCGGTGAAAGACATCACCCATCCGCAAGCCTAGGTCACGACGCCCGCCGAGGCGGGTTCCCGTTGAATCGGCCCGCCTCGAAGTTGCGCGTGGGGCGCCGCGGTTGTGGCGGCTCCGCTCAGCGGGTCGGCAAGCGGTTGGGCCGGCTTGCCCGGTCCCGACGATTCTGACGGAATCCTCGACCTCGTTCGCGGCGGCTCCCGGCCGAGCGCCGTCATCATCCTGCGACGTGGGCTGAAGCGCGTTTGGGGACGACTGGAGGCGGCGGCGAACGACGAGCGGCCGAGCGTCGAGACCGGAACCCCGGGGTTTCGCCCGATTTGCAAGCAAAGGCGCGGACCGGCGACGGCGACGCTCGGCAGTCGACCAATCGGGAAGCGGCGTCGCCATCTGTCGCCGCTCCCGGTCGCAGACAATCGCGCCATCGCGGCGGTTTCGCCGAAAGGCTCAATCGTCGATCCCGGCGACCCTCGAAGCCTCAACTAGCGCGCAAGCTCGCCGCGCCGTTTGCCGCGGGCTCGAAATCGATCCCCTCACCATTCGGCGATCGCTCCGTCCTCGTGGCGCCAAACCGGGGCGCGCCAGCGATGGCCGACTTTTGCCATTTCCGCGACCTTCGCCTCGTCGACCTCGATTCCGAGCCCTGGCCCGTCGGGGATGGCGAGGAAGCCGTCGGCGTAGGCGAAGCGCGCTTTCGAGGTCAGATAGTCGAGCAAGTCGCCGCCTTGATTGTAGTGGATGCCGAGGCTTTGCTCCTGCAGCACGGCGTTGTGACAGATCGCGTCGACCTGCAGGCAGGCGGCGAGCGCGATCGGGCCCAGCGGGCAGTGCGGGGCGAGCGCGACGTCGTAGCACTCGGCCATCCAGCCGATGCGGATCGCCTCGGTGACGCCGCCGACGTGGGCGGGGTCGGGGTTGACGATCTGCGCCGCCCGCGCTTCGAACACAGCCTTGAACTCGGCGCGCGAATGCATGCGCTCGCCGACCGCGAGGGGGATCGAGGTCGAGCGTGCGAGCTCGGCAAGCGCTTCGAGCTGGCCGGGCGCGACAGGATCTTCGACGAAAATCGGCCTGAGCGGCGCGACCTCGCGCAGCAAGACGCGCGCCATCGGCGCGTGGACGCGCCCGTGGAAATCGAAAGCGAGGTCGAGCGCGTCGCCAACCGCCGCGCGCAGCTCGCCGAGCCGGGCGACGATCGCGTCGATCTTGCGATAATCGTCGATCATGCCGAGCTCTTCGCAGACGTTCATCTTCACCGCGCGGAAGCCGCGGCTCATGGCGTCGCGCGCGTCGGCGACGAGGTCGTGCGGCCGGTCGCCGCCGATCCAAATGTAGGTCTTGATCCGGCTGCGCTGTGCGCCGCCGAGCAGCGCATGGACCGGCGCGCCGTGATGCTTGCCGAGAATGTCCCACAGCGCTTGGTCGACGCCGGAGATCGCGCTCATCAGCACCGGGCCGCCGCGATAGCAGCCGTTGCGATAGAGGCTCTGCCAGATGTCGTTGATCTGACAGGGATCGCGGCCGACCAGGAAATCCGAGATCTCCTCAATCAACGTCGCCAGCGTCGCGGCGCGCCCTTCGAGCACCGGCTCGCCCCAGCCGTCAATTCCGGCGTCGGTCTCGATCTTGAGGAACAGCCAGCGCGGCGGCACGAGGTAGGTCTTCAGCGCGACGATCTTCATGCGGCGGCTCCGAGTTGATTGGCGTAGGGGCCGAAGCGCGCCGACCAGCGGCGCATTGCGGCGATGAGGAACGGATCGGGCGCGTCACGGACGATCCGGCACGCGCATGGATTGTCGATCCCCGCCCGCGCCGCAAACATCCGCTTGCCGTAGAGGATGGCGACGTCGAGGCTCTGCATGGCGAACACGACATAAGGCAGAATGTCGCGATAGAGCGCGTCCATGCGGGCCTCGTCGCCGGCGAGGAAGGCGGCCTGGATCGCCATCTGCCAATCGGCGCAGTCCGGCGCAGGGACGAGGCCGACGCATCCGGCGCGCAGATTGTCGGGTAGTTCGAGCCCGCCGCGGCCGTTGAGCACCGCGACGCGCGGCGACAGCGCGTCGACGTAGCGCTTGACGACCGCTACCGGCCCCTCGCCCTTCATCAGAGTGAAGTTCGACCGGCGGTCGGCGAGCGCGCGAACCGCCGGCGGGCTCAATCCCACGCCGAGAAACTCCGGCGCGTTCTGGATGCCGGCCGGCGACTTGACCGCCGCCATGACGTCGGCGAAGAACTCGCAGAGCTCGCCTTCGCTCGGCCGCGCGCCGACCGGCGGCTGGACAATCAGGGCGGTCGCTCCCGCCGCTTCGGCGTCGCGGGCGAGCGCGCAAGTCTCGCCGAGGTCTCGTCCGGCGACGGTGGCGAGGATCGGCACGCGACCGGCGACGTCCTCGATCGCCCATTCGACCAGCGTGCGGCGCTCCGAAGGTTCGAGCGCCGCGACCTCGGTGATGAGCCCGAGGACGGCGATCCCCGGCGCGCCTGCGGCGATGACCGCCTCGATCTCGGCGCGCCATGCGCGCCGGTCCAGCGCGCCGCGCTCGTCGAAGAACGCGTAGAGGATCGGGTAGATCCCCTTGGGTCGAAAGCTCGCTCCCGCCGTCACGCCCGCTTGGCTCCGCGCGCCGCTTGCTCGATGTGGCTTTGCTTCGTGTTTATCAGATAGTCTGTCATGGCGTCTCAGACCAGCGCTCCCATAAGGGTGGGCGTCAACAGGCGCTTGACGCCTGGGCGACTGACGAACGCGTCGCCGGAGAGCGGCGCCGCGGCGAGATCGATTTCCGCGACCAGCGACAAGAGTCCCTCGCTCACTCGTACATGCGAATCCCGACGCCGCCGTCGGCGTTGATGTTCGCGCCGATGATGAAGCGCGCCTCGTCGGAGGCGAGCAACACGGCGATCGCCGCGATCTCCTCCGGCCGGCCGAGGCGCTTGATCGGCTGCTTGGCCTCGACCTCAGCGCGCGCACGCTGGGGATCGGACGTCGCCGCGAACTGTTTGAGCGTCAGCGGCGTCTCGATCCAACCCGGCGAGATCGCGTTCACGGCAATCCCTTTGTCGGCGTATTGCAGCGCCAGCGCGCGGGTCAGCCCCAACAGCGCGTGCTTGGCGACAGGATAGGGAAAGGTGTCGCGCATCACCTGGAACGAGTGATTGGAAATGATATTGACGATCGCGCCGCCGCCGCGCGCCAGGAGGCGCGGCAGCGCCGCGCGACAGCCGCTCGACGCGCCCTCGAGATCGACCGCCATGCAGCGCCGCCAATCGGCTTCGCTGATGGCGAGCGGGTCGCCAAACACGGCGACGCCGGCGTTGTTGACCAGAACGTCGAGGCCGCCCCACCGCTCCGCCGCCCCGGCAATCAACTGCTCGACTTGATTAGGGTCGGCGACGTCGGTTGCAATGGCGATGGCGGACTCGCCGAGCGAGGCCGCGACGCGCTTGCCGCTCGACGCGTCGACATCGCCGATCGCGACGCGCGCGCCCTCGGCGACAAAGCGGCGCGCGACCGCCTCGCCGATGCCCGACCCCGCTCCAGTCACTATCGCCACCTTGCCCTCGAGCCGGCGCATGACCCTCCCTCCCCTTGATCGACGATCTGCTCTCCTCGCATTGAAGACCGTAATCTTGGCGGCGCAACCTTCATGAGCGACAACCCTCAGGCGGTCAGCCTGCGAAGCGCCGCTCTGCGACCCCGCGCACGCCGACGTCGACGGCGAACAGCCCGCCGGCATGCGGCTGGTTGGCCAGCCGCGCCGGCGTCAAGTCCCATACTGCCGAGGTGACGTAGAGGGTCGCGAGATCCGGACCGCCGAACATGCAGCTTGTCGGCTTCTCGATCGGCAGTCCGACGATGCGATCGATCGTTCCCTCCGGCGCGTAGCGCACGATCCGCCACGCATCCCATTCGGCGTTCCACAGGAAGCCGTGTTCGTCGATGGCGCCGCCGTCCGGATTGGCGGCCGTCTCGGCGAACAGGCGGCGATTGTCCACGGTCCCGGCCTCATCGTCGTAGTCGAACTTGTAGATGCGCTTGTCGAGCGTATCGGCGAAGAAGAAGGCGTCGTTGTCGAGCGACCAGACGAAACAGTTGGAGATTCCGACGTCGCCGAACACCTTGTGCACCGAGTGGTCGGGATCGACTCGATAGAGCGCGGCGGTATGCGCCCTCAGGCTGTCGTCCATGGCGCCCGCCCAAAAACGGCCGCGGCGGTCGCACTTGCCCTCGTTGAAGCGGTTGCCCGGCTTGTCCGCCTCGGGGCGGGCGATCCAATCGATGGCGCCGCTTTCGAGGTCGTAAAAGGCGATGCCGGAAGCGAAGGCGACGATCAGCCCGCCCTTCTCGCGCAGCGCGAGGCTGCAGATGCGCTCCGGCATTGGCCACCGGTCGACCACGCCGGTCGACGGGCGATAGCGCTGGAGGAGCTTGCCTTCGATATCGACCCAATAGAGCGCTTGCTCGGCGACGTCCCACAC
>NZ_JBEKVH010000226.1:0-4608 GCF_049514155.1 Roseiarcus sp. | reverse complement strand
GCAGACGAAAACGAGCCGCCGAATCCAGGGGTTCGGCCGGACCGGTTCGCCTGCTTCCGCGTCGCACGGAGTCTTAGCGTGCGTTGTCGGCATCCAGCGTAACGCGCTCGACGGCGGTCGAAGCGGCCGCCGGGAGAACGGGGCGATGCCAGAATGGGTATTGGGAGGAAGGTCATGAAGGTTCGTTACGCGTTGGTCGGCGCCCTGCTCGCGAGCGCCGCGTTCATCGGAAGTTCCGCTTACGCCGCCGACCTGATCGCGGTCATTACGCCGTCGCACGACAATCCGTTCTTCAAAGCGGAAGCCGACGGCGCGGAAGCCAAAGCCAAAGAGCTTGGCTATGACGTCATCTCGTTGGTGCACGACGACGACGCCAACAAGCAGTCGGAGCTGATCGACACGGCCATCGCGCGCGGCGCGAAGGCGATCGTGCTCGACAACGCCGGCGCGGACGCGACGGTCGCGGCGGTGAAGAAGGCCAAGGACGCCGGCATCCCGTCGTTCTTGATCGACCGTGAAATCAACGCCTCCGGCGTCGCGATGGCGCAGATCGTCTCGAACAACTACCAGGGCGCCCAACTCGGCGGCCAGGAATTCGTCAAGCTGATGGGCGAGAAGGGCAATTTCGTCGAGTTGGTTGGCAAGGAATCCGACACCAACGCCGGCATCCGCTCGAAGGGTTATCACGACGTCATCGACGACTACCCGAATCTGAAGATCGTCGCACGGCAATCGGCGAACTGGAGCCAGCCGGAAGCCTATTCCAAGATGGAGTCGATCCTGCAGGCCAACCCCGACATCAAGGGCGTAATCTCGGGCAACGACACGATGGCGATGGGCGCCGAGGCGGCGCTGGTCGCAGCCGGCCGCAAGGACGTGATCGTCGTCGGCTTCGACGGATCGAACGACGTGCGCGATTCGATCTTGAAGGGCGGGATCAAGGCGACGGTGCTGCAGCCTGCCTATCGCGAAGCGCAACTCGCGGTCGAACAGGCTGACGCGTTCATCAAGACCAAGGCCGCCCCCAAGACCGAGAAGCAGCTCATGGACTGCGTGCTGATCAACAGCTCGAACGCCGCCAAGCTCGAGACTTTCGCCCTCAAGCCGTAAGGCGCAAGCTGAGGGGGCGCGGAGGCTAGTGGTCCCGCGCCCCATTCCTGTTCCGGAGTCGAATCGATGCGATCGGTCCAATGCGCCGCGGCCCTCTGCCTTGGCGTCCTGCTGGCGTCGTGTCGGTTCATTCCGACGGCTGAAGTCAAGTCGATGGGCGACACCAGCCTGATGAACGGCGCGGCGTCCTTCGATCCCGACAAGATGGTCGCCTCGATGTGGGCGACCAAGGTGATTCCCTATTTCGAGCAGAAGGCTGGCCCATTTGTCGCCGTGCGTGACCTCGCCGCCAAGGCGCCCGACGAGGCCGGCGCCAAGTACGGCTACCGGGCTAAGGCCGACGGCACGCCATGGACTTTGATGGTCAAGATCGACGGGACGATCGTCGCCGCCGACACCGATTCGCGTGCCGCCACCCTCGGCGTCGACGCCAGCGGTCAAGGCAAGCCCGACGCGACGGTGCAGATCGGCCCGGCGATGCGGGGCACGGCGATCCGCGACGCGCTCGACTTCGTCTCGTTCAACGACTTCACCAATCAGATCGATTTCGCCCGCTTCGGCAAGTCGTTCAACGTCTACGTCAACCGCAACACGCTCGAGAAGCTGCCACGCGAAGATCTGATCGGCCGTAAGATCACGCTGACCGGCGCCTTTGCGCTCGATGCGACCGGAGCGCCGCCGCTGTTGACGCCGGTCGAAATCACGATCGGGCCCAAGCCGTGACCGCCGCCGCCGCTCAAGACGAATCCGACGTCGTCCTGCGCCTCGAAGGCGTGACCAAAGTCTATTCCGGCACCGTCGCGGTCAAGCAGGCCGATTTCGCCGTGCGGCGCGGAGCGGTCAGTGTTCTCGTGGGCGAGAACGGCGCTGGCAAGTCGACTCTCGTGAAGATGATCGCCGGCGTCGAAGGCCCGACGGCTGGGCGCATCCTGCTCGACGGCCAGCCAGTCGTCTTTTTCGACACGGCCGACGCGATGGCGCATGGCATCGGAATGGTGTTCCAGGAGATGAATCTTTTCGGCAATCTCTCGGTGGCGGAGAACGTCTTCGCCAGTCGCGAGATCGTGCGCCATGGCCGCATCGACCATGCCGAACAGGAGCGGCAGACCGCGGCTCTGATGGAGCGTCTGCAAACCAGCGTCAATCCGCGCGCCATGGTCGAAGACCTGATGATCGGCCAGCAGCAACTGGTCGAGATCGCCAAGGCGGTGGCGCGCAATGCGCGCATTCTCATCATGGACGAACCGACCTCGGCGCTCAGCGCGCCGGAAGTCGAGATCCTGTTTCGCGTCATCGCCGACCTCAAAGCCAAGGGGGTGGCGATCGTCTACATCTCACACCGGCTCGAAGAGCTGATGAGAATCGGCGACTACATCACCGTACTGCGCGACGGGCGAGTCACCGGCTCGAGGCCGATGGCGGAGATCGACCTCCACTGGATCGTTCGCCAGATGATCGGCTCCGACGCCAAGGACTTCTCCACGCCCGGCGACCACAAGTTCGGCGGCGAGGCTTTGCGCGCCGAGGACGTCTGCCTGGCCCGCGTCACCGGCGGCTTCGCCGTCGACCACGTGTCTCTGACGGTTCGCGCCAGTGAAATCGTCGGCATGTATGGACTGATGGGCGCAGGACGGAGTGAATTCCTCGAATGCGTCATTGGGCGACATTCTCATTCGACGGGCCGCATATTCGTCGAAGGCAAGCCGGTTCGCGAGCGCGATGTCGGCGGTCGTATCGAGCGCGGCCTGGCGCTGATTCCCGAAGACCGCCAACGCGACGGACTGGTGCCGATCCTTTCGGTCGCCGAGAATCTGACTCTGGCGAGCCTCAAGAAGCTGGCGAAGGTCTTTCATATTTCGGCGAGCCGCGAGGCCGAAGAGGTGCGGCGCGAGGTGCGCGACCTGTCGATCAAGGTCGCCGACCCCGCTTTGCCCGTTTCGTCCCTTTCTGGCGGTAACCAACAGAAGGTTGTCATCGGCAAGGCGCTGATGACGGCACCCAAGGTGCTGCTGATGGACGAGCCGAGCCGCGGCATCGACATCGGGGCCAAGGGCGACGTCTTCCGCATCATGCGCCGGCTTGCCGCGCAAGGCATCGGCATCCTGTTCGTCACGTCGGACCTCGAAGAGGTCCTGGCGCTTTCGGATCGTGTCGCGGTGATGAGTCGAGGCCGCTTGACGGCGCTGTTCGACCGCGCAGATGCGACCGAAGCCAAAGTCGTCGCCGCGTCGTCGATCGGCCATGGACCGACCGAGGCCGACAAGCACAAGGAACTGTCCGCATGAGCGCCGCCGCCGACTCCGCCTCATCCTCGGTCCGCGGATCGCTGGCTCTGAACGTGATGCGACTACGCACGTTCATCGCACTGTTCGCGGTGCTGATCTTTTTCGCCTTCGCGGCGCCGAACTTCCTCCACACCGCAAATCTGGTGCTGATGTCGAAGCACGTCGCCCTCAACGCCTTCCTCGCGATCGGCATGACTTTCGTCATCATCACCGGCGGCATCGACCTCTCGGTCGGCTCGATCGTTGGCTTGTGCGGCATGGTGGCCGGCGGGCTGATCCTCCATGGAGTCGACCTGCGGAACGGTTACACGCTGTTCTTCAACGTCCCCGAGATATTCGTCATCATCCTGGTCCTCGGCGTTCTCGTCGGCCTCGTCAACGGGCTGCTCGTCACCTGGCTGAACGTCGCGCCGTTCATAGCCACCCTCGGGACTCTTTATGTCGCGCGCGGCGCGGCGTTGTTGATTTCCGACGGCGCGACCTTCCCCAACCTCGAGGGCTCCCCCGCCCTCGGCACCACCGGCTATGCCTTTCTCGGCAGCGGCTACGTGTTCGATCCGCACTTACCGGTGGCGGTCTGCCTGCTGATCGTCGTCGCGCTGGGGGCCGCGTATCTCGCGCGGTGGACGCCGATCGGTCGGCACATCTTCGCAGTCGGCGGCAACGAGCGCGCCGCGGCGCTGTCGGGCGTTCGCGTCAACAGAGTCAAGCTGTTCGTCTACATGTTCTCCGGCTTCTGCGCGGCGATCGTCGGTCTAATCATCTCCTCCGAGTTGCTGGCGGCCCACCCGGCGACCGGTCAGTCCTTCGAACTCAACGCAATCGCCGCCGCCGTGCTCGGCGGCACCTCGATGTCGGGCGGCCGCGGAACGATCGGCGGCACCATCATCGGCGCGTTCGTCATCGGCATCCTGTCTGACGGCCTGGTGATGATGGGTGTGAGCGAATTCTGGCAGATGGTGATCAAGGGCGTCGTCATCATCGCGGCTGTGGTCGTCGACCAGGCACAGCGCAAGTTACAGCAGCGCGTCGCATTGCAGCAGATGGCGCAGTTGGCTTGATCTTTGCTGGCCCTGCTACGCAGAGTGAGCGAAAATACTGATGACTCTTGCGATTTGTTGCGGTCCTAGCTAGATGGTTTCGAGTTGCAGCGAATGGTTGTGAGTCGATCGACGTCTGAGCGGACCCGATTGCGGCTGCGACCAGTCGAAAC
>NZ_JBEKVH010000225.1:0-4637 GCF_049514155.1 Roseiarcus sp. | reverse complement strand
CGGCCGCTTCGTCGGCGCGGCGGACGAGGCGACGCGTCCGCGTCCCGCCGCCGCGCCAACGGAGGAAGGGATCGACCTGTCGGCGCTGCCGAGCCCGGCGGAGTGACGCGTTCCCCTCTCCCGCTTGCGCTACCGTATTCACACATCTTTGTCGGTCGGCGACCACATCGGCCCGTCGCCGTCAAGCCGCTTCGCGTCTGCTTCGCTGCGCTTCGCCCCTTCGGGTGACGACGCCAGCCCGATGTGGCGTTTTGTTTTCATGGAGCTTGGTGAACGGAGCCGGCCCGCAGGCCGGCTCGTCTCACCAAACTCCATGAAAACCAAGAGCCTGAGCCGCGCGCAGGGGTCAAGGCTCGCGCGCGAGCGCGCGACCCGCGAAGCGGGCCTGGCCTTGACGCCGAGCACAGATCGGGCACAGCGGACCAAGAAGATTTCGAATTGCGACGCGTGAATCCGCTAGCCCGCTTGTCGGAGACGGCCGGGGCAAAGGCCGTTCAGACCACCGCGCCTGCGCCCTGGAAATATCGTCCGCGCGCCCACAGCGCGACGTTGACGAGCCCGATCATCGCCGGCACCTCGACCAGCGGGCCGATGACGGCGGCGAAGGCGACGCCGGAATTGATGCCGTAGACCGCCACCGCGACCGCGATCGCCAGCTCGAAATTGTTGCTCGCCGCGGTGAACGACAGCGTGCAGCAGCGCGGATAGTCGGCCCCCATCCCGCGGCTCAGCGCGAACGAGATCGCGAACATCACCACGAAGTAGATGAGCAGCGGGATGGCGATCCGCACCACGTCGCCGGGGATGGTGAGAATCAGCTCGCCCTTGAGCGAGAACATCACCAGGATGGTGAACAGCAGCGCCGCCAGCGTGATCGGGCTGATGATCGGCACGAAGCGGCTGTGGTACCACGCGCGCGACACGAACCGCAGCATGACGACGCGCGTCAGTATGCCGGCCACGCAGGGAACGCCGAGGTAGACGAACACGCTCTTTGCGATCTGGCCGATCGAGATGTCGACGACCGATCCGGTGAGCCCGAACAGCGGCGGCAAGACAGTGACGAAGAACCAGGCGTAGACACTGTAGAACAGCACCTGGAAGATCGAATTGAAGGCGACGAGGCCGGCGGCGTATTCGGTCGAGCCCTTGGCGAGCTCGTTCCAGACGACCACCATCGCGATGCAGCGCGCGAGGCCGATCAGGATCAGGCCGACCATGTATTCCGGCTTGTCCGGCAGGAAGACGATCGCCAGCGCGAACATCAGGACCGGCCCGATCAGCCAATTCTGGACCAGCGACAGGCCGAGCACTTTGACGTCGGCGAAGACGTCGGGCAGCTCCTCGTAGCGCACCTTGGCGAACGGCGGATACATCATCAGGATGAGGCCGACGGCGATCGGAATGTTGGTGGTTCCGACCTGGAACGAATTGACGACCTGCTTCACGCCGGGCGCGAAATAGCCGATCGCCACCCCCAGCGCCATCGCGGCGAAGATCCAGACGGTGAGATAGCGATCGAGGAACGAAAGACGGCGGGCGACGGAAGTCATTTGGCGCTCCCTGCGCTGCGTTCACGCGAGCGTCTTGACCATCAGCGGCGCCGACGACGGACATAGGCCGGCGGCCTGACGAGTCGAAAGAATCGTCTCGGGCGCCGATTTGCGATCGATCGCGGCGAAGCCGCGACGTTCGAAATAGGCTTTGGCGGCGGTCGTGAGCAGGAAGGCGCGCGTGGCGCCGAGCCTGCGCGCTTCCGCCAGCGCCGCCTCGACGATCGCTCGCCCCAATCCGGCGCGGCGGCGCGCCGGATCGACAACGACCGAACGCAGCAGCGCATCCTTTCCGTGGACTTCGAGCCCCGCAAAACCGATCGCCGCATCGCCGTCGCGAAAGGCGAAGAGTCGAACGTCCGGTTCGCCCAGATCGCCGGACGGCAACCGCTCGGCCTCGAGCCGTTCAGCCAAGCGAATGAAATCGCCTGGCGTCAAGGCCTCAGGACGCAAAACGGTTGGAACGATCGGCGTCACTTCTTTGCTCCGGCGGCGGCGTCCGTCGCGCCATCGAGCCGCCCGATTTCGCTGAGCTTCGCCTGCAACGACAGCGCGTCGAGGCTCCTCAGCGGCAGGGCGGCGAAAGCGGCGATGCGGTTGCGCATGAAGCGGAACGCCTCGTTGAACGCGCGCTCCTTGTCGATGTCTGTCCCTTCGACCGCCGCCGGGTCTTCGATGCCCCAATGCGCGGTCATCGGCCGGCCGGGCCAGATCGGACAGGCCTCGCCGGCGGCGGCGTCGCAAACGGTGAAGACGAAATCCATCTTCGGCGCGTCGGGCGCGGCGAATTCATCCCAACTCTTCGAGCGATGGCCCTCGGCCGGGTAGCCCTGCGCAGCGAGGACCTTGAGCGCGAAAGGGTTGACGACGCCCTTGGGATGGCTGCCGGCCGAGAAGGCGATGAAGCGTCCCGCCCCATGCTTGCGCAGGATGCTCTCGGCGAGGATCGAGCGCGCGGTGTTCCCGGTGCAGAGGAAGAGAACATTGTAGCTTGCGGCGGTCATTGGCTCGCCTCCGGCATTCCGGCCTCGCCGGCTTCCGACGGACTTATTCTCGTCTTGTCTGTCGACACGATCGCCCTCCTTCCGATCGCCGACGCGCGCCGCCTGTGCGTCGGCGCACGCGCTCCGAAGCGCCGATTACGGCTTTCTGGCGCGAATGAACGCGCTCATGAACTTGCCGTCGATAGCGGCTGCGTCAGCGCCGAACCCCTTGTCGGCCAGGAACGCGCGCGCGTCCTCGCTCCGGTAGACGCGGGTCGCTTCGACGTCGATCGCTTCGAAACCGGCGGCGGCGAGTTTGGCGCGATAGTCGCCTTCGTCGAGCGCGCCAGCGACGCAGCCCGCCCACAGCAGCAGGTCGCGACGCAAGCGTTCGGGGATGGCGCCGCGCGTGACGATGTCGGAGACAGCGAACCGGCCGCCAGGCTTCAATACGCGAAACGCCTCGCTGAGGACGCGATCCTTGTCGGCGGAGAGGTTGATGACGCAATTGGAGATGACGACGTCGACCGAGTTGTCAGGCAGCGGGATGGCCTCGATCTCGCCCTTGAGGAACTCGACATTGTCGGCGCCCGCTTTGCGCTGGTTCTCGCGCGCCAGCGCCAGCATCTCGTCGGTCATGTCGAGGCCGTAGGCGTTGCCTTTCGGGCCGACCCGACGCGCCGACAGCAGCACGTCGATGCCGCCGCCCGAGCCGAGATCAAGGACGGTCTCGCCCTCTTTCAGCTCCGCCAGCGCGGTCGGATTGCCGCAGCCGAGCGAAGCCAGAACCGCCTTCTCCGGCAGAGCGCTCTTCTCCGCCTCCGCATAGAGGTCGGAGGTGATCGGATCCGCGTCGCGAAGCGACGCCTTGGCGCCGCAGCAACTGGCGGAACCGCTCGCGGCGCTGGCGGCGGCGGCGTAACGGTTGCGGACGGCTTCTCGAATGCTCGCTTCGGACATTGCGCTCTCCTTAACTAGCAGGCGCAGGTGATCGCCTCGGGGCGGATCGCCTTGTTGCGGGTGCAGCATTCGGCGAACAGGAAGGCGACGATCTCCTGCAGCGCCGCGGTGTTCGCGGTGTAGCGAAGGAACGTGCTTTCGCGCCGGACGCCGACGAGGCCTTCGTTCTTCAGCTTGTCGAGATGATGCGACAGCGTGGACGGCGGGATGGCGAGCTCGGCGCCGATCTCGCCGACGACCAGCCCTTCGGGATGGGCCTGCAACAGCAGCCGGACGATCCTGAGCCGCGGCTCGGCGCCGAGCGCGCTGAGCATGTCGGCGAAACGGGCGATCTTTTCGGGTTCGCGGTTCGGCATGGCGTCCTCTTCGATAATTCTGTAAATATGGAATTATCGAATGTCAATGCCAAATGGCCCGGAACGCTCAGGCTGCGGAAGCCTGAGTCGAGGGAGGGACGAATGGCTTGGGTCAGCCTGATCCTTTTGGCGCTTGTCCTCTGGGCGGCGTGCGGCGGCGTCATCGCCATCGGGCGCCGCGTGTGGACGATGCAGACGACCTTGGTCGTCCACCTGTTCGCCGCAGCGGCGTTCGCCTTCGCGGCCGCCGCCGTTCACAAGCTGCTGGCGCCCGACGTCGACGCGATCGCGAGGGCCGCGGCGATGACGGGCCTGATCGTTGCGCTCGACGCGCTGGTGGTCGCCCCCCTGTTCGAACGCAGCTACGCGATGTTCCGCAGCGCGCTGGGGACGTGGGTTCCGTTTGCGGCGATCTTTCTGGCGTGCTGGGCGGCGGGAGCGCTAGTCTGACGGCTTCAGGCCGGCTCGACGACGCTCGCGCTCACCCGCGCCGACAGCTTCAGCTTCTGCTCGCTCGCCGCGACCTCGCGCCCCGAGCGGTCGACCAGCGCGACGCGCAGGGCTTCGCCGGTCGCGCGCGACCGCATCGCCGCCGGCGGCGGCTCGCCGTCCGCAAGCCAGAGGTCGCCCCACTGGGTCAGCGCGACGAACGGCAGGCGCAGTTCCGCCCCCTTCGGCGTCAGCCAATATTCGGGGCGCGCGCGCCGCCGCGGCTCGCGATAGTCGCGCCGCGCCAGCAGGCCGGCGGCGGTCAGCCGCTTGAGCCGGTCGGCAAGGACGGTGCG
>NZ_JBEKVH010000224.1:0-4679 GCF_049514155.1 Roseiarcus sp. | reverse complement strand
AGTCGATGCGCTGGACGACCTCGTCGGGAAGGCCGGAGACCACCTTCTCCTGCGCCTCGCCCGGCGCGTAGAAGGCGTACATCGTATCGAGCACGGCCGTGCTGACTCCGCCAAGGAAGCCGCCGCGCTCGACCAGCAGCGTCCGCGCGCCGTTGCGCGCGCTGGCGACAGCCGCGACCACGCCGGCGCTTCCCGCCCCGGCGACCACCACGTCGACGTCATAGTTCATCGCACGCTCCAAATGCACGCCGGTCGGGGTCAGGCCTTCTCCCGCACGAACATGCGGGCGTAGCGGCGGCCGTATTCGGCCAAACATTCGTCCCAGCGCGCCTCTGCGCGGGCGCGGCGCGTCTTGCCCTCCGGCGTCCCCTCGAAATAGGGGCTGGGCAGCACCATGGGCTTGCAGCCCCGGCGCGCCAGTTCCAGCGCCGCCCCGGTCGACAGGGCGTTGGTGATGGCGATGCTGGTGATGCTTGACCCCGCGCCTGCCTTGTCCTCGAGACCAGGGATCTCCATCATCGCGTCGCCGACCACCGAGCAATTGTCGATCACGAGATCGGCGATCTCATGCAGGCGCTTGCCCCCCTTGTGATCGGTGCCGGTCGCCTCCGCATGCTTGAGCGAGGTCACGGCGATGACGCGGATGCCTTCGGCCTTGGCGAAGCCGGCGATGTCGAGCGCCACCTTCGTGACGCCGGTGTTGGTGTAGATGACGAAGCAGTCCGTCTTTTCGAAGCGGTAATTCTTCCAGATGATCTCGCCGAGACCTTCGACCGCCTGGAAATAGCGCATCTGGTAGATGCCGGAATTGCCGATCACCGGGGTATAGTAGGAGAGCGCCAGCTCCGACAGCGGGTGAAGCCCGACGAGGCCGCCGTTGCGTGGAAACGCCTCCTCCAGAGCCATGTGCGAATGGCCGGCGCCGAAGAAATGCGCGAAGCCGCCGGCTTCGATCGCGTCCGCGATCCATTGCGCGCCAACCGCAATCTTGTGCGACTGGGTGGCTTCGACCTCGGCGAGGATCTCCAACGCGTGAGCAAGATAGGATTTCGACATGAATGAACCCCAGGCGCTGACCGCGGGCTCCGCCCGAGAATGAGAATCGGGCGGAGCCCCAATCTACTCAGCTTGTCGCTTATTGCGGCAGAGGCGACGGATTGGCGAAGTAACCGTCGAGCACCGAATCGGTCATCCAGGTGTTGGGCGGCGGCTCGCCGACGCCGGTCGAGTCGACCGTGAACTCAGGCTTCCACCACTGGTCGAGCGTGTCGGCGGTGATGAGCGGCGGCCGCACGACGACGCCAGAGACTTTCAGACCTTGGCCCATCATGACTCGCACAGCGGTGCGGAAGACGAGCTCCATGCCGGCGGCGGGCGCATTGGAGGTGCCAGCCGTCTTGAAACCCTTCGAGACATTGTCATGCCAGTAGGCCAGCGAGTTCTGGTTCGGGTTGCCCACCGTCACCGGAACGATCGGACGGCCCGCTTGCTTGAGCGCGGTGACCACGCCCATGAACATCGACCCCTGCTGCCAGACGCCGTCGATCGCCGTCGGGTCGGTCGAGAGCTCCTGCAAGACAGCCGTCTGAGCCGCCGATTCGGACCACTGGCCGACCAGATCGGCAACGATCTTGATGTTCGGGCAATTCTTGAAGACGGCCTGTCCGCCGGCCTTGATCAGTTCGCTGCCGGAGGTTCCGGGAATGCCTTCGACGGTGATGATATTGCCCTTGCCGCCAAGAATCTGCGCCAGGCCCAACGCCATGGTCTTGCCGATCAGGTAGCCATTGGTGTCGATGTTGATGGCGTTCGGCGTCGTCACCGGCGCGGCCAGGGTGAGCACGGGGATGCCCGCCTCGAAGGCCTCGTCAATCACGGCGTTCATGGCGGTGGGGGAGCCCGGAATCGAGATGATGACGTCGACGCCCTTCTGAATCATCGAGCGCATCTGCTGGATCTGGGTGGGCGTGTCAGCATTGCTGTCGGTGACGACGAGGTCCTTCACCAGTCCGAGCTTCTTGTACTTCTCGACGTTCTTTTTCAGCTCGGCCAACGCGGCCGCGCGCCAGGCATTGCCGGAGAACGAGTTGTTGTAGCCGATCACCCACGGCTTTGCGTGCGGCGGCTTGAAGTTGACATACGGGCTGGCGACGACCGGGCTGCCATAGCCCTCGAAGCCGGCCTGGGCCGCCGGCGGCAGTTCCTTCTGCAGGATCGCCGCAGAATCGGCAGGCAACGCGCCCGGCTGGGCGGTTGTGCAGGCGTCGTCTGCGGCCAGCGCGGCGCCAGCGAGCAGTGACATGCCGCCAGCCAGCAAGGCGGCCTTCAGAGTAAGCGATCGCAGCCTCATGTCGGTTTCCTCCCACGCAACCATCGACCTTTGGTATGGTTGTCTTAACCAATCAAGCAGCGTATACGAAGGATGTCAAGTTCGAGCTGAACCACGAGTGAGCCGCTTGGCTTACAAGCAATTGATATGAGGACTATTCTATCGATCGTGGCAGCGCCGCCGTCATCGTCGTTCAGGATTGACGCCTGCGCCGTGAAGGAGGCCGGTTTGGCCGGCGGGAGGTTCGATTCCCAATCGGCATTGGTCAGCGAGACGCCGCGGCGAACCGCGAACATTGATCCGGGACCGTGGGCCCGAGCGACGGGAACAGACGCAATGAGCATCAGAAGCCACCTCGAGCGCATGCCATTCATCGCCATCCTGCGCGGCGTCAAACCCGACGAGGCGGCGCCAATTGGAATCGCCCTGGCCAACGAAGGGTTCGGGATCATCGAGGTTCCGATGAACTCGCCGAACCCAGTCGAAAGCATCCGTCGCCTGCAGGATGCTCTTGGCGACGCCTGCCTACTCGGCGCCGGCACGGTGACCACAGCCCAGCAGGTCGCCGACGTCGCCGCCGCGGGAGGGCGTTTGATCGTCATGCCGCACAGCGACCCCGCGGTGATTATCGCCGCGAAGGCGGCCGGACTTGCGTGCGTCCCCGGCGTCGCCACCCCGACCGAAGGATTCGCCGCGCTGGCCAAAGGCGCCGACGGATTGAAGCTATTTCCGGCTGAAATGCTTGATCCCGCCGTACTCAAGGCGTGGCGCGCCGTCTTCCCCGCGGGCACGATGTTCATTCCAGTGGGCGGCATCACGCCGCTCAACTTCGGCGAGTACGTCAAAGCCGGCGCCGCCGGGTTCGGTCTGGGCGGGGCCTTGTACTCACCCGGCTTGGACGCCGCCGAAGTCGCTCATCGAGCCCGCGCCTTCGTCGTGGCGTGGCGGAAACTGAAACGAAGCTGATCCTCATCACAGAAGGTCCCCGAGTTTCCCAAAGATCATCAGCCATACCGCGACATCTCGCCTCGCCGACGACGTTCGAGGCCGACGCCGAACCGCGCGCGGACTGCCCGGCGGATCTCTTGTGCCCGCTCGATTGCCGCATCGATCTGGCGCGCGCGTTCCGGCTGCCGGTCGCCCCGCACGCCGGCGAAATGAGCTAGGTGCATGTCGATCTCGCCTATTGGCGTCCATCCACGGCGCTGCTCGAATATATCCCTTGGATCAAGGATCACTTCCGCGAACCCGCGAACGTTCGGGACGGCGCGTTCCTGCGGCCGCAACAGCCCGGCGCGAGCACGACGCCGCTCGACGTTTCCCTTGAGCGGTTCTCGATCGCCATTGACTAGCGCAGAGAAGCCGCCAGCGCGTCGATCTCGCGCGCCGGGTCGGATGAATGACTCCATGCGGCGATTCTTCCTCCGGAGTCGCCGCGGCCGGAGTCTTCACTGCATCAAAACTCAGTCAGACCCAATATTCCGCGCGAAGCACGTGACACGGTTCAAGCCGATTAGACCTTCTGGCCGACCGCATAGTGGCCCGGGGTCGGCGCGTCGGCCACCAGAATTCTGCCGCTTTCGGCTTCCGTCATAAACAGCCTTGCGTTGCCTTCGCCGCCGTAAGCCACGTTGGTGATCTTCGTTCCGGCTTCCCGGGGAGCGCGAACACGAAACAACGGTTCGCCCCTTGGATCGAAAAGCCAAACCGTTCCCAGGCGATTGTGGCACGCGGCAAGCCCGCCTTCTCGGTCCATAGCAAGTCCGTCCGTGCCGCTGTAGCCGCCGGGAAGGCTCTGGAAGACGCCAACTTTGTCTACTGCGCCATCAGAACGCACGCGCCCACGCCACACAGCCGGGCCATAGGTCACGGCGACGAAAACGTGGGTTTCCGCCGGATTGAGAACGATGCCGTTCGGTCCCGGAACGTGCTCCATCAAAACATCAAGCTTGCCCGACGCCGACAGACGCAGGACACGTCCGGTCGGCTTCAGCAAATGAGAGTCTCCCTGATCGGTGAAATAGATATCGCCATTCCTCGCAATCGTCAGATCGCTCAGGCCCTGATAGTTCGGAGACAGCTGCTCCCGACCGCACAGGACTTCGATCTTTTCCGCCACCGGATCGAACCGCATGACGCCGCGTTCCCGGTCAGTGATGTAAGCGAGCCCGTCGGCGCCGATTTGCAATCCGTTGGGCGCCCCGTCGTACTCGAACACGACGGACGGTCGCCCCTCCGCTGATACCCTGACGATCTGTCCGAACGCAAAGTTGACGACATAGAGATTGCCGTGGGAGTCGAATGACGGGCCTTCGAGAAAGGAATGCGTCGGTTTTCCGACAAACTTCTC
>NZ_JBEKVH010000223.1:0-4743 GCF_049514155.1 Roseiarcus sp. | reverse complement strand
GTTCGTGCACGGCCAGCCATTTCAGCAGCGGAAGCGTATAGCCTGGAAAAGGAACGTTGCCCGACAAGGCAAAGATTTCCCGCATGCGCCCGTCCGCGCTCCATTCGTCGACGATTTGCGCCGCGCGGCCGTCATTCCATAAGATCGCCGGACGCACGGGTTCGCCATTGGCGACCAGCCACGCGCCGCACGCGGTTCCCGATATGCCGATGGCGCAGATCGCGTCTGTGTCGACTTTGGCGGTGATCTCGCGCACGCATTCGCCAACCCGCGTCAGAACCTGGACCGGGTCGGTCTCGCTATATCCGCGTTGCGGTTCGTGGACCTCCGAGGCCCGTCGACCTACGGCAAGCGGCCGCGCCGCGTCCAGCAGATCGAAAAGGGCGGCCTTCGTGGATGTCGTTCCGACATCAATGCCCAGGACGAGGGTGCTCATGGGCGTAGTCGCGTGTCAGCGTCAGGCAAGGCTAAAGACGCGGCGAACTTCAAGGCGCGTCTGCGCGCCAGCGAACCCGTGATCAACGTCGGCAGGAGCACGGCCCCGATCACCAGCAGACCTTTCACTGGCGTCTGATAAAAGGCGGGCACCTGAAGCAGGTTGAGAACATTGGACAGAAGACCCAACGCTATCGCGCCGAAAAACGCACCGAGCATGGTCACCCGGCCACCCCCCAGTACGGTTCCGCCGAGGACGACCGCGGCCAACGAATCGATGGTGAAGCGCCCACCGATCGTCGGATCGCCGGTGCTGGTTCGCGCCACGAGAAAGAACGCCGCCAACGCAGCGAAGACAGCCGAGAGGACGTACACGACGACATAGGTGCGACCAACCGGAATGCCGCAGAGATAGGCGACTTCTCGGTTTCCGCCGACAGCGACAATGTGGGCGCCGGTGCTGGTCTTGCGGATCGACCATGCCGAAAAGAGGCACACCAGCATCACCGCCGGCAGGATGATCGGAACGTTGCCCCAGTAGCCGGCGATGGCGTGATAAGCGGCGGGAACGGCGCCGCCCGGGACGGGATTTATGAAGAGCGCGACGCCCTGCGCTACGGAAAGGGTCGCGAGCGTGACCAGGAACGGTTCGATGCCCTTGGAGATGAAGAGCCCGTTGATCGCGCCGATCGCGATCGCGGCCAGAAGGCCCAAGGCGACGGCGCCCGCGATGCCGAGCGGCGCAAACAGGACCGCGGTGATCACGGCGACGAGACTGACGATGGCTCCGACGGAAAGATCCAGACCTCCGCTTCCCACGGCATAGGTCTGCCCGATGGTCACCAGCAGTAAGGGGGTTATCTGGACAACGAGATTGCCGACATTGAAGGGCGAAAGAAAAGCGGCGCTTTGCGACGCGCCGACGGCCGCCAGAACCAAGCAGAAGATGAAAGCCGGCTGCGCTGAGAGATTGCGCCGGACAAACGCCGGCAGGCGAAGCCCTGTCTGCGAGCGCGCGCTCATGCCGAACGCTCCTGCACTTGACCGACGGCTGAGGCGAGTATCGCCTCCTCGCTGTCATCGGCGCGATGCTCGGCGACCAAAACGCCTCTGCACATCACCAGAATGCGGTCGCAAAGTCCTTGAAGTTCGATGATTTCGCGGGAAACGACCAACGCGCCCACGCCCCGCTCCGAGCACATGCGCCTGATCAGCTCATAAATCTCGGACTTCGAACCGACATCCACTCCGCGCGTCGGCTGATTGAGCAACAGCACCGACGAGCGCGCGGCCAGCCATCGAGACAGGAGTAGCTTCTGCTGGTTGCCGCCAGAGAGTGTGCGCACCATCGCCGTGAGATCCCCTTTCACGCCGGCAAGAACCGCGGCGTCGTCCGCCAGAGTTTTCTCTCGGGACTTCGACACGAAGGTCCATTTCGAAAGCCCCCGAATGACGGGCAGAGTGATATTCTGCAAACCCGTCATGTCCAGGATCAGCCCCTCGGATTTGCGATCGCCGGGCACGAAACCCACGCGCTTCTCGATCATCCGCGTAACTGGCTGCCAAGCGATCTGCCGGCCTTCGATCGCGAGACGACCGGCGATCGGTTTGCGCGCACCCGCGACGCAGGCGAGGATTTCGTCCTGGCCGTGCCCCTCTAGGCCGTACAGCCCAACGATTTCGCCTTTGCGCACGTTGAAACTCGCGCCGCGGATGGAGGGCGGATCAATCAGTCCATCGACCGCGAGCAGCGGGTCGCTCGTCGGCCGGGGCGGCTTAGGCGGAAAGAGATCCTCGATCACCCGTCCCACCATGAGGCGGATCATGCTGTCGCAGTCGAGTTCCGAGGCCGCTCGCGTCGCCACGCATCGGCCGTCCTTCAGGACGCTGATGTCGTCGGCCACCCTTTCGATTTCGTCGAGCCGATGACTGATGTAGACGACCGCCGTCCCTCGGGCGGCCAGTTGCCTCAGCATGTCGAAAAGTTGTCTGGTGTCGTCGGGGGAAAGAGCGGCAGTCGGTTCGTCGAGAATCAGCATGCGCGAATCGCGCCGGGTTGCGCGCGCAATCTCGACCATCTGCTGATGGGCCGTCGAGAGTTCTCCCACCGGCCGGTCGACATCGACATGGACGCCGAGTCGATCCAGCGTCGCATGCGCTTCTTCGTGCATGCGAGACCAGGAAAGACCGAACTTTGATCGCTGTTCCTGTCCGAGAAAAATATTCTCGGCGACCGTGTTGAAGGGTAACAGGGCGAGTTCTTGATGAACGAGACTGATGCCGGCGCGGGAGGCCGCCGAAGGGGTGGCGAACGCCACCCTTTCGCCGCTCAGCACGATCGAACCGCTGTCAGGCCGCACGATGCCGCTGATTATCTTCACCAGCGTCGATTTGCCGGCGCCGTTCTCGCCGATCAGCGCGTGAATGCGCCCGGCCGAGAAAGACAGCGACACATTGTCGAGCGCCTGAGTGTTGCCGAAGCGCTTACTGATCGCATCCAAGCTCAGCAACGCTTCGGCTGGACGGGCTGGCGTCGCCACGTTCGACCTCCTCGCGGAATCGATCACTTGTTCGGAAATATCCGGTTGATCTGGTCTGCGGTCAGGTATTGCTCGACCCAGTAGTCATCGGACACCTTTTCCTGCATGGCGGCCTTGGCGTCGGTGATGGGTGCGGGCTTAAGCAGATAGGAGGACATGATCGGCTTGCCTTCCAGAGCCCGCAGCGCCAGCTTCAAGGCTTCAGGTCCTTGCCACGTCGGGAATTGCGGACCGCTGCTGCGAAGGTCCAGTTTCGCCCAGACCTTCATGTATCCGTTGAGGTTTTCTCCGGACATGGGGACCAGCGGGCGCCCAGCTTCCTGAAACGCTTCGATGGCGCCCCGCGTCATTGCCGCGCCAGAGGCCCAAACGCCGTCAATCTTCGGATTGGCCGCAAGGAAGGTCTGCGTGATCGACTTGCCCTGATCGAAGGCCCAGCTTCCGTATTCTTCGCCGACAATCTTGATTTTGCCGCCGGCTTCCTTGAGTGCGGCTGCCGCCCCGTCGTACCGCGCCTTCTCAACGCTATTTCCGGCGATGCCGCGCAGCATGATGACGTTGCCGGCGCCGCCCATGTCCTGTGCGAGTTTTCGCCCACCGGCGAGGCCAAAGAAATAGTCGTCGGCGACAACCTTTGCGGTGTATTTGTCGGTCGCCACGTCCGAACCCCAGACGATGACCGGGATCCCAAGCCCGTAGGCGCGCTCGACGACCGGCGCCAGCGGTTCGCTCGCAACCGGCGAAATGATCAGCGCGTTCACGCCCTGCGCGAGGAGATCTTCCGCATCGGAGATCTGCTTAGTCGCATTGCCTCCGGCATCGGTGATGCGCAGGTCCACGCCCATATTCTCAGCAAGCATCTTTGTCGATTGAAGCGCCTGTACGCGCCAACTGTTGACCTGGCCGAAACCGGCGTAGCCCACGACATAATGGGCCGCCTTCTTGAAATGGGACGTATCAACCGACTTGGCGTCGGGAGCGGGCGTCATGCCGCTATACAATTCGATCGACTGAAGATTGTTTGCTCCCGCGGGAGCATCTCCACTTGCCGCCGTCGCGGCGCCCGCAAACCCCAGCGATATTACCGCGGCGGCGATGAGCGGCTGTAGCGCTTTCGCTCTGATGAACGGCGTCCGGATTGTCGTGTGCACTTTTATCACTCCCTCTGTCTTCTTATGCTGGCGATCCCCGCCAGATTCGAAACGCGCCGCCTTGGTCGCGAGCACGTTAGAATTCGGGCTCACGTTGGCGGCTCATCACCGCTTGTTGAACGTCATGAATGGCTGCGGCGTCGCCGATCTGCTCGAAGATCGCTCGCAAAGCGGCGTTGTCCTTGCGAGCCAGAAACACGCAGATCGACGCGGTCTGAAATACCGTGCTCGACAATCGGACCGGTTCCACCTCGAGGACGGTCGCGAATTCCATCGGCACCAGGGACCGCGAGTGCAGCACGCTGGCGTCCACCTCTCCCTTGGCGATCGCGTAGGGAAGGTTGACGTAGCGCACCTCGCGCCGCGGCGAGCCAGGAAAGACGGCCTCGCAGAATTCGACATGATCGAACGACGTCGAGTCGACGCCGATCCGCCAATTCGCACGGTCCTTGGTGCAGTCCCGGCGGTAAACAATCTCGTGACCGACGTAATAGCTTGACGGAGGCAATTCCATCACGGAGGCAAAAGCTTCGTCGCGACGACAGACCGTTTCAGCGCTTTGCTTAGATAGAGCGACGATATCGGCGCGGCCCTCGGCGAGGGCCGTCAATCGGGAC
>NZ_JBEKVH010000222.1:0-4755 GCF_049514155.1 Roseiarcus sp. | reverse complement strand
TGGAGCTGGCTGCCCGACGCGACCGGCGAGACGCCGCGCGCAACGCCGTCCTGATTGATGTGGACGCGCAAGTCGAGGCCGAGCCGCCGCGCCGTCTCGTCGCGAAAGGCGATCATCTCGCGGAATTTCCAGGTCGTGTCGACGTGCAGCAAAGGGAACGGCAAGGGCGCCGGATGGAAGGCCTTGATCGCGACGTGCAGCATCGCCGACGAGTCCTTGCCGATCGAATATAGCATTACTGGATTGATAAATTCGGCTACAACCTCTCGCATTATGTGAATTGCTTCGGCTTCAAGGCGCCGCAGATGAGGGGGCAGTTCGGCCATCAGGGGCGCCTCGCGGGGAAAGGGTCGGGCGACGACTTAAAGAGAAAGGACTGGCGAAGCAAGCCGAGCGCGCTGGGCTCGCCGCGCCTCAACCGCGTGGTTGAGCGCCCCTCGCCAGCATGACCAGCGCCCCGACGCCGCCGATCAGGCCGCAGGCGAGCAGGACCCATTGCAGCGCCAACAGCGCCGTCGAACCCGCTTCGACCGCCGTCGCCAGATCGTAGGACTGCCAGACGACCACGCCGGCGCACAGAATCGCCTGCAACGTCCAGTTCGGTTTGCGCCGCGCGCGTTCCGCCATCGCCCGTCTCCCGGCTAAAGATCGCCCGGCGTTTACGGACTGGCGCGGCGGCGCCCGCTACGGCTTCTTGCCGCGCGGCGGCGCGGGCGACAGGCCGGAGTCGGCGGGGTTGTCGCTGCTCTGCAGGCTCAGGCTGCCGCCCGGCTGCATCTCGAGGCAGGTCCACAGTTCGACGTTGCTCAAGCCGACGCCGCCGCCGTCGCCGACGCAGGCCGAACGCGCGACTGCGGAATAGTGCGGCCACCGCGCCACCAGTTTCTCGCGCGTCGCCTGCTCGTCGCGCACGCAACTGTCGAAGGCGACTTTCGCGTCCTCCGGCAGGGCCGAGGATTGCGCATCGCTGCAGACCTTCGCCGCGTCGACCGCGGGAGGCGCGCCGGAAAGCGCGATCAGCATCAGAACCGCGATCATCGTCCGACCTTCCCATTTTCACAGCGCTTCGCGCGCGTTCGCGCGTTCATTATGGCGCGCGCCGCGACGCGGCGCCACGGCTTAGTCGGGCGGTTCACACGATTGTGGAGGGATGAAAGACCGCTTCAGAGCTTCGAGCCGCCGTCGACCCGGAGCGTGTCGCCGGTGATCCAGCGCGCTTCGTCCGAAGCGAGGAAGGCGACCGCGCCGGCGACGTCGTCGGGCTGGGCGAGCCGCTTGAGGGCTTGGATGCCGAGGGTGAATTCGCGACCGCCCTCGGATTTGGTGAAGCTCGACATATCGGTCTCGATGACGCCAGGCGCGACCGCGTTGACGCGAACGCCCCGCCCGCCGAGCTCGGCGGCGAAGTGCTTCACCAGCGTGTCGATCGCGCCCTTAGTGGCGGCATAGGCCGAGAGCGCGCCGACCGAGGCGTGTGCGGCAAGCGAGGAGACGAGAACGACGCTGCTTCCCTCGCCCAGAATCGGCAGCAGTTGCTGGACGAGGAAGTACGGCGCGCGCACGTTGACAGCGAAGAGCCGGTCGAAATCGGCGACGGTCGTCTCTTCGATCGTCGCCGATTTGCCGACGCCAGCGTTGGCGACCAGGACGTCGAGGCGATCGCCGACAATGGCGCGCGCCTGCTCGGCGAGCGCGCGCGGCGCGCTGGGCGCCTCGAGATCGGCGGCGAGCGCCTCGGCGCGGCCGCCGGAGGCGCGGATTTCCTTGACGACGGCTTCCGCCTCGGCCGCGCCGCGACCGTAATGGACGAGGACCTGGGCGCCGGCTTTGGCGAGCGCAAGCGCTGTGGCGCGGCCGATGCCGCGAGAAGCGCCGGTGACGAGAGCCGTCTTTCCAGAGAGCGTGGTCATGGTTCGATTTCCTTCTGTTGCGGACCGGCATGATGGCGCGATCCGTCGTTCGCGGAAGCGACGGCTTCCGCGTTGCGATGGTTGAGTTCGGGACCAGGCTCTTGCGCCGTGATTCGTTTCGCAAGACTGCAACGGCATGGTGATTACGCCGCTCTAGCGCACTTTAAAAAGACTTTGTACGGTGGCGCCCATACCTGGTAGGCATGAGACGCGCCATGGTGCTGCGGCATCTCCGCTATTTCGTCGCCGTCGCCGACGCCGGCAGCCTGACGCTCGCCGCGGAGCAGCGGCTGCACACCGCGCAACCGTCGCTCAGCCGTCAGATCCGCGATCTCGAATATGAAGTCGGAGCGCAACTCCTGGCTCGCAGCGTGCGCGGCGTCGAACTGACGCCTGCGGGCAAAGCCTTCCTCGAACATGCCCGGCTGGCGCTCGACCAGGCGGAGGCGGCCGTCGCAGCGGCGCGCCGCGCGGCTGCGCCGGCCAAGCCTTCTTTTGCGCTCGGCTTCCTGACCGGCCAGGAGATGGATTGGCTGCCCGAGGCGATGCAGACGCTGAAGGACGTTCTGCCCGACATCGAGGTGACGGTGTCGAGCGGCTATTCGCGGACGCTTGCCGAAGCGCTGATGCGCCGCAAGATCGACCTCGCCTTTCTCAGGCCGGAGCCGGGCATGCCCGACCTCGAATATCGGCTCGTCGCCGAGGAGCCGTTCGTCGCGGTGATGCCGAGCGACCATCGTCTCGCCGGGCGCGAGGCGGTCGCGATCGAGGACTTCCGAGGCGAGACGTTCCTCGGCATGTCGGAAACGGCGCCCACGGTGCAAGCGGCGATCGAGGCCTACCTGAAACGCTCAGGCGTCGTTCTCAAACCCGCGCACAAGGTCGACAATCTCGCCATGGCGATGTCGCTGGTCGCTTCGACCCGCGGCGTTACGCTGCTGCCCGCCTACGCCAAGAACTTCCTGCCCTGGTCGGTCACGAGCCGCCCGCTCGCCGGAGACCCGCCGACGATCGACCTGGTGATCGGCTACAACAAGACCAATGCGTCGGCGACCTTGAAGCTGTTCCTCTCCCGACTCGACGCGCTGATCGCGCGCTGTCGGACGAAGCGGGGCTCTATTCCTGATCGACCGCGCGACGGCGGGCCGGGTTAGTGCGCGGCTTTTGCATGGAATCGCTGTCGGTCGTCATCGCGAGCGACAGCGAAGCGATCCAGACGAAGCCGCAGCCGCAATCCCCAAGTCTGGATTGCTTCACTTCGCTCGCAATGACGCCGGTGACGATTCGACCACAACGCATCTTGCTCTGGGCGCGGCGCGGACTGGCCTCACAATCGCTTTTCGAACCAGTGATCGGCGTAGGGGTTGTCGTTGTAGCGCGCGGTCTCGACGTAGCCAAGCTTGCGATAGAGCGCCTGCGCCTCTTTCAGCGCGCGGTTGGTGTCGAGCTTGAGCGTCGCCAGGCCCGCTTCGCGCGCCTGCGCCTCGATCGCGGCGACGAGGCGGCGCGCGACGCCCAGCCCGCGCGCGTCGGGCGCCGTCCACACGCGTTTGACCTCGCCCGCTTCTGCGCCGAGCCGCGCCAGCCCGCCGCAACCGACCGGCCGGCCATCGAGCCGGGCGAGAAAGAACCATCCGTGCGGCGGGTTCATCGCTTCCGCGCCGACCTTTGCGCCCTTTCCGGGATCGAAGCCTTCGTCGAACCGGCGCGCCAGCTCGGCGAAATAGCGCTCGAGGCACCAGACCGCGTCGGCCGAGTCCGCCGGCTCGCGCGCGACGACGAGAGCGCCGGCGCGCAGCAACCGCTCCACCTCGGCCATCGCCGCGACCAGGCGCTCGCGCTCGGGCGACGTCAGCGGCGCGAGGATCGAGCGCGCGAGTTCGTCCGACAGCCGCTCATAGGCGGCGAGCTCGGCGCGGCCTGTGGCGGTCAGCGCGACGCGCCTGACCCGCGCGTCGCCCTTGCCCCGAACGACTTCGACCAGCCCCTCGGCGGAAAGCGCGCGCAGCAGGCGGCTCAGATAGCCGGAATCGAGATCGAGCGCGGCGCGCAAGCTCCGCGCGTCGGCGCCGGCGAGGCCGATCTCGAACAGCAGCCGCGCCTCGCCGAGCGGCCGGCCGCGGCTGAGATAGCTCTGGTCGAGCGCGCCGACGCGGCGGGTGACGAGGCGGTTGAAGCGGCGGACTTGCTGGATCGCGGCGTCGGGCATTCTCTGACTTTAGTCAGAGAATTCGACTTTGCAAGCGCCGCTGGTGATCGGCTAGAGCGCGCGGCGTTTGCTTGGAATCGCTTGCCGCTTACGCTCCTCGTCCTGAGGCGCCGCGAAGCGGCCTCGAAGGACGCTCCAGAACGTGCGTTAACGCAATCCCTGGAGCATCCTTCGAGGCCCTCGCTAACGCGAGGGCGCCTCAGGATGAGGTCCGTGTAAACCCAAAGGCGATACGCTCTAACGGCGCCCGACTGACGTTTGAACCCCTAACCGAGCGGCAGCCGGATGGCCGGATCCGACCCTCAGCGGGCGTCCGCGACGGGAAAAAAAGTCAAGAAAGTCGCCCGATATGGATATGCATGCGGTAAAAGGTCCAAGGGCGCACTATGACCTTCACCTGCTGAAACCGCGGCGGCAGTCACGTTCCATATTGGAGCTTATGCGGCTGAGCCTTGGACTTGGCCTGCCGACGCAGCCAGTTTCGTATCAAACGCGCTCAATATCGCCCTGCTTTAGAGGCTGACTGAAAAAGGAGCTGAGTGATTTCAGCAGGTTGTGATTCCTTCGGATTTGCGAGATTCGAGGGGAGCACGATGGCCTGGACTGAAATCACCCGGCGCAAGTATCGGCGTGACG
>NZ_JBEKVH010000221.1:0-4772 GCF_049514155.1 Roseiarcus sp. | reverse complement strand
GCCCTTAATCGGGGCGGCTGCCGTATCCGATTGATATCAACAGATCCCGAAACGAGGTCATCGAATGGCGCGAGCTAAGCGGGCCGGCTCTTCTGCGCGACGGACGCCTCGCCAGCAACGCTCCGTCCAAGCTGTCGAGGCGATCTTTGAGGCGACGGCGCGATTGATAGAAGGCCAAGGCCTTGAAGCGCTGACGACGGCACGAATTGCTGAGGTCGCAGGCTACGGAGTCGGTACGGTTTACGACTATTTCCCGTCCAAGAACGCCATCCTCGTCGCATTGGCGCGCAACGAACTCGGAAAGACCTCGGCTGCGGTTCAACGGGCGCTGCAACAAGCGGATGCTGGGGCTCCGGCGACCGCGACGCAAAGGGCGATTCGCGCCATGATCCGAGGTTTCGGCGGGCGTCGGCGTCTTCGCGGCGCACTATTGGGCGTCATGATCGCGCAGGGCCACGCGGCGGAGTTGGCGCGCTCGGTCGAGATGATCGTCGGGTTTCTTCGCCGACAAGAGGCGCCGGTCGATGGCGCCGATTTGACCCGCATCCTGCCCGAGCGGCTTTACGTGTTGTCGCGCGCCATCGTCGGCGTCATTCGTGCCTGGGCGATGGAGGGCGGCGCCCAAGTCAGTTCGCAGACCTTGGAAATCGAGCTCACGGAATTGGTGCGGAGCTACGTCGAGCATCGCCTTTTGCGGACCTAGACGCGCCGACCGCAGCTCGGCAGGTCGCCCGCTGTCGGTAGACGCAAAACCCGAGTGACGTTCGCGCTCCACCACGGCGTCTTTCGGCGAAGGACGTCGCGTGGGGCCGCAAAAGCTATATACAGCAATGGCTTATACTCGGCCGCAAGCGAGCCGATAGCGCGCGGCCAAAGCCGACTTTCGCAATCCGAATGAATGTCGGATTATTCGGCGTCGTCATTTCGGCGACGCGCCAAGAAGGTCGAGGGTCGGCGATGAAGTCTCCTGCGGAATTGACGGTCGCCTTTATCGGACTGGGCAAGATGGGCGTCGCGATGGCTGCGAACATCCGCCGGGCCGGTTATTCGTTAGCGGTCTGGAACCGCTCCGCGGATAAGGCTGCGCCGCTCATCGCGCTCGGCGCGAGGCTTGCCAAGACCCCGGCGGCTGCGGCGGCCGACGCTGACATCCTGATTTCGAGTCTGGCTGACGACGACGCGGTGAAGGCCGTTGTGTCGGAACCGGACGGCGTTCTGGCGGGCCTGCGGCCCGGCGCCGTTCACATCGGCACAAGCACCATATCGCCGACGCTGTCCGATGAACTGGAACGGATGCACGCGGCGGCCGGACGCTGCTACATCGCCGGTCCGGTCGTCGGCCGGGTTCCCGCCGCTGAGGCGGCTCAGCTGCTGACCTTTGTCGCCGGCGACGCCGAGCGGATCGGGGCTTCGCGTTCCGTCATCGCGTCCTACGCGCCGATGATTTTCGTTGTCGGCGAGCGCGCAAGCCAGGCGTCGATCGCCAAGCTCATCGCCAATTTTCTCGGCGCCTCGGCCTTGGATCTGATCGGTCAATCGCTTGCATGGGCGGAGAAGTCGGACCTTCCGTCGGCGCTGGTCCAGCAAATGTTGTCCAGTTTTTTTGCCAACCCGGCGACGCGCGAATACGTGACCAAGATCAGCGAGCGCGACTTTGACGCCGTCGGCTTTACCGCCTCCGGCGGGCTCAAGGATGTCAAACTGATGATCGCCGCCGCACAGGACGTGAATCTACGGCTGTCGAGCGCCGAGGCGCTGCGCAGCAAACTCGAGGCGTCGATCGCGCGCGGCTGGCAGGACAAGGATTGGAGCTGTCTCACCGACATCGACCGTCGCTAGCCGGGAAATGGGCGGGCCAGCCCAGTGCTGGACGGCAGGTGGTAAATCTCCCAACCGACGGGACGCGGGTTGTTCGTCCCTCGCTATCGGAATGAGTTTGGCTACACGATGGGTGTTAAATGACAACGGATCTCCGGACGGATTCAGCAACGCAGAGAGCCCGTCCTTGGGCGACGCCGCTGCTCTGGACAGTAGCGGCAGCAAGCGTCATCTCGCATGTGGCGACCGTTGCGTTGCATCTGCCGCAGGGCGTGGGCGGCGCCCTGATCGCATCGACACTTACGCTATTCGGGTTGCTGCACGGCGCGTTGACCTACGGCTTGCGCGGCATCCTGATCTTCTTGCTCATTTGTCTGGGAGTGAGCAACGCGTTTGAGAATCTCAGCATCATGACGGGCTTCCCATTCGGCTGGTACCACTACAGCGACGCCTTGGGCCCCAAACTATTCCTTGTGCCTCTGCTGATCGGGCCAGCGTATTTTGGCATGGGCTATCTCTCGTGGGCGTTAGCGCGCGCCATTCTCGGCGACGAGGACGGCAGATTGCTTGGTCTGCGGTCGTTCGCAACGCCGGTGATCGCAAGTTTTATCATGGTGTCCTGGGATCTCACGATTGATCCGATGGCGTCGACGATCAATGGCAGTTGGGTATGGCGCGACGGCGGGAGCTATTTCGGCGTGCCTGTGAGCAATTTCCTGGGATGGTATCTGACGGTGTACGTATTTTTCCAAAGCTTTGCTTTGTACGCCAGAAGCCGGTCTGCTTCGGACGTGAAAGCGCCCGGATACTGGATCACGCCGCTATTGGCGTACACGTCAATCATCATTGCTCCCGTCCTGAGCTTAATTCTCAACACTGAACCGTCCACCGTTTTAGCTGATCCTGTCGGACACCAGTGGCAGACGCACGATATCCGATCGGTCGAAGCATTGGTGTGTCTCTTCACGGCTTTGCCCTTCTGGATTCTCGCGGTCTTCAAGACCGGAGCGGCTGGCCGCCCAGGCAACCACCGAGAGAGCCCGCTCACTGACCAGTGAGCCGAGTGTCGGTCTGCCGGGCGGTCAAATCCGCACGGAGCACAACCGTCGGCGCGGTACGAGGCGACTCTCAAGTCCCAAAGTTACGTTCGCGCTGAACGGCGACGCGGCGCACTATGCACGGAGACGAGCATGACGAATTCGAGTAGGGCTAAGTTGGCGAGCGTCGCGTTGGGCGCGCTTGTCACGGCATGCAGCCCGCAAACGGCGCCGACTTCCGGCGATGCAAGGCTTCACCTCGCGGCAGCCCCGGAGGACTTCAAGACCCTCGGCATCGGAACGGAGATCGAGGTCCGGGAAGATGGACGGCGCACGCCGAAGACCTCGGACTATTTCGAGTGGTGGTATTTCGACGGGTTGCTCGACGACGGGACCGTGGTGGTGGTCTGGTTCGGCGACAATTGGCTCTACGGATCGCAAAAGAGGGCGGTGGATTTCGAACTGACGCCGCCAGGAAAGCCGACCCGGCGCGTCATGCGAACCTTCGATGACCCCGGAGCATTTGCGACTGATCAAGCCAACATTCAGATTGGTCCTCACAGCTTCAAAGGCAATCTGCAAACCTACGCCATTCATGTGGACGCCGCCGAAACCGGCGGCGTGGGTTGCGATCTGGTTCTGCGCCGCAGGGTCGCTTCCTACCGCCCTGCAACTGGCTACGACGAGGTCGGGGACAGGTTCTTCGCGTGGCTGGTGGCTGTACCGGAGGGCGCTATAACGGGCACGTTGACTGCTGACGGCGTGACTCGACAAGTCACGGGCAGCGGTTATCACGATCACAACTGGGGTAATGTTTCTCCAGCCGATCTATTCGACAACTGGTGGTGGGGGCGCGGCCAAAGCGGCGGCCACACGATCATCGCAGCCGATATCCATGGTAAGGCCGCGGTCGGGGGGACGGATATTCCACTCCTCTTCGTCGCTGACGATCACGGGGTGCAGGTCAACGCCTACGGGTCGGACCTAACGGCGGTAGCGAGCGGCCCCGTACGCCATCCCGATCCAAACCATGAGCGCCCCATCGACTCGGCTGTCTCCTTCGCGACCGCTGACGGAAGTCGGGCCGAATTCAAGATTTCAGATCGTCTCCTGACGTCCAGCAGCCTTCTTTCGGACCAATCGTTCGTCAAAAAGGCGGTCGCCGCAATCATGTCGATGAAGCCTTGGTACTCGCGCTTCGTGAGCCCGATTACGCTCAAGCTACCGGGAGAATCTCCGCATGAAGGCGAAGGCACGCTGGAGTATTTCGAGCTGAAATGAGATCGAGCAGGCGTGCAGGCGGCTGTCCGTCGACCGCAAGCTTGAGTTTGTGACCTGACGGTTGAGAGCGATTGTGACGCCTCGCAGCAGCGAACGTCAGCTTCGATGTTACGGTCGCCCGACGCTGCCTGTCCGCTCTCGGCCAATCCCGGCCATTCGAGCTGCCATCGTAACGTCCGTTCGGGTCGAACTCTGCGCTCACACACCGCGGCACCCGGCGTTTCGTTTGGCGCGGGCCCCCGTGCCCGCGATCCGCTCCGCTGGCGCGCGGCTCCGCGCCTGCCAATCGCCCTGCCCGCGACTTCGCCCGCGCTTCCCCTCCCCGCCCGAATTTGTCACCATGCCGCGCGCCAAGGAGACGCCATGACCGCCGTCGACGAACCCGGTTTTTCCACCTTGTCGATCCACGCCGGCGCCCGGCCCGATCCGACCACCGGCGCGCGGGTCACGCCGATCTGCCAGACGACCGCCTTCGTCTTCGACGACGTCGACCACGCCGCGTCGTTGTTCGGCTTGCAGGCGTTCGGCAACATCTACACCCGCATCACCAACCCGACGACCGCGGCGCTGGAAGAGCGCGTCGCCGCGCTCGAGGGGGCGCCGGCCGCGCTCGCCGTCGCCTCGGGCCACGCGGCG
>NZ_JBEKVH010000220.1:0-4796 GCF_049514155.1 Roseiarcus sp. | reverse complement strand
CCCCGTATCGTCGAACCCAGAGAGGCAAGGCGAATCCTCGAGCCCCGCGTCGGTTGGATCACCTACCTGCCGCCCAACCTCGCCGCGCGGGCGAAATATCCTGCCGACGTCGAGGTCGAAGCCCTCGCCGACGGGGCCGCGCTGGTCACCCTCTGCGAGGAGCCTTTCGCTAAGACCGACGCCGAAGGCGTGGCGCGGCTGCGCGCCCTCGAAGCTGCGCTGCGCCCTATTCAGAGCTGAGCGCCGACAGCGATCGCGGCCTGCCGTTACGTCAATTCTCCGCCAACCCGCGCTTGCGTAAGAGCGCGTCGGGCGACGGATCGGCGCCGCGAAAGCGGCGATAGGCCTCGTCCGGCTCGCGCGTGTTGCCCGCCGCGTAAACGAAGCGCTTCAGCCGTTCGGCCAATTCCGGATCGAAATCGTCGCCCGCCTGCTCGAACGCCTCGAAGGCGTCGGCGTCGAGCGCCTCCGACCACAGATAGCTGTAGTAGCCCGCCGCATAGCCGTCGCCGGAAAAGACATGCTGGAAATGCGGCGCGGAATGGCGGGTGGCGATCGCGCTCGGCATGCCGATCGCCGACAGCGTTCGCGTTTCGAATTCCGCGACGTCGATCGCGCCCGGATCGGCGATCAGGTGCAGCTCCATGTCGAACAGCGCCGCGGCGACGAACTCCGTCGTCGCGAAGCCCTGGTTGAAGCGCTGCGCCGCATGCAGCCGCTCGATAAGCGCCTCGGGCATCGGCTGACCGGTGCGGTAATGGCGGGCGAATCGGCGCAGCGTCTCGGGTCGCTCGAGCCAATGCTCGAACAATTGCGAGGGCAGCTCGACGAAGTCGCGCGCGACATTCGTGCCGGAGAGCAGTGGATAGGCGACGTCCGACAGCATGCCGTGCAAGGCGTGGCCGAACTCGTGGAACAAGGTGTGCGCCTCGTCGAGGCTGAGCACGCATGGCTCACCGGCGCCGCCGCGGGCGAAGCTCATCACGTTGACGACGATCGGCAGGACGCTTCCGTCGAGCTTCTGCTGGTCGCGCAGCGCGCTCATCCAGGCGCCGCTGTGCTTCGAGTCCCGCGCGAAATAGTCGCCGACGAACAGCGCGATCGGCGCGCCGTCCGGGCCGATCGCCGTCCAGGCGCGCGCGTCCGCGTTTGGCAATCGCACGTCGTCGCGGGCGACGAAGGAGACGCCGAACAGGCGATGGGCGACGTCGAAGGCGGCGGCGATCATCGCCTCGAGCGACAGATACGGCTTGAGCTCGCTCTGGTCGATGTCGTAGAGCGCCTTGCGGCGCTTCTCGGCATAGTAGCGCCAGTCCCAGGCTTTGAGCTCGAAATTGCCGCCCTCGGCGGCGATCATCGCCTGTAACGCTTCAGCTTCGCGCAGCGCCTGCGCGCGCGCCGGCGCCCACACGCGACGCATCAGTTCGAGCGCCGCTTCAGGCGTCTTGGCCATCGAGTCGGCGAGGCGGAAAGCGGCGAAGCTCGGAAAGCCGAGCAGGCGCGCGCGCTCGGCGCGCAGCGCGACAGTCTCGCGCATGATCGCCGCATTGTCGTGCGCGCCGCCGCCGGCGCCGCGCGCGACGAAGGCGCGGAAGACCTTCTCGCGCAGGTCACGCCGAGCCGAGGCCTGCATGAACGGCTCGTAGGACGAGCGCGACAGCGTCACCGCATACTTGCCGGGGAACCCGCGCGAGGCGGCCGCCTGCGCCGCGGCGGCGACGAAGCTCTCCGGCAGGCCGGCGAGATCATCGGACCCGTCGAGAACGAGCGCGAACGCCTTTTCGTCGGCGAGCACGTTCTGGCCGAACAGCGCGCCGAGGCTCGCCAGTCGCTCGCCGATCGCCGCCAGCCGCCCCTTCTTCCGAGCGTCGAGGCCGGCGCCCGCGCGTTTGAACGCGACGCGCCAGCGTTCGAGCGTCCGCGCCGCCTCGGAATCGAGGGCGAGACGGCCGCGCGCCTGATGTAGCGCCTCGACGCGGGCGAACAACGCGTCGTCGAGCAGGATCGCGTTGCGCTCGCGCGACAGCACAGGGGCAATGTCGCGTTCGATGCGCTCGATCTCGCCGCTGGTCTCTGCGCTGGCGAGGTGGAAGAACGCCGCGCTCACCCGTTTGAGCCGCGCGCCGGCGCGCTCCAGGGCGACGATCGTGTTGTCGAAGCTTGGCGCGGCCGGATCGGCGACGATTCTCCCGATCTCGGCGCGTCTCGACGCCAACGCCGCGTCGAAGGCGGGCGCAAAGTGCTCGGGCCTGATGCGGTCGAACGGCGGCGCGCCGAACGGCGCGTCCCACGACGCAAGCAGAGGATTGTCGGCCGGAGGAGAGAGCTGATCCATGCCGATAAACTTGGGGCTCAGCCGGACCTTTCGCAACCGCCTGGTCAGCCCGGTCGGCCGCCAGTGAGCGACCAGCGCGTCTGGACGATCTTCCACGCGCCGGCGCGCAGACCTCGGCGCCGTTCCAGCGCGTCGCCTCGCCGCTCTCGCTCCGGGAGGCGAAATTGAAGCTGAGCGCCGCCGCGTCGGCGAAGACCTGGACCTTCGGGTTGAGCAACTCGCAACGCGCCGCGACGATCGCGGCGGCGTTCGACATCAGCCCTCGTTCTTGGCCCGGTAGGTCGAGAACCAGCCGAGCCCGTCCTCGGTGCGGCCGCGCGGGCTATACTCGGCCCCGACCCAGCCGTCGTAGCCGAGCGCGTCGAGCCGCTCGATCAGAAAGCGGAAATTGATCTCGCCGACGCTCGGTTCGTGCCGGCCTGGATTGCCGGCGATCTGGATATGGCCGATGCGCGGCAGCAGCCGTTCGATCGTCGCTGCGAGATCGCCCTCCATCCGCTGCATGTGATAGATGTCGTACTGCAGCTTGATGTTGGTCGAGCCGGTCTCGTCGATGATGTCGAGCGCGCGGCCGCTGTGGGTGACGAAATAGCCGGGGTTGTCGTAGCGGTTGAGCGGCTCCATCACCATCTGCACCCCGGCTTCGCCCAGGCGGTCGGCGGCGTAACGCAGATTTTCGACCAGCGTGCGGCGCGCTTCCGCCATCTTCGTATGCTGCGTCGGATTGCCGGCGAGACAATTGACGGTCGGGCAGCCGAGCGCGCGCGCGTATTGGACCGCTTGCGCCACGCCGGCGCGGAACTCGTCGACGCGATCGGGAAGGCAGGCGATGCCGCGCTCGCCCTTGGTCATGTCGCCCATCGGCAAGTTGAACAAGACCTGAGCCAGGCCGAAGTCACGCAGGCGGGCGGCGATTTCCGCCGCCGGAAAGCCGTAAGGGCCCAGATATTCGACGCCGCGGAAGCCGGCCCGCGCCGCCGCGCCGAAGCGATCGAGGAACGACCGTTCGGTGAACAGCATCGACAGATTGGCGGAAAACCTCGCCATGCCCCTTCCCCCTCGCGCGGCCGCCGCCCCCCGGCGCGCCGCAGCCCCGAGTCGTCAGCGTCGGCGAACTCGACCCGCTTGTCCAGATTGGACCGCGGCGGCCCGAGGATTGCCGACGGGCCGCGCGGCGGGGCAAGATGCGCCTCTTTCCGCCCCGTGACTGGAAGCCGCCGCCGATGACGATCGAAACCCGCCCTCTGCTGCGCCGCCGCGACGGCCGTCTGCCTCCGCACGCCGTCGCCGATCTGACGGCGGCGCTGGCGGCGCGATTCGGGGCGAAGCTCTCGACCGCCGAGGCGGTGCGCCTGCAGCACGGCCACACCCTGACCTGGATCGACAATGCACCGCCCGACGCGGTGGTGTTCGCCGAGACGCGCGAGGACGTCATCGACGCGGTGCGCATTTGCGCCGCCCACGACGCGCCGATCGTGCCGTTCGGGGCCGGCACGTCGCTCGAAGGCCATGTCAACGCGCTCTACGGCGGCGTGTCGATCGATTGCTCGCGCATGAACCGCGTGCTCGCCGTCCACAGCGAAGATCTCGATTGCGTCGTCGAACCCGGCGTGACCCGCAAGGCGCTCAACGACTATCTGCGCGACACCGGTCTGTTCTTTCCCGTCGATCCCGGCGCCGACGCTTCGATCGGCGGCATGGCGGCGACGCGCGCCTCCGGCACCAATGCGGTGCGCTACGGCACGATGAAGGACAGCGTTCTGTCGCTCGGCGTGGTGACCGCCGAGGGATCGTTCCTGCGCACCGCCAGCCGGGCGAGGAAATCCGCGGCGGGCTACGACCTGACGCGCCTTTTTGTCGGCTCGGAAGGCACGCTCGGAATCATCGTCGAAATCACCCTGCGCCTCGCCGGCGTCCCGGAGGCGATCGCCGGCGGCCATTGTCCCTTCGCCAGCGTGCGCGCCGCCTGCGACGCGACGATCGAGACGATCCAGTCGGGCCTGCCGGTCGCGCGCATCGAGCTGCTCGACGCGCTGCAGGTCAAGGCGAGCAACGCCTATTCGAAGCTCGAACTGCCGGAAACGCCGATGCTGTTCGTCGAGTTCCATGGCAGCGAGGAGAGCGTCGCCGAGCAGACGCGCCGCTTCGGCGAAATCGCCGCGGGACACGGCGGCGGCCCGTTCGCGTGGGCGAGCCAGGCCGAGGCGCGGAGCCGGCTGTGGCAGGCCCGCCACGACGCCTATTGGGCGGCGACGGGCCTGAGGCCCGGCGCGCGGCCGTTCGCCACCGACGTCTGCGTGCCGATTTCGCGCCTCGCCGATTGCGTCGAGGAGACGCAGCGCGACATCGCCGAGCACGGCCTGATCGCGCCGATCGTCGGCCATGTCGGCGACGGCAATTTCCATGTCAGCCCGCTCGTCGACATGAACGACGCGTCCGAGATCGAGCGCGCCGAACACTT
>NZ_JBEKVH010000219.1:0-4803 GCF_049514155.1 Roseiarcus sp. | reverse complement strand
TGCTGCTCGGCGAGCCGTTCGACGCCGAGGCGGCTCGCGCCGGCGGCCTCATCAACGCCATCGTCGACGCCGCCTCGCTGCACGCCCACGCGCTCGCCAAGGCCAAGGCGCTCGCCGCCAAGCCGCGCCAGGCGCTGCTCGCCGCCCGCCGCCTTCTTCGCGGCGACGAAGCCGCCGTGCTCGCGCGCATGGACGAAGAGGTGAGGCTGTTCGCCGCCGCGCTGAAGTCGCCGGAGGCGCAAGTCGCGTTCACGGCGTTCATGAAGCGGTCCAAGGGCTAGCCACGCCGCGACTCACGCCGCGACAAGCGCGCCGGCCAGCGCCTTGGCGATCAGCGTGCGCGTCTCGTCGATCCCGTAGAGCGCGACGAACGAACCGAAGCGCGGCCCGCGCTCCTCGCCGAGCAGCACGGCGTAGAGCATGGCGAAAAACGCGCTCGACACGCCCGGCCGCTCCGGCGTCGCGCCCTTGGCGTCGAGGTCCTGGTAGCGCGGGATCGGCCGCGCGATGTCGTAGAGCGCGTGCTGGATGTCCTCGGCGGTGGTTTGCGGCCGCAGCGCGGCGAGCTTGGCCGACACCGCCTGCAGCGCGTCGCGTTCGACCGCGTCGGCGGGGCGATAGCGCTTCTTCGGCGCGACGAAGTCGCGGAAATAGGCGACCGCGTAATGGACGAGCTTGTCGAGGCGCGGGTGGGTCTGAGGCGTCGCGCTTGGCGCGTAGCGGCGCAGAAAGCCCCATAGCACCGCCGGATTGTCGCTGTTGGCGACCGCGGCGAGGTTGAGCAGCATGGCGAAAGAGACGGTCGTCTGTCCGTCGGCCCCATGCTCGAGCGTCTCGGCGGCCGGCGGCGCGCCGGAATGGATGTGCCAGACCGGGTTGCCGAGCCGTTCCCGCCATTCCTGGTGGGGGTAGGTTTCGAGGAAGCCGAGATAATCGTCGACCGTGCGCGGGATGACGTCGAAATAGAGCCGCTTCGCCGCGCTCGGCTTCTGGAACATGAACAGCGACAGGCTCTCCGGGCTGGCGTAGGTCAGCCATTCGTCGATCGTCAGGCCGTTGCCCTTCGACTTGGAGATCTTCTGCCCCTTCTCGTCGAGGAACAGCTCGTAATTGAAGCCGTCCGGCGGCGTCGCGCCGAGCGCGCGCACGATCTGCGACGACAGCTTGACCGAGTCGATCAGGTCCTTGCCCGCCATCTCGTAGTCGACGCCGAGCGCGTACCAGCGCATCGCCCAGTCGGGCTTCCATTGCAGCTTGCAATGGCCGCCGGTGACCGGCGTCTCGAACTCTTCGTCGGTCGCCGGATCGCGCCAGCGAATCGTCCCTTTTTCAGCGTCGAGGCCGATCAGCGGCGCCTGCATGACGATCCGGGTTCGCGGATGAATGGGCAGGAACGGCGAATAGGTCGCCGCGCGTTCCTCTCGCAGAGAGGGCAGCATGATCTGCTGCACGGCGTCGAAGCGCTTGAGCATGTGCAGCAGCGCGGCGTCGAAGCGGCCGGACTTGTAATAGGCGGTCGAGGAGGCGAACTCGTAGTCGAAGCCGAAGCTGTCGAGGAAGCCCCTGAGCCGCGCATTGTTGTGGGCGGCGAAGCTGTCGTATTCGCCGAACGGGTCCGGCACTTCGGTGAGCGGCTTGCCGAGGTTGGCCTGGATCAGTTCGCGGTTGGGGATGTTGTCGGGCGTCTTGCGCAAACCATCCATGTCGTCGGAGAAGGCGACCAGCCGCGTCTCGATCTTATCGTCGGTCAGGACCCGGAAGGCGTGGCGCACCATGGTCGTGCGCGCGACTTCGCCGAAGGTGCCGATATGCGGCAGCCCCGACGGCCCGTAGCCGGTCTCGAACAGCACGCTTTTCTGGCCGGTGCGCTCAATCCGCGCGATCAGCTTGCGCGCCTCTTCGAACGGCCAGGCCTTGGAGACCTCAGCGGTCTCGCGCAGGGCTGCTTGCGACATCAACCAGAACCTTCCCTCAGCGGGCGCGCCAGGGCGCGAGCCGCGCAAAGTAGGAAAGCGGCGAGCCAAGTCAATCATTAAGCCGCGAATTCGTCTGGTCGTCCGGGCGCCGGTCCGTCGCGGCGGGGCTGCGCGACCAAAGCGGCGCTGGCCAAGCCGCGGCGTTGCGCCTTATGACGGGTCTGGGCAGGACAGCCGCCGCCGGCTTGGCCAGGGAGCTTCGAAGTCATGGCTGATGCGAAATCCGCCTTCCTTTGGGACGATCCGTTCCGTTTCGCCGACCAGCTCTCCGAGGAGGAGACGCTGATCAGGACGACGGCGCGCGACTACGCCCAGGACAAGCTGCTGCCGCGCGCGATCGAGGCCTACGCCAAGGAGAAGAGCGATCCGGCGATCTTCGCCGAGATGGGCGCGCTCGGCCTGCTCGGCGCGACCATCCCGGAAGAATACGGCGGCGCCGGCGCTTCCTACGTCGCCTACGGCCTCATCGCCCGCGAAGTCGAGCGGGTCGACAGCGGCTATCGCTCGATGATGAGCGTGCAGTCGTCGCTGGTCATGCATCCGATCCACGCCTACGGAACGGAAGCGCAGAAACGCAAATACCTGCCCAAGCTCGCGCGCGGCGAAGCGATCGGCTGCTTCGGCCTCACCGAGGCCGACGCCGGCTCCGACCCCGGCGCGATGCGCACGCGGGCCGAGGCGGTCGAAGGCGGCTATCGCCTCCATGGCGCGAAGATGTGGATCTCCAACGCGCCGATCGCCGACGTCTTCATCGTCTGGGCGAAGTCGGACGCGCACGATGGCGCAATCAAGGGCTTCGTGCTGGAAAAGGGCCTGGGCGGCCTTTCGGCGCCGAAGATCGAGGGCAAGCTGTCGCTGCGCGCCTCGGTCACCGGCGAGATCGTGCTCGACAATGTCGAGGTCGGCGAGGACGCGCTGCTGCCCGGCGTCGCCGGGCTGAAGGGCCCGTTCGGCTGCCTCAACCGCGCCCGCTACGGCATCGCCTGGGGCGCGATGGGCGCCGCCGAGGATTGTCTTACGCGCGCGCGCCAGTACGGGCTCGACCGCAAGCAGTTCGGCCGGCCGCTCGCCCAGACCCAATTGTTCCAGAAAAAGCTCGCCGACATGCAGACCGAGATCGCGCTCGGCCTGCAGGCGGCCTTGCGGGTCGGGCGGCTGTTCGACCAAGGCAAGGCCGCGCCGGAGATGATCTCGCTGATCAAGCGCAACAACTGCGGCAAGGCGCTCGACGTCGCGCGGTTGGCGCGCGACATGCTTGGCGGCAACGGCATCCATGGCGAGTACCACGTCATGCGCCACCTGCAGAACCTCGAGACGGTCAACACCTACGAGGGCACGCACGACGTCCACGCGCTGATCCTCGGCCGGGCGATGACCGGCCTGCAGGCGTTCTTCTGAAAGGGCGGGCTTAAGATGGCGACGGAAAAGCCGCTGGCGGGCGTGCGCGTGCTGGAGCTCGCGCGCATTCTCGCCGGGCCGTGGTGCGGCCAATTGCTCGCCGATCTCGGCGCCGAGGTGATCAAGGTCGAGCGGCCGGAAGTCGGCGACGACACCCGCGCCTGGGGCCCGCCGTTCGTCGCCGACGCCAAGGGCGGCGCCTGGGGCTCGGCCTATTACCATGGCTGCAACCGCGGCAAGCGCTCGCTCGCGGTCGATTTCGAAAGCGACAACGGCCGCGCGACGATCCGCCGTCTCGCCGGCGCATGCGACGTGGTGATCGAGAATTTCAAGGTCGGCGGCCTGACGAAATTCGGCCTCGACGCCGACAGCCTGCGCGCCGCTTTTCCGCGCCTCGTCTATTGCTCGATCTCCGGCTTCGGCCAGGACGGCCCCTACGCCGAGCGGGCCGGCTACGACTACATCATCCAGGGCATGAGCGGCCTGATGGACATCACCGGCGAGCCGGAGCGCGAGCCGCAGAAAGTCGGCGTCGCGGTGGTCGATCTCTTCACCGGCGTCTACGCCTCGACCGCGATCCTCGCCGCGCTGAGACGGCGCGACCGCGACGGCATCGGCGCGCATATCGACATGGCGCTGATGGACTGCGCCGTCGCCATGCTCGCCAACCAGGCGATGAACTATCTCGTCTCCGGCCGCTCGCCGAGCCGGCTCGGCAACGCCCACCCCAACATCGCGCCCTACCAGGTGTTCGCCGTCGCCGATGGCCATGTCATCGTCGCGGTCGGCAACGACCGGCAGTTTGGCGGCCTCTGTCGCGCGATCGGCGCCGAGGCGGCCGGCGCCGAGCCGGATTTTGCGACCAACCCGCTGCGCGTCGCCAACCGCGCCCGCCTCGCATCCGCGCTGGCGCCCTTTCTCTCCGCCCTCGCCCGCGCCGAGCTGCTGGCGAAGCTCGAAGCGGCCGGCGTGCCGGCGGGGCCGATCAACCGCATCGCCGACGTGTTCGCCGATCCGCAGGTCGTCCATCGCGGCCTGAGGCTCGATCTCGTCGGCGACGACGGCGCGCGCGTTGCCGGAATCGCCTCGCCGATCGTCATCGACGGCGTGCGGATGGCCTCCGATCGCCCGAGCCCGCGCCTCGGCGAAGCGAACGGCGTCGACGCGACGCGCTAGAGAATTCCCGCGGCAGACGGCGACCGTCGGCCAGGCTTGTTTCCCGCCTGGCGTGATGAAGGCGACCAACGGCGCCGGCGCCTTTGCCCTGGTCAACACCGGCGTGACGCCGGTCGTCTTGTCGCACCGCTTGCTGACGACCAACGCCTATCGGCTCGGCGAAGAGACGACCGCCAGGGGTGGAAGCATCGGACGCAAGCGGCGCTTTCGCTCCGCCAAGCAAACAATGAACAATGCTGATTCGTGCCGATCA
>NZ_JBEKVH010000218.1:0-4837 GCF_049514155.1 Roseiarcus sp. | reverse complement strand
CGGCGTTGGAGCTGAGGTTCTGGTGGGTCAGCATGGCGCCCTTGGAGCGGCCCGTGGTGCCCGAGGTGTAGAGGATCGCCGCCATATCGTCCTTGACGCGAAAAATCGCCGGAAGCTCGTCACGCGTCGACGCCAGTCGATCGAAGAAGGTTCCCTCAGCCTCGGCGCCAAAACTGTCGACAGCGGGAAGCGCGTGGCGTTTGGCGAGAGCGCGTGTATCCACAAGGAGTTTGGGGCGGCAAAGCGTCAGCGCCGGCCCAGCGTCGGCGAGAAAATATTCGAGCTCGGCGAGCGTATAGGCGGGGTTGAGCGGCAGCAGCGCCGCCCCCGCCTTGAAGCAGGCGAGCGCCAGCGCGACGCAATCCGGAGATTTGTCGATCTGCGCCGCGACGCGGTCGCCGGGCTCGACGCCGCAGTCGAGGAGCGCGCGCGCCGCCCGCCCGGCGCGGGCGAACAGCTCGGAATAGGTGAGCGACAGGCCGTCGGGCGCATCGATCGCCAGCTTGTCGCGGCGCGGCGCGCGCTCGAGCAACAGGTCGAAGAGATTGGCGGACATCGGGGCGCGTTTCGGCGTTGGCGTTGACGAATCGGCGGCGGCGGGCGCCGCCGGGCCTGCCGCCCTGGCGAGGCGAGTCCTCTTGCGGTCGCGGCGGCGTGAGTATAGCGAGCATGCGGCCGCGCGCCAGCGCGCGCGGGCGACGAACGAGGGGCGTCAGTGGCGACCAAAGAGAAGGATCTGCGCGCGGCGATCGTCGCCCAATGCCGGTTGCTGAGCGCCGCGGGCTTGAGCCCCGGCACGGCAGGCAACATCTCGGCGCGGCTCGGCGAGGCGATGCTGATCACCCCCGCCTCGGTCCCCTACGACCTGCTGCGGCCGGAGATGATCGCGCTGATGCCGCTGAACGGCGAGTATGGCGCCTGGGCGGGGCCGCTGAAGCCCTCGACCGAATGGCGCTTCCATCTCGACATCATGCGCGCCCGGCCCGACGTCGGCGCGATCGTCCACAGCCATCCGCCCTATTGCACCGCGCTGGCGACGCTCAACCGGCCGATCCTCGCCGCCCATTACATGATCGCGCAGTTCGGCGGCCCGGCGATCGAATGCACGCGCTACGCCCCGTTCGGCACCAAGGAGCTTTCCGAGCTCGCGGTCGCCGGCCTCGGCCAACGCAATGCGGTCCTGCTCGGCAATCACGGCGCGATCGCCGTCGGCCCCGATCTCGACGTCGCGATTCATCGCGCGCGCGAGCTCGAAGCGCTGGCGCACGTCTATTATCTCGCGATCAGCGTCGGTCGGCCGGCGATCCTCTCCGACGAAGAGGTCGGCCGCATCGTCGAGCGGTTCAAGGGCTACAGCGTCGGCGCCGAAACGCGCAAGGCGCTCGCGCCGCCGAAGAAGCGCGCGCGGCGCGGCAAAGCCAAGGCGGCGGCGGCCAAGCGCGCGGACAAGAAGAAGACGGCGCGCAAGAAGCCGCGCGGGACGGCGCGGCGATAAGAAAGGCGCTGCGCCTCCAACGCGTCCGGCGACGGCCATCGTCGTGCTCGGCGTCAATCGCGCGCCGCTTCGCAGTCGCCTCGCTACGCTCGGCGAGGATTGACTCCTGCGCGCGACGACGGCGCGGCGGAGTGGCCTTACGGCAAAATGGCGATCGCGATCGGCGTCACGTCGCCAGCGCGCCCCGCGCCATCAGCAATTGCGCAGCGACGGCGAGCGCGATCACCGCCGGTTCCTTGCCGACGATCCCGGCCAAGCCGATCGGGCAGACGAGCCTGGCGATGCGCGCTTCGGCGATTCCCGCCGCGCGCAACTGGCTGACGAAGCGCGCGCGCTTGGTCGCCGAGCCGATCATGCCGACATAGGCGAAACGGTCCTGGCGCAGCGCCTCGGCGACCACCGCGAGGTCGAGCGCATGCGAATGGGTGATCGCCAGCACAAACGCGCCGTCGGGCGCCGCCTTCAGCTCGGCGGGCGGATCGGCCGCGGCGACCAGCGTGACGTTGGCGGGCGCAAGCTGGGGGAACTCGTCCCGCCGCGGGTCGATCCAGCGCACCGCGAACGGCAGCGGCGCCAGCGTCAGCACCAGCGCGCGGCCGACATGGCCGGCGCCGAACAGATAGACCGGCGTCGCCGCCTCGCCGAACGCCTCGCTCCGCTCGCCGTTCTCAGGCGCGTCGCCGAGCCGGCGCGCGACGCGGCCGTCCTCGCCGAGCCGCGCCAGCGCGACGAACGGGCCCTCGCGCTCGGCCGCGCCGAGCGGCGCGAGGTCGGCGAGATCGCGCCTGTCGAAGGTCTCGACCCGCCAGACGACCCGCCCGCCGCAGCACTGGCCGAGCTCCGGCCCGAGCGCGACCGAGCGGCGGCGCGCGGCCCCGCGCCCGGCGGCGAGCGCCGCGCGCGCTTCCTCGAGCGCCTGATGTTCGAGTTCGCCGCCGCCGATCGTGCCATAGAAGCCGCCGCTCGCCCGCACCACCATGCGCGCGCCCGCCTCCCGCGGGGCCGACCCCGCCGTCTCGGCCAGCGTGATCAACGCCGCCGCGCCCTCGGCTTCGATCGCTTCGATCAGCCGGCGAAAGGTTTCCATGACGCGCTCGGAGCCGCGGGGATGCGACGGATGAGCAATATAGCACCGCAGCGCCGCCCCTTCCCCCTTGAGTTGTCCTGAGGCGGATGCGGTTCCGATCGTCATCGCGAGCGACAGCGAAGCGATCCAGCCTAAGCCGCAGCCGCAATCCCCACGTCTGGATCGCTTCGCTTTTGTTCAGCCCGGGGACGTAGCTGATAGGTGTTCGGAGACATGGCTGACAGGCGTGCCTGATGCCCGCCCCGTGCTCGGCGTCGATAGCCCGTCGAGAGACGGGCGTCCTTTCGGACGCCCTAAGGCCAAGCCCGCTTGCGCGGGCGCTGCGCGACCTTGACCCCTCCGCGCGAGACGGGCTTTTTTCTCGCCATGGACTTTGACGGCGCGTTCCGGCCCCAATGGGCCGGACGCTTCCGTCGAAGTCCATGGCGAGCGAACGCCATGCCGCCGCGTCGCAGTCATCGCGAAGCGACCGAAGCGCAGCGCAGGAGCGCCGCAGGCGCTTGACGGCGACTCGGCGGCATGGCCGCGCCGAGGCGTCAGCCATGTCCACGAACACCCGTCAGTCATGTGCCCGGGCTGAACACTTTGCTCGCGATGACAACCAAGCTGATTCGACCTGAACGCATCGCGCCCTAGCGAAAGACGACTTGCCGCCAGGGTTCAAGCCACGTCTTCAGGCGCCGGCGCGATCGCTGCCGGAGCATATGCGGCGGCGATCAACTCGAACGAACGCAAGCGCGCCGCATGATCGAACACGTCGGAGACGATCATCAGCTCATCCGCCCCGGTTTCAGCCACCAGCGCCTCGATGCCGGCGCGAACCATCGCCGGCGAACCGACGATCGAGCGCGAAAGCCATTGCAGCGCCTGCGCCTTTTCCGCAGGCGTCCAATAGCTGTCGATGTCGTCGATCGGCGGGCGGCTTAAGCCCCGCTCGCCGCGGAAGATATTGGCGATCGACATCTGCTGCGTCGTCGCCAGGCGCCGCGCCTCGGCGTCGCTGTCGGCGGCGATGATGTTGACGCCGATCATCGCGTAGGGCCGCTCGGCCTGAGGCGAGGGCTTGAAGCGGCTGCGATAGATCTCCAGCGCCATCATCAGCTGCGCCGGCGCGAAATGCGAAGCGAAGGCGTAGGGCAGGCCGAGTTCGGCGGCGAGCGCCGCGCCGTACGTGCTCGACCCCAGGATCCACAGCGGCACCTCGGTTCCCGCCGCCGGCACCGCCTGCACCCGCTGGCCGGGAACCGCCGGGGCGAAATAGGCCTGCAGCTCAAGCACATCCTGCGGGAACGTGTCGGCGGCGGCCAGGCTGCGCCGCAACGCCTGCACCGTGATCGGGTCGGTTCCCGGCGCGCGGCCGAGCCCGAGATCGATGCGGCCGGGATGCAGCCGGGCCAGCGTGCCGAACTGCTCGGCGATGACGATCGGGGCATGGTTCGGCAGCATGATCCCGCCGGCGCCGACGCGGATGTGTCGCGTGCCGGCGGCGATATGGGCGATGACGACCGCCGTGGCGGCGCTGGCGATGCCCGGCATGTTGTGGTGCTCGGCGATCCAGAAGCGCCGGTAGCCCCAATTCTCCGCCTTAGAAGCGAGGTCGCGCGCGTTGTCGAGGGCCCCGCGCGCATCGGCCGACTGCGTAACCCGGACGAGGTCGAGGATCGAGAGCGCGGCCATCAGGGCTCCGTCGGAATTGCGAAAGGGCTCCGGCGCGCCGCAGGCCGCGTCGCGGCTGGAGTCCGGTTATCCCTGCATATAGGGGCGCCCGGCGCGGATTTCCCCTGCCGCTGGCGCGATGGACTTGTCGGCGGCGCGGCGCTCTCCCGCACGCAACTCCCTCTTCCGAACGGGAGAGGGGGCTCACCCCGCGATCGACTGGGTCGGCGTTCGCCGCCGTTCGGCGGAGGGCGCCGTCGACCTCATGGAAGCCTCTTGTTTCCGCAGTTTTGAGCCTGTCAATGGCCTTCGGCCGCCGGAGGCGGCGCGCGAAGCGCGCCATTGACAGGCTCAAAACTGCGGAAGTTCATGCTTTCATGAGGCCAATGGCTCGGCGTGTGGCGGATAGGGGCGGCCGCAACGGCGAAAAGTTTGACGCCGACTGAGGGGCGCGAAATCGGGGAATTGGCCAACCGCCCGGGACTGTCAGGAATCTTGTGTGCGGGGCCCGGGTTGACCATCACGCTTTGACGAACCTGTCGTCGAACATGATGGCGAATTGGGTCTTTGCCTCGCACCATTCGCGCGGCGGCATTTTC